>JBGTGB010000056.1:0-11512 GCA_041746975.1 Haliea sp. | reverse complement strand
GAGCCCGCGCCAGCCCGCATGGGCGGCTGCAACCACGGTGGCTGCGCGGTCGCAGAACAGCACGGGCAAGCAATCCGCGGTCAGCACCGCGGAGGCAATGCCTGGCTCGTCGGTCCAGCAGGCATCGGCCTCGGGCGCAATAGCCCCACGGGAAGCTCGCACTACCGTTGTGCCATGCACCTGCCGCAGCCACTGTACCGTGGTTCCCGCCGGCAGTAGGCTCTGTAGGGTCGCGCGATTGGTCTCCACCGCCCGCGGCTCATCGCCGACATGGTCCCCAAGATTAAGGCCCTCCCAGGGTGCACCACTGGCACCACCCTCCCGGGTGGTACTCAGCGCAATAACTGCGGGCGGCGCAGGCCAGTCAGGTCTGAGCAGAACGGGTGCTGACACTGTCTTCTTCCGCCAGTACTTGAAGCAGCTCCACCATGTCCGCGGGCAGCGGGCAGTCAAACTGCAGCTCCTCTCCGGTGACCGGGTGGATCAGGCCCAGAGCTTCCGCATGCAGGGCCTGGCGCGGAAACCCGCGCAGGGCGTCGATCAGGCGCTCGGAGGCGCCCTTGGGGATCCGCGGGCGGCCGCCATAGCTGGGGTCGCCAATCAGGGGGTAATGGCGATGCGCCATATGCACCCGGATCTGGTGGGTGCGGCCGGTCTCCAGATTCACGGCGATACGGGTGTGGTGGGCAAAGCGCCTGGTCACTTTGTAGTGAGTGATTGCGGGTTTTCCACCGGCGGCAACCACCGCCATTTTCTTCCGCTGGCGGGGGTGGCGGCCGATGGGCTCATCGATAGTGCCGCCGCCGGTCATGGCGCCAATACAGACTGCGCAGTACTGGCGCTTGACGGTACGGGCCTGCAGCTGCGCCACCAGGTGGTGGTGGGCACTCAAGGTCTTGGCCGCCACCATAACCCCGGAGGTTTCCATATCCAGCCGGTGCACGATCCCCCCGCGGGGCAGCTGGGCCATGCTCGCGGCGTGGCCGATCAGGGCGTTGACCAGGGTACCGTCGGCGTGACCGGCAGCGGGGTGCACCACCAGGCCAGCGGGCTTGTTGAGGACCAGGATCGCCTCATCCTCGTAGAGGATATCCAGTTCCACTGTCTCCGCCTGCCAGCTGACCTCGTCCTCGAGCAGGGCGTCAACGGTCAACTCGCTGCCGCTGCGCACCTTGTCCCGGGGCCGGCACTGGGCGCCATCCGCCAGCAGTTCGCCGCGCTTGATCCAGGTCTGCAGGCGCGAGCGGGAGTAGTCCGGGAACAGACGGGCCGCGGCCTGGTCCAAACGTTCGCCGTCAAGCTCGGGGCCTACCTCGGCCCGGGCGCGGATTCTGTCTGCCATGGGAATTCCTGTTTAAGCCCCGGGAGTGATGTGGTTAAATAGCGCGCATATGCGAACCCCAAAGTCTAACACGCCAGCGGTTGCCACCTTGTTGAAATCAGTGAAGATCACCATCTCCCTCATACTTGTCGCCCTGCTCTTCGGCTGCGCCAGCAAGGACGAACTTGACGGAATGGCCGCGGATACCGGCGAACAGGTAATGTACGACAATGCCCAGCGCTACCTGCGCAGCCGCAATTTTGATCTCGCGGTGCGCAGCCTGCAGCTGCTGGAGTCGCGCTACCCCTTCGGCAGGTATGCAGAGCAGGCGCAGCTCGAGTTGATTTATGCCCACTACGGGGCTTACCAGCACGAGGCAGCGGTGGAAGCCGCAGACCGCTTCATCCGCCTGCACCCCCAGCACCCCAGCGTGGACTACGCCTACTACATGAAGGGCCTGTCGGCCTTCAGCGCCAAATCCGACATCTTTGCCCGCTTCCTGCCCACGGATGAGAGCAGCCGCGATACCAGCCACGCCCGCGAGGCGTTTGCCGAATTCGCCCAGCTGGTCGCCCGCTTCCCGGACAGCCCCTACGCGGCAGACGCCAAGGCGCGGATGGTGCACCTGCGCAATCTGCTGGCACGCCACGAAATCCTGGTTGCCAATTACTACTTCCGCCGCGGCGCCTACCTTGCCGCCGCCAATCGTGGTCGCTACGTGGTGGAGAACTTCCAGCGCACCCCCGCGGTGGCCGATGGGCTGGCAGTCATGGCCCAGGGCTACATCCTGCTGGGCATGAACGACCTCGCCGAGGATGCTATTGAGGTCCTCAAACTGAACTACCCGGACTACCCGGCTCTGGACCGGGACGGCAGGTTCGTCAGCGACTATGACCTCGACGGCGCCCACCGCTCGATCATCAACCGGGCCACCTTCGGCCTCTTCGACCCGCCGGAAGTGCCCCAGTTTGACAGCCGCGCCCAGTACAAATAGATCGCTTCAGTCCCCCAGCGCCCAGGCCGAGGTTATCGGGTAGCGGCGATCACGGCCGAAGCCGCGACGGCTGATCCGCACCCCGATGGGCGCCTGCCGGCGCTTGTACTCGTTCAGGTCCACCAGCCGCAGTACCCGGTGCACCTGCTCGGCATCCTCGCCCGTGGCTATGATCGCTGAGGCGCTGAAATCCTGTTCCACGTAAAGCTCCAGGATCCGGTCCAGCACCGGGTACGGCGGCAGGTTGTCCTCGTCCTTCTGGTCCGGCGCCAGCTCGGCGGAGGGCGGGCGGTCGATTACCCGCTGGGGAATGCAGGGGCGCAGACTGTTGCGATAGCGGGCCAGCTCAAACACCAGGGTCTTGGGCACGTCCTTGAGCACATCGAAGCCGCCGGCCATGTCGCCGTAGAGAGTAGAGTAGCCCACCGCCAGTTCGCTCTTGTTGCCGGTGGTCAGTACCAGCAGCCCCTTCTTGTTGGAAATGGACATCAGCAGCACGCCGCGGCAGCGCGCCTGCAAATTCTGTTCGGTGGTATCCACACGGGTGCCGGCAAACTCCTCCTGCAGGCCGACCATGAACGCCTCATACATGGGCTCAATGGAAATCACCTTGTGCTTGACGCCGAGCATGCGCGACTGCTCGGCGGCGTCCTCCACGCTCATTTGCGCGGTATAGCGGAAGGGCATCATTACCGCCTCAACCCGCTCCGGCCCCAGCGCCTCCACGGCTGCCACCAGCGTCAGGGCGGAGTCAATACCGCCAGACAGGCCCAACACCACGCCGCGGAAGCGGTTCTTGTTGACGTAATCCTTGAGCCCCAGCACCAGCGCCTGCCACACCGCTTCCAGCTCATCCAGCGGTGCGGCGACATCCAGACCGCTGAAGCGCAGGCCGGCTTCGGTCTGCTCGACCTGCAGCCAGTACTCGCCCTCGACAAAATTGGGCGCCGCGGCCACCATTGCGCCCCGGGCGTCCACGACAAAAGATCCGCCATCGAACACCAGCTCGTCCTGGCCGCCAACCTGGTTCACGTAGACAACGGGACAGCCATTGCTGCGGGCGCGATCCGCCACCAGTTCCCAGCGCTCGATGCGCTTGCCGCGGTGGTAGGGTGAGGAATTCAGGTTGAGGATCAGCTCCGCGCCGGCCTGGACCGCATCGCGCACTGGCCCGGGCTCCCAGATGTCCTCGCAGATGGTGAGCCCCACCTGAACGCCCGCTATCTCCACCACGCAGGGGCGTTCCCCGGGCTGAAAGTAGCGCTTCTCGTCGAATACCTGATAGTTGGGCAGGCACTGCTTGTGGTACTCCGCCACAATCTTGCCGCGGTGCAGCACCGCCGCGGCGTTGTACAGGGCTATACCCTCCCGCCGGGGATAGCCGAGCACAACCCAGGCGTCCCCGGTCATGGCGCTGCAGATGGTGCGCAGGGACTCGTTCACCCGCAACTCGACGCTGGGGCGCAGCAACAGGTCCTCGGGCGGATAGCCGCACAGGGTCAACTCGGGAAATACCAGCACTGGCTCTGCTACCTCTTCCTGGGCCCGCTTGATTGCAGCGATGACCCGGGCCGAGTTGCCCTCGAAGTCACCCACCCGGGTATTCATCTGCGCCATGAGGATATTGATGCTGGTCATGCGACTACCGCTTTCGCTGTCAGAAAGCCGCCATTTTCCGGCAAAGGCCGCGTTGCTGCCAGACCCGGTTCACATTTAGTCAGGGTGAATTGGCCGTTCACCGGAGAATCAGGCCTGCTACACTGGACGCTCCACGGCAATCAGGCACCGACCGCGCGTGAATCGACCCGCGATCCTCACCCGGCCCGCTCCCCAGGGCGCCAGCCAGCAAAACCTGCTGTTGTTTCGCATTTATGTCGGCTACCGCTCGCTGCTGTCAGTTGTGCTATTGATCATGCTGGTCAGCCCCAACACGCGGCAGTTGGTCGGTGTACTTAACCCCACGCTCTACGTGACCGTGGCACTCGCCTACCTGGCTACCAGCGCTCTGCTGCTGGGTTCCCTGGCAGGGGAGTGGCGTTACAACCAGCGCATGCTGTTCGCGGTTTTCTTCATCGACATCGTCGCCATTGTGCTCATGACCGACGCCAGCGGCGGCATGGAAAGCGGCCTGCCGGTGCTGCTGGTAATTACCGTGGCCGCCGCCGCGGTGATGATCCCCAACCGCACCCTGGCCACTCTGATCGCCGCGCTGAGCGTACTGGCAACTCTCGCCGATACGGTCTGGCTGATTCTGCGCAGCGCGCTGGACATCAACGCCCTGTTCCCCGTAGGCCTGCTGGGGCTGCTGATTTTCGGTGTCTCGCTGATGGTCCAGTTTGTCGCCAGCCGGCTCGGCAAGGCGGAGGAATTGGCCCGTTCCCGCGCCAGTGACCTCTACAACCTGCAGCGACTCAATGAGCAGATCGTGCAGCACATGCAGACCGGCATCCTGCTGGTGGGCGAAAACGGTACCGTGCGGGTCATGAACAAGGCTGCGAGCATGTTGCTGTCGCCGGAGCGTCCGATCACCATGGAGCAGGGCCGCCGGCTGTGGGAGTACAGCGAAGACCTCGCGCGCCAGTTTGAACACTGGCGCGACAACGGCCAGCACCGCGCCCAACCTTTCCGGGTGGCGCAATCCGCACCACCTGTGATCGCACACTTCCGTGAGCTACAACCCGGCACCGAACGCGAGACGCTGGTATTCATCGAGGACTACACGCCGGTCACCCAATATGCCCAGTCCCTGAAATTGAACTCCCTCGGGCGCCTGACCGCAAGTATCGCCCACGAAATCCGCAATCCGCTGGGGGCCATCAGCCACGCGGCTCAGCTGCTGCTTGAGTCCTCCGGGCTGGCGGCGTCCGACCGCCGCCTCGCGGATATCATCCAGCACCACAGCTGGCGAGTGAACCAGACCGTGGAAAGCGTGATGCAGATTTCCCGCCGCGAGCCCCCCAAGCCCGAGTACATTCCGCTGTGCCAGTGGCTGCCGGACTTTGTCGGCAACTATCTGGACGGCTTACGGGAGGATGCCGAAATTACCGTGGACTGCAGCTTTCCGGACCTGCTGGTGGAATTCGACCAGGAGAACCTGCAGCGGGTACTCGGCAACCTTCTGGACAACGCCCTGCGGCACAGTAAGATGGCAACTGGCCGGGAGCAGGCGCGGATCGAGGTGGCGTTGGATTTCACCAAGCATCAGTGCCTTATCGATGTCATCGACCACGGCTCTGGCGTGGCGCCGCAGGACCGGTCGAAACTGTTCGAGCCGTTCTACACCACGGTCGAGGAAGGCAGTGGCATGGGCCTGTTCCTGTGCAATGAGCTGTGTGAAATCAACGATGCCGACCTGTACTATAGAACCACCGACCGGGGTGAAAGCTGCTTTCGGGTGGCACTGAACCAGAGGGAACTGTAACTGCCGTGAGCTCCCAGACCGTACTCATCGTTGACGACGAACCCGATATCCGCGAGCTGCTGGGCATCACCCTGAGCCGCATGGGCTTGAACTCCCTGAGCGCCGCCACGCTGGGTGAGGCGCGGGACAAAGTGGCGCGGCTACAGCCGGACCTGTGCCTGACCGACATGCGCTTGCCCGACGGCAACGGCATCAGCCTGGTGGAATACATCCAGCGCGACTTTCCGGATATCCCGGTGGCGATGATCACCGCCCATGGCAGTGTCGAGACCGCGATAGCGGCGCTCAAGGCGGGCGCCTTCGACTTCATCAGCAAGCCGATAGAACTGGAACGCCTGCGCAACCTGGTGAGTTCCGCCCTGCGCCTCAACGACACACCGGCACCGCTGGCGGCGGATGAGGACGGCAACAGCCGTCTGCTCGGCAACGCGCCGCAGATCGTCGCCCTCCGCAGCAAGATCAACAAGCTGGCCCGCAGCCAGGCGCCGGTTCACATCCACGGTGAGTCCGGGGTCGGCAAGGAAGTTGTGGCACGCCTGATCCACAGCAATGGCCCGCGCGCGGAGCAGCCCTTTATCGCCGTCAACTGCGGTGCGATTCCCCACGAGCTGATGGAAAGCGAATTTTTCGGCCACCTCAAGGGCAGTTTTACCGGGGCCAACCGGGACAAGCTGGGGCTGTTCCAGGCGGCCGAGGGCGGCACCCTGTTCCTGGACGAGATCGCTGATCTGCCGCTGCCAATGCAAGTCAAGCTGCTGCGGGCGATTCAGGAAAAGGCCGTGCGCCCGGTGGGTGGCAGCGAGGAGCAGGCGATCGATGTCCGGCTGCTGAGCGCGACCCACAAGAACCTGGCGGCGGAAGTCGCGTCGGGCTACTTTCGCAACGACCTCTACTACCGCATCAACGTCATCGACCTGAAGGTTCCGAGCCTGCGGGAACGGCTGGAAGATCTGCCGGTGCTCGTGCCGGCCCTGCTGGCGCGGATCTGTAACACCACTGACACGCCGCTGCCGACAATCGCTCCCGCCGCCATGACCGCCCTGCAGCACTACCAGTTTCCGGGCAATGTGCGGGAACTGGAGAACATCCTGGAACGGGCCATCGCCCTCGCCGAGGGTGCGGTCATCAACGAAGACGACCTGCAGTTCGCGCCGCAGCCTGTGCCCGCGCCGCTGAATCGCGGCGAGGGCCTGGACGTCGAGGCCGCTTTCGGCAACCTGGAGGGCTACCTGGAGGACATCGAACGCCAGATTCTCAGTGCAGCCCTGGAGCAGTGCCGCTGGAACAAGACCGCTACCGCCAAACTGCTGGGGGTAAGCTTCCGCAGCCTGCGCTACCGGCTGCAGAAGCTGCAGCTGGACGACTGACGCGGCCGCGCCTACCAGCACTCCCGCAAATCGCCTGGCCCGCTCGCCGTCCGCACTCCATCGGAGTCAATGCCCAGGGTGCCGCAGCGCTCATCCCCCGCCTGTTGGCCGACCGGCCGCGCCAGCGCCCTGAAGCGGAAGGCACCGTCGTCCACCAGAGAGAGCTCATAGAGAGCACCCGTCGTCACTTCCTGTCCTTGGGCACCAATGCCTACTGCTGTGGGCTGTGAGTAACCCAACGCCGTCAGGTCCGCGGCATACTGGCGATGATTGACGAAATAGTGCTCCTGCCGCGCCGCTAGCTGCAACAGTTCAGCGGTGGCGACCACCCGTCGCGCCTTGCGCGCCTGCTCGCCGTAAACCGGCATGAGCAGCAGCATCAGCAAGCCGATGAGCAACATGACCACCAGCAATTCGAGCAGGGTAATCCCCTGCGAGCGCCCGCTGCGGCGACCTGATGTTGGAGCGCTCACAGGCGATCAATTCCAGGCTGGCGCCAGTAGATCTGCAGCAGGCGCGGAGCGAGTGAGCGCTGCAGGGGCCCGGGCAGCAGAGTGTCATCCGGGTCAGCAGCGACATCCGCACCGCCAGAGGGCAACAGGAGATAGTCGCCGAGGCGCAGAATCTCCGCCGGGATGCCGTCCCCCAGAGCGTGGCTGCGGCGGCCACCCGCGAGCGCGCTGCCATCCGCCAGCGCCATGGCATACAGGCTGCCTTGCCCCGACGTGCGCGCACAGGGGTCGGCGGACGGAGTGAAACTGCTCATGAATACCCGCCCTGCATCCACCATGGGTTTCGCCAACCCTTTCTCTCCCGGCGCCCTAAGCGCTACTTTCCAGCCATGGGCCAGAGCGTCGGGGCAGTTGCCTGCGGTATCGCTGGCACAATCGGTCTGGTCATGGAGGTCAGTCAGGCGTAGCGGCTGGCGCTCCCGCAGCCCCGGGTCCCCGTTAGTGCTGAGATAGTCCTTCAGGTAGAAATGGTAGTTCTCAACCCCGGTTGCCGCAGGGTCCGCGCGATTGCCGCTGGAGAGGAGTATACCGTCCACCGCCTGCCCCTGCTCTGTGCGGGTCTGTACCAGTTCCGCCGCGTGGAAGAAGCGGCGGTCATCGGCGCCGCCGCCGAGCTCAGCGAACAGGGTCAGCGACCAGCTGTCTGCCCGGTGATTCGCATCCTCGCTGTGCCCGGGCGGCAGATCAATACGCCAGACTTTGCCGCCGGTATCACCTACGTATAGACGATGAATATAGCCTGCGGCATCGGTCAGTGCGGCGACGTCCGCGGGGATGCTGTCGCTAAGCTCATGGTGGGCATAGTGCCGGTTGCTGCTGGCCATCGTGGCGCCGCGCACCGCCTTCCACACCAGCTCACCGCTGCGCGCATCGACAATGTACACGGCGTTGCCCACCGGGTCAGCGCCGGCGCCAGCATCCTTGCCCAGCGGCTGCCCGGTCTCCGCATCGTGGCCACCGTGGTAGCCGCCACCAAATACCAGCACGTCGCGGCTTTCGCCGCCGAACTTGACCTTGCCTACCAAAGGGGTGGAAAAGCTGAGCCCCAGTTCGTCAAAGTCGCCGCCCTGGGTGCGGGTAATAACCCACTGCAGCTGCGGCGGCAGCGCCGGGTCGCTGATATCCAGCGCGTAATAACTTGACCCGCCGCGACGCAGGCCGAAAAACACCAAGACTTCGTCGCCTTCCCCGGCGCGCAGGCTGCCGTCCCCGTTGCGATCATTCACCAGCGCCACAGGGCTGCCATCGACTCCGTAGCGAAGCTGGCTCACCGGCAGCGCAGCTGCCCGGCGCTGATGCAGGTTTGCCAACAGCTCGCGGGGCATGAAGGCGTACAGCTCGCGGCCACTCTCCCGGCCTTCGGCGTCGGTGTTCTCCAGCACCCGCAGAAATCCATCCCCACTGCCGAACACCACCCTGATATTGGGGTTGGCGACGTTGTAGCCGGGACCGACAGCGCCGTAGTTGATCGCCAGGGGCCGCGAGTGCAGCACTTCTCCCAGCAGCCAGTCCCGCGACCGGGGCTGCTCTGCGTCCTCCTCCCAGCCCCGGGCCCAGCGCAGCAATTCGACCGCCTGCGCCATATCCTCCGTGCCCAGCCAGGGCGCAAGCTCCTGTGCGGTGGCCAGGTCAGCATCGAGGGGCAGGAGCGCACTGCCTTCCGCGGCTTCGGTGAACAGCTGGCGGCTGCCGAAACTGTTGCTCTCTCCGACGATGCCCTCCCCTGTGTTCAGACCCGGAATTCTCTGGCCCGCACCGCCGCGGGCGACGACGGCGCCATCCACATCGGCGCTGACATCGTCTCCGGGGACCACCGGTGGCAGGGCAGCCGAATCGGTCCAGAAGGTCAACGCCCGCGTGCTGATCTGGCCGCGCAAAGGTCCCTCCTGCTCCAGCCCGTCACCGCCCTGGCTGTCGACCACCTGGGCCAGAGCCGTGGCGCTATCCTGGATTGCCGGCGGTACGCCAGTAGCGCCGCTCGCCACCAGCCTGAGTTTCTTCAGGTTGCCGCGCCAACCCATGCGCGGCCGCGCCTCGTACATGCCCAGGTAGAGGTCCCGCGGCAGGCCGCGTGCATCGCTGCCCACCCTGGGGCCGACAGCGCTCACCAGGCTCCCGCTCCTGCTGACCAGACCGAGCAGGGCCTGCCCCAGAATACGCTGCAGCGCGACCGGGTCAGCCGCCGGAACCGCCACAGCGCCGGGGAAGGGCGTGGAGCTGAGCTGTAGCAGCGGAAACTCCGCGCAGCTGCCCTCCTCCGGCGGCGATCCTTCATGCTGGAGCAGGAGGTACAGTGCTTCGTTCGCCACTGGTTCCTCACCGGCAGCTGGCTCCAGCTGGGCCGCAATCGCACTGGCAAGCGTGCTGCGCTGGTCTCCCAGCCGGCGATACTCCGGCATGGCATCGGCATCCCCGGCCGCTGCCAAAAAAAGCTGGATGTCCTCCAGCTGGGGCGACGCCAGCACCACATCCAGCGCAGCGGCAAGGGCTGTGGCCGTCGCTCCAGGCTGCACATTCAGCACCAGCAGCAGGTGTACGCGGCTGGAATCCGGGACATGAATCCCGACCGCAGCCGCCCGGCTGGACACCGCAAGCAGCACTACCAGCAGCAGCGCCAGCCAACACAGGCCCGAAACCCGGAAACGCGCTCTCATTGGGAGCTTCATAAACATACGACCTCCTTGGACATCAGGGCGATTCCGACGGCACCAGCAAGGCCACGCCCTGCACTAGCTGGGCACTGCCCAGCCCGACCGCGGTGCCATCAATGGCCACCTGCACTTCAAAGCTCGCCGCCCGCCAGCCGCTCGCTCCCGAGGCCTGCGCCGGGGGTAAGCGAAAATCGGGAACAGGCGCGAGCGCGGGACCTCGCCGGATGATTCTGTAATCCATCACGGTGCCCTCGGTTGGCGCGTAGGTCGGCGTCGCCGCTGACAGAACGGGCCGCGCGCAGGCCGAGCCCTGACTGCAGAGGCTGTCCCCCACTGCCAGATCCAACGGAAAATGCGCCGGATTCGCCGCCAGTGCCTGGGTAATACCCTGGGCCTGCTGCAGGGCCTGCTCCCGAAACTGGTCGTTGCCGGCCATGCGAAACTCCAGAGCACTGACTCGCAGCGCGGTGACTGCAAGCACCGCCAGCAGCAGCAAAAATACCATGACCAGGAGCAGGATATAGCCGCCAGCCCGTTGCCGTTCGGCGCAGCAAAGCCGCTGCCATTTCAACACGGAAGGCATCTGCCTACCCCGCCACCGGCCACACGGCCGCATTGCGCAACTGCACGGTGGCGCTGAACACGCGCCGCAGGTAGCCGTCGCCCGCAACGTCCATGATGGTCTGCCCGAGGCGGTACTGGCGCTGGTCGCGGTAGCCCTGGAGTGGTATCAGGCCACGCTGGAGAACATGGATACGTGCGCTCACCGCCCACTGCAATTGTGCCGCGGTCGGATGGCGCAGGTAGTAGTCCGGGACACCATCACCGCTCGCGTCAATGCCGAGTTCCAGCAGGAGGTACTCCACGCCCTCCACCAGGCACTGACTCAGCATGCCCGAGGGTGCCAGCCCCGCCGCACACAGGGTGGGTATGCCATCGGCGGGCTCGGCGGAGTACCGCCGAACATAGAAGATGCGCGGGTACAGCCGCCAGTACCAGACACCGCTGCCAGCTACCGCATCCCCGGCGTCCACCAGTCCCGCCTGCCACCAGTCGGCGTCGCCGTCATGCTCGCGCCAGCGCAGATACCAGTGTCCGCTATCGACTGCGGACGCGGCTGGCGGATATACCCCGTTGGCCAGTGTGGCCTCACCCGCGACGCGCCTGGTGGCCAGCAGGTCGCTGCCCCGCTGCAGAGCCGAGGCCGGCACACAGTCCAGGCTGACGCCGGCCACGGTGTCTGGCA
>JBGTGB010000055.1:0-3911 GCA_041746975.1 Haliea sp. | reverse complement strand
TCCTTGCCCATCTCGTCTACGGCGGAGTGCTGGGCTGGGTCTATGCCTCGGTCGCGTTGAAAACGTCTGAAGGAATGACGCCTGCCCAACGGAAGCCCCATACCCCCTGACCTTTAGGAGCCAACAATGAACATCGACAACAAAACCACAGCACTGGTCGTGACCGATCCCCAGAACGATTTTCTCAGCGAAGATGGCGCCGCATGGGGGCTGGTCGGCGACAGCGTGCGCGAAAACAACACCATCGCTAATCTCGAAACCTTGTTGACCGCCGCGCGCGATGGCGGTTACCGCACCTTTGTGTCTCCCCACTACTACTATCCGGCCGACAAAGAGTGGCAGTTCGGCGGTACGCTCGAGCAGAAGATGCACGAGATCGGTATGTTCACCCGCAGTGGACCGCTGGACCTGTCCGGATTCGAAGGATCCGGAGCTGATTGGCTGGAGCGGCTCAAGCCGCTGCTGACCGGGAGCAATATCATCGTGGTCAGCCCGCACAAGGTCTACGGTCCCCAGAACAACGACCTGGTGCTCAATCTTCGTAAACACGGGATCGGCAAGGTGGTTCTGGCCGGAATGTCGGCGAACCTGTGCGTCGAGTCGCACATGCGCGATCTGGTCGAACAGGGCTTCGAAGTGTTCGTTGTCTCGGACGCCACCGCAGCCGCGCGCGATCCGGACCTTGGTGATGGATACGAGGCAGCCGTGGTCAACTTCAAGTTCATCGCCAGCAAGGTCCTGACCACGCAGGAGGCCGTCGATGCGCAGCGTTGAGCAGCGCGGGTTGCCGAGAGCTGCGGATAGGCATGGCGGCACCAATCCAATACAGGGATCGTTGTCTTGAAAGCGGCGGCTTTCGTATTGGCAGTGCCAGCCCTGATTGCCCTTCTGTCAGCCTGCGGCGAGCAAGCACGCTTGCCTGCGGGAGCCGGGACCGGCGCTAACCCGGAATTGCCGCCGCCCAAATCCAGCCTGGTTCCTACCATCAAGATCGCCCCGGCGGTTGGGTGGACAGACGGCGCTGCTCCAGGCCCGGCGGCGGGCATGGAGGTCACGGCCTTTGCCGAAGGCCTGGACCACCCGCGCTGGCTGTACGTCCTGCCCAATGGCGACGTGCTGGTCGCCGAGACCAACGCGCCACCGGGGAAGAGCGGAATCGACGGTATCAAGGGCTGGGTGATGGAACAGGTAATGAAACGCATGGGGGCCGCGGTACCGAGCGCCAATCGCATCACCCTGTTGCGCGATACCGATGGCGACGGCAAGGCCGAATTCCGCAGTGTGTTTCTTGAGAATCTGCATTCGCCGTTCGGCATGGCGCTGGTTGGAAACACCTTATACGTCGCCAACGCCAATGCGTTAATAAAGCTGCCCTATCAGACTGGTGATACAAGCATCACCGCGGGGCCCACCAAGGTTACCGACCTTCCCGGCAAGGGCGACGAGTTGAATCATCACTGGACCAAAAGCCTGCTCGCCGCTGCCGATGGTACTCGCCTGTATGTGGGCGTCGGCTCCAACAGCAACGTGGGCGAGAATGGCATGCAGGTCGAACACATGCGCGCGGCGGTACTGGAGGTCGATCCTGGCAACGGTGCGATCCAGGTCTATGCCTCGGGCCTGCGCAATCCGGTAGGCCTGGACTGGGAGCCGCACACGGGTGCGCTGTGGGCGGTTGTCAACGAGCGTGACGAACTGGGCAGCGACATGGTACCGGATTACTTGACCTCGGTCCGCCGGGACGCCTTCTACGGCTGGCCCTACAGCTATTTCGGCCAGCATGTCGATGAGCGCGTGAGCCCGCAACGTCCCGAACTGGTGGCTAGCGCAGTTTCGCCCGATTTTGCCCTCGGTGCGCACGTGGCACCGCTGGGCCTGGCCTTCAACAACAGCGGCGTGGCCGGTTTCGGCGAGGGCGCGTTCGTCGGCCTGCATGGTTCCTGGAACCGACGCCCGTTAAATGGCTATGAAGTCGTCTTCGTGCCGTTCACCGACGGTCAGCCGACTGGTTCAATACAGGTGGTGCTGTCCGGCTTCGTGGACGCGGACGGCAATGCCCGTGGGCGGCCCGTGGGGGTGGCAGTGGATGGGCGAGGAGGTCTGCTGGTGGCCGATGACGTTGGCAATTCATTATGGCGCGTAACGCCGGCGCGTGAGCGCGAGGCAGACCAATGAGTTTGAATGAACGACAAACCGCACTTTGCGACCAGAGCGACGACGATTTTTCAGATCTCAGGGCACTCTTCTTCAATTGCACCCTCAAGCTTCCCGATCAGGAATCGCATACCGCGCTGCTGATGGGCGCATCTGCCGAGATCATGCGCCGCAACGGCGTTGTCGTCGACGACATCCGCGGCACCGCTCACCGCATCGCCTTCGGTGTCCAGCCCGACATGCGCGAGCACGGCTGGGAACACGACGACTGGCCAGACCTGTGGCAGCGGATTGAGGCCGCTGACATTCTGGTGATCGGCACCCCAATCTGGCTGGGCGAACAATCCTCCATCTGCCGGCTGCTGATTGAACGCCTGTACGCCATGTCAGCACTTCTTAACGACAAAGGACAGTCCATCTTTTACGGCAAGACCGGGGGTGTCGTGATAACCGGCAACGAGGATGGAGCAAAGCACGTGGCTATGAATGTACTCTATTCGCTCTCCCATCTGGGCTACCTGATCCCACCGCAAGCCGACTGCGGCTGGCTCGGTGAGGCCGGACCGGGGCCGAGCTATGGTGACGATGGCGCAGGCTTCGACAATGAATTCACCCAGCGCAACACGACAATCATGAGCTGGAATCTGCTGCATGTGGCGCGAATGCTGAAGGACGCCGGCGGGCTTCCCAATCACGGCAACGATCGCAAGGCCTGGTCAGCCGGTTGCCGCTTCGACTACGAAAATCCCGAGCACCGCAGCTGATGAGTTCAGCGACCCTGTCTCTCTAGCCGCTGCACTGCCAGGTCCACCGCATCGATCAGGTTGGTAACCTGATGGGCAGGACTATCCATCAGGGGATGGTAGAGCGACTCCTGGCGCTGAATCCAGATGCCATGAAACCCGGCTCGGATGGCGCCGTGGACATCCCAGGCATGAGCAGCCACCAGCAGTGCATTTTCCGGGGCACATGAGTATTTTCGAACTGCCTGGCGGTAAAGTGATGCTTGCGGTTTCCAGACTCTGAAGTCTTCCACCGAGACAACATCATCAACCAGGTGTTCGATGCCATTGTCCCGAACCAGCTTTTCGGTATTGGCCCTGGATCCGTTGGTCAGCAGAACGGCCTGGCAACCCGAAGGCTTGAGTTTTTCAAGTGCGGGTTTGACATCCCCATGGGCAGGGAGCTGAGAGAAAGCGGACAGGATATCCTTCAGCGTTCCTTCATCGGCTGCGTGGCCACGGCTGTGAAGCAACACCGTCAACGTACCTTTGGCGATCTCCGGAAAGGTGTGAAACACACCGCTGGCGGAGAGAGCGAAGGCATCTCTCAGCATCTGGGCGAAGAACAGCCGGTCAGTGCCGGGGGGCAGGTTGAGCGCCGTCAGTTTTTCTTCCAACGGGGACAGGGAAAAAACAGTTTCCACGACATCGAAGAAGACAATACGCGCTTCTGGCTTCGGGGGTTGCTGGGGCATCAGGTTCCACCTTCCTGCAGCGGAATACAGAGCATCTGCATTCACGGTTTTTTGACCTGAAAATCCGTTACCAGTTCATCCGGAATCCCTGCGGTACGCCGGCGGGTATCGTCAAGATGGTGATCGAGTACTATGTCGGTCGTCGATAGTCCAGCGAGTGTCCAGATCCCGCAGCGTATAAAGCGCGATACAGGCTGCAAACATGGGCCATGCAGCGAAGAACAGCAGGTTGTTGAAGGCATCGAGATACTGCTGCCATGACGACAGAGTGGAAATGCCA
>JBGTGB010000054.1:0-9306 GCA_041746975.1 Haliea sp. | reverse complement strand
GATTCCCAGTTTCGCCGCAAGGGCAGCGAGGCTATCCGCTTTGGTCAGCAGGCCAGAGCTGAACATTTCTGGCGGCAGGTTCTCATCCCGGGTCATCTTGCCGGGCTTGATGTGGCCCACGGGATAGCGCTGGCGGTAGCCGGCGTCGAACAGCAAATAGCAGGGAATAGCACCCTCGCCGCGCTGCTCGCTGGCGTATTGATCCTTGACCAGGTCTTCGTAGGGCCGGGCTTCATTGGTAAATCGCAGGCCGGCGCGATTCACCATAATCGAGCCCGGATAGGCCTTGCCGGCGATCAGCGCCAGCACACGACCGTCCGGCATGCGGTAGGTGGGCGACCACCAGGCGCTGCCCATGAAGTCCAGCCCGGCATTCAGGGCCCGGCCCATGACAACGCCGTCTCCCGTAGCGCCGGGGGCGGCCGCGGTCCATTCGGCGCCGATTGGTGCCTGCTGGAACTGCTGCCGCATGGCAGCGTTATGGGCAAAGCCGCCGGTAGCGAGCAGAACCCCGCGGCGCGCCATGACCCGCAGCTGTTTCCCCTTGTGCTCGATGAGGGCACCACAGACCCTGCCCTCTTCCACCAGTAACTCCTGCATCGGCGCGTCCAGCCACCGCGGGATCTCCCGGTCCAGCAGCGAGCGGCGCAGCCGCGCGACCAGGGCCGGCCCCAGGGTCACGCGCTGGTCGGGCTTGCGTCGCAGCCGTGCCGGCAGGTCCAGCCAGTAGCGTGCCAGCAGTCGAAAACCAAGCCAATAGGCGCCGAAGTCCATCGCACCAAGTCGACGGCCCTCGGGCACGGTGATATTGAAGCTCAGTAGTGAAACATAGTCATCGCGGATGTGGTTCGCTTCCGCGCCCAGGGCGCGCAGAGAGAAGGCCCCTGGGTCCATCGAGCGACCGCCGGCCTTGTAGCCCGCTACCTGTGGGTAATAGTCCATGTAAGTGGGCAGCGGGGTGAAGTGAACATGGCTGTGTTGCATCATGAACGCAAGCATTTCCGCGGCTCGGGTGGCATAGGCGCGCAGCCGTGACTCGCTGACAGTCTCCCCGATCAGGCCATGGAGGTAGCGCCAGCCTTCCTCTGTGCTGTCAGCGACACCCAGGGCTGGTTGCCGGTGATTACCGGGGATCCAGGCTACGCCGCCGGACTTGCAGGTAGTGCCACCGTAGCGGGGCTCCTTCTCCACTACCCGCGCAGTGCCACCGAGCTGGTGCGCCACCACTGCGCCGGTCATCCCGGCTGCACCACTGCCTGCCACCAGCCAGTCTACCTCCTGATCGTACTGCAACCGCCACCCCGCGTATCGTCATGATGAGAAGATCATCAGAGGATACGGGCGCGGGCAGTTGCACTGAAACCCGGGCGGCGGTAAAGCGGGCGCTGGTATGAATGCCTGAACGGACGCAGTATCCTGCGGGAACCAATGAAGAGCGTTGCGCCCACTCCGAGCTACCCGCTCGAAAAAGACGCGACCACAGAGCCGGGCTTTACAGAGCACGCACCAGGCCCGCGACCAGTATGCCCGCGGCGATCGCCGGCATCGGCCGGCGGAAAAGGACCATCAGCACAGCGGTGGCCAGCAGCGCAAGCTGTCCTGCGCCATCGGCCTTGACCGCGACGGGCACCAGCACGGCGACCAGCACCGAGCCCGCCATGGCATTGATGAACCCCTCCACCCGGCGACCCATGGGAATGAAGGACATCAGCAGGACACCCCCAAAGCGGGCCAGCAGCGTCACCAGCGCCATCAGGGCAATCAGCAGCAGGGCGCCTCCACCCTCAATGGCGATCATGCCTTGTCCTCAAGCCAGAGCGCACCTACCAGGCCGCCGGCAAGGGCGCCAACGACCACGTGGCTGTTCTCCGGCAACCAGAGGTAGGCCGCGTAAGCGGCTGCGCCACCGACCACCCATGCCACCACGGTCCGCGAACTCCGGCGCCCCGCCAGTACCATGCTCAACATGAAACAGCCCATGACCATGTCCACGCCCAGCGCTTTCGGATCGGTAATGGCACTGCCAAAGACCATGCCCAGAATGGTACCTGCCAGCCAGGTCAGCCACAGGGCGAAGCCACCACCTACCAGGGCACCGAGGGTATTCCTGCCACTTTGCAGGTCGTTCAGGTTCATGGCCCAGTTGGCATCGGACAGAACGACAAGGCTGCCATAGCGGCGCCCCGGGGGCACGAGGGCCATCCAGGGGTAGAGAGTGGCGCCCATCAGCAGCATGCGGGCATTGATGGCAAAGGTGGTCGCCAACAGCGGGAGCACCGGGACCTGGGCACCCCACATTTCCAGCGCCGCGAACTGCGCGGTACCGGCAAAGACCGTGGCACTCATCAGCACGATTTCAAGGCCCGGAAGGCCGGCCTGGACTGCAGCCAGACCGTAGGCCGCGCCGAAGACAGCGACAAACATGGAAATCGGCAGCAGGCGCCAGAAGCCCTGCCTGACGGCCTCCAGGGACAATTCCGGCGCGGTGTAGTGCGACATGGCCCAACAGACTCCCTACAGCAAACCAGAGGCGGGATGATACCAGCTTACCGGCTGTGACATCGCACCGGCAAAACCCCGGTGGTATCATTCCATCCCATTCTCAGAGCAGAGTCCATGCCCGAGATCCATGAACAGTTTACCGCGATCGTCCGCGATCTCGGCGCAGATGGAAGCGGTATCGTCGAGCACCCGGGCGGCCAGGTGTTCTTCGTCGCCGGTGTCTGGCCCGGCGAAACCGCTCGCTTCAAGGTCACGGGTTTCAAGCAGCGGTTCGGTTTTGCTCGCCTGCTGGAACTGCTGGAACCCTCCCCTGCCCGCCTGCCCCCCCGCTGCGCGCACCACGGAACCGGTGACTACGATTGCGGCGGCTGCCCCTGGCAATTTATCAGCTACGAGGAGCAGCTCGCAGCCAAGGAACAGCGGGTGCACCAGGCACTGGCGCGGTTACAGCTGGCAGCCGACCCAATGCCCATCTGGGGCTCAGCGGACATTTTTGGTTACCGCAACCGGGCGCAGCTGAAGACCGATGGCAAAAATCTGGGGTATGTCGCCGCGGGCTCCAGGCAATTGGCACCCATCGCCGACTGCCCTATCCTCACGCCCGCCAACCGTGCAACCCTGCAGGAACTGCTGCAATCGCTTCCCGACAATGCACTGCGACCCCGCCGCAAGCAGGACTGGATCACCCTGGATATCGACGAAGAGATCACCGCCGCAGAAGTGGTGCCCAATCATCGCCGCCCATTCCGCCAGGGCAACACGGCGCAGAACCTGCGCATGCGCGAGTGGCTGCAAGCACGGTTAGCCGGGCTGGACACGAGTCGCACCGTCCTGGAGTTGTTCTCCGGTTCCGGCAACTTCACCGAAATACTGGCGGCAGCAGGCTTCGCCCGAATACTCGCTGTAGAAGGGGTGGAGGACAGCGTCCAGCAGCTGGCCGCACGTAAGTTACCCGGCGTAGAAGCCCGGCGCTATAACCTGTTCGCCGAGTCCGACTGCGGGCGGCTGCAGGAGCAGGCTCGGGAGGCGAGTGTACTGGTGTTGGATCCGCCCCGGGACGGCTTCAAGCTCGCGGGGCTGTTGCTGACCAGAAAACATCGCTTTGAGGATGTGTTCTATGTTTCCTGCGACCCGGCCACCTTCGCCCGCGATCTCGGAATTTTCATTGGCGCTGGTTTCCAGGCGGCAGAGATACAACCATTGGACTTGTTCCCGCATACACCACATGTGGAGCTGCTTAGCTGGCTCCGGCGACAGCCAGCGACCGGGTAATGAATTCTCTCGCACCAAGAGGGTCCAATTACCTGTTGGAAAGACCACCCACTGAACGTTGAACAGGAATTTTGTGATGACAACAACGAAAACCCTGCTCATGCTGGCCCTGTGCACGCCCCTGGTGGCATTTGCAGCCAGCGAGCCCGGCGGCACAGAGCGACCGGGCATTGCTACCTACGAGGCGGAGTACAGCGCCCGCTACAGTGGCTTTCCGATCAAGGCTGCACACAGCCTGCGTCGGACCAGCGCAGGCTATGAGCTGAAGATCGAGGCGCGCAACTTCCTCGGCAGAATCACCGAAGAAGAGCAGTTCCACCTGGACGAGCAGGGCGCGATAGTACCCGACCACTATCGCCACGACCGCTCTGTCATGGGCAACACCCGCAAGGAGTCCATGACGGTGGATCATGCTGCCATGAGCATCCATTCCTCTCGCAAAGGCGAGGAAACACAGTTGGATTTCCAGGCCGGTCAGCTGGGCCCACTCAGTCATCAACTGGAACTGGCCAGGGACCTGCAGGATGGTGTGCAAGAATTGAGCTATGCTGTCATCATCCGCGGCAGTATCCGCGACTATCGCTATCTGGTCCTGGGCGAAGAGAATATGGAGACCGCGCTGGGCGTGCTGCGAGTTGTCAAATTGGAGCGCGTCCGCGACGACAGTGACCGTGAGACAACACTCTGGCTCGCGCCAGAGCTCAATTACCAGCCGGTTCTCTTACGGCAAGTAGAAGAGGGCAGCAGCTATGAGCTCACCCTACAGTCGTTCCGAATCACGCAGGAAAATAACTAGGCCCTTGCCACCGGCAGGAGTGCATTACCTGAAATTCCCCCAGACCGTGGGCTTGCTGCTCTTGGTGGCCTCCGCCTTCATCCTCCATCCCGGCGCAAGCGCCGAGGAAGACACGAAGGAGGACAAGCAGTGGCTGGATGAGAGCCACGATTACGTCAGTGAGCAAGCCGACAACCTCGCTGCCTGGATGGACAGTTTCTTCGGTGTCAGCCGGGTAGACGAAGAGGCGCCCTACTCCACCCTGCGCTTGCGGGTAGAGCCGGAGTGGGACCAGATGGATGGCTGGGACAGCGGCCTCAGCCTGCGCGGCAAGGTCCACTTGCCCAAGCTGAACAAGCGCGTCAGCCTGCTGTTCTCGGAAGATGACGAGCGCACTGGTAGCGATGACCTGTTGATCGACCGCCAGAACGCACCAGACGACATTGCGCTGCAAATTACCGGGCGCGAGCGCAAGCACGACCGAATCGACTTCAAACTGGGCTTGCGCTCCACCCTGCATCCCAAGGCGTCCGTGCGTTACCGCTACGAGAAGCCGCTGTCCGAGGCAATTATCGGGCGCTTCAGCCAGGAGGCTTTGTACCGAACCGATGACGGCTTTGGCAGTGAGACCCGGGGGGACCTGGACACCATTCTCGATGATGACAAAGTCCTGCAGTGGCACAACCGGCTGCAATGGTTCGAGGATGAACCGGGATTGAACTGGAACACCGGCCTGAGCCTGAACCGGCGCCTGAGTGACAACCGGGTTCTCGGCTACTATACCGCCGTCAGTGGCGCCACCAAGCCTGATCACTTTATCCGATCCTACGGCTTCGGCGTGCGTTACCGTCAGAACGTCTACAGGAAGTGGCTGTTTGCGGAACTGCAACCGAGTTACTTCTGGCGCCGGGATGAATTTGAGGACAGGCGGGAGGGGACTGCAGCGATACTAGTGCGACTGGAAGCGGTGTTTACCCGGGACTGGGGTTAGGCCTTGGCACCCACCAGGCGCGCCGAGCGCGCACTGGCAGGCATTGGCACTAAGTAACACGCACTAACGAAAGCTGACCTCGCGCACCAGAGTGTTGCCCGTGATGGTCCGCAATTCTCCGCGCTCGATGTTGCGCTTGGCGGAGTCATCGCGGGTACCGACCGTGTCGCTCATCAGCTTGTCCCAATAGTCATCATCCATGTCCATCATCTCACCGGCTGACTTCCACTCGACCATAAGCCAGAGATCGGGCTCACCCTTTCTTGGGTGGACGTTATTGAGCATCTTGTAGCTGACCACCTTTTCTTGCTCGATCAACCTGTCCATTTGCTTTCGCCACAGATTATTCAGGTTTTCGATATAGGCATCGAACTTGCCCGGATGCACTTCGACCGATGTGATCGCCCAGTAAGTACCCTGTTTAAAGGGCGCTTCGGCGAATGCGAGCATCGGGGTCAAAAGGAGTAATACCAATATTTTTTTCATTGGTTGCTACCTCCAAGGTAGACGGAATGAGGCTGCCACGAAGTGTGGCAGTCTTATGACAGTAGACCGTGGTGGTGATAAAGCAAGGCGAGGTAGTAATGTCAGGCCCGATGCCTATGCGCCTATTGCTATTGCTACTGCAAGTGGAAGCAGACGGTCGCTCTCCTTCTTGACCACACCGTAGCACTCGCAAGAACGGTCTTCGACACCGGCCCGGTCGAGCACCGTAATCTCACCGCGGTTGTAGTCAATAAGCCCTTCCTTCACCAAAACATTTGCAGCTTTCGACACGTCGGCGGGTTTGAGACCGAGCATGTTTGCGACCAGTTTCTCCGTCATGCTGATCTGGCCCGACGGCAATCGATCCAGACTTAATAATATCCAGCGGCACAGTTGTTGATTGACTGTATGATGCCGATTGCAGGCAGCGGTTTGAACCATTTGTGTAATCAATGCTGAAGCGAACATCAGCAACAGCCGACTCAGCGCGCCCCCGCTGTGAAACTCATCTTTGAGCACCTGTGCTTTCAGGCGGTAGGCATGGCCCGCGTTCTGCACGATTGCCCGGCTCATTGTTGATTCTCCGCCCATGAACAGGGCAATTCCAATCATGCCCTCGTTTCCTACGACGGCAATTTCCGCTGACTCACCATTGTCCATCACGTAGAGCAGGGAGACGACGCAGTCGATCGGAAAAAAAGCGTGACTCATCGTTTCGTTGGCCTCGTGCAGAACCTGGCCCAGTGTTAGCGGAACCAGCTCAAGATCATTGGCCAAACGCTCACACACTGCGACGGACAAGGCTGCGAGAAGTGCGTTTTGCTGGGGCCGGTACTGACCTGTCGTGGTTGTAGGCGTCATAGATTGCTCGCCCACTTGCCACGTGTTGACTCGCCCATACTCTTTCCTCGCTGGAGATAATGGTCCACCCCACAAACGGATAATAACCACTGATGTGTAAGCGCCCTTACATCCGCCCACTTCCACCCAGGCCGGTGACGTCGGAACATGCTCCCGAGTTTGTCACAACAGGAGCACGGCCATGTCTGCCGACAATGAAGAACGTCAAGTCTACTGGCAGCCGCATGTGGAGGCCTGGCAGGCATCAGGTCTGTCAGCCAAGCGTTTTTGCAAGGGTAACGCACTCCCGTACGGGCAATTTCTCTACTGGGCTGGGAAGCTGCGGCCGGCAGCAGCGCAGTCAACGGCTAGTGGGTTTACCCGCGTATTGCCTCTGAGCGGCGCAGCCGCTCCAGAGGGTTTGCACATCACGCTGCCCAACGGTCTACGGATCGGCGGCATTAACGCCGGCAACGTAGAATTGCTGGGTACGCTCTTGACCCAGTTGTGAAACCCCGGTATCTACGCCCGGCGCTGGAGATTCCGGCAATTTATCTGCACCGCGATCCGGTCGACTTCCGCAAGCAGGCCCACAGCCTCGCGGTGCTGGTTGAACAGGAGCTGGGTCATAATCCCTTTGACGGTGCGCTCTACGCATTCACCAACCGCCAGCGGAACAAGATCAAGTGCCTGATGTGGGAGGACAATGGCTTCATCCTCTACTACAAGGCATTGGCCGAGGAAAAATTCCGCTGGCCAAAAGCGGATGAGACCCTGCTGATGCTTACCGGGGAACAGATCAATTGGCTTCTCGACGGCTACGATATCATGCAGATGCGCGGGCATCAGAAATTGCATTATGCGTCTATAAATTAAGGTGTTTTCGCCATTGTCATGGTAGAATGCGGGCATGAAAACGGCGCCACAAGATCTCGCCAAGCCCAGCCCCTACGAGGGGCTGAGCGCCGACGCTCTCCTCGCCATTCTCGCCGATAAAGACGCCGCCCACGAACGGCAAGTCCAGGATCACGACCGCGCCATCCAGGACCGCAATCGGGTTATTCACAAGCGTGATTTGCGCATCAAGCTGCTCGAAGAGCAACTGCGCCTGGCGACCATCCGCAAGTTCGCTGCCAGCAGCGAAAAGCTGCCTTTCCAGGTCAATCTGTTCGACGAGACGGAGCTGGAAGCGGCGCTGCGCGAGCTGGATGAGCAGCTGGATGAAGAGGCCGGTACTGACCTTGAGTCGGAACGGGATACCGAGGCACAGCAGCGCCGTCGTGCCCGCAAGCGTGAGCGCGGCTTCTCCGCGGCGTTGCGACGCGAGCGCATTGAGCTACTGCTCGCCCAGGCCGACAAGGAGGGCGCCCTCAAGACCTTCTTCAGCAAGGTCAAGGAAGAGCTGAGCTACATCCCGCCACAGCTCAAGGTTATTGAATACTGGCAGGAGAAGGCGGTCTTCGCTGTTACTGAGGAAGGGAGTATCGAAGAGCGTATCCTCGCTGCACCGCGCCCGGCACACCCGCTAGGCAAGTGCTTTGCCCATCCCTCGCTGCTGGCCTATCTCATCACCGCCAAATACGCCGATGGGCTGCCGCTGTATCGCCTCGAAGGCATCCTCAAGCGTGAAGGGCATGGCGTCAGCCGCAGCGTGATGGCGAACTGGATCATCCGCCTGGAAGACGTCTTCCGGCCATTGATGAACCTGCTCAGGGAAGA
This sequence comes from Haliea sp., assembly GCA_041746975.1. Lineage (GTDB taxonomy): Bacteria > Pseudomonadota > Gammaproteobacteria > Pseudomonadales > Halieaceae > Haliea. The sequence continues at coordinate 721 of JBGTGB010000054.1, read as the reverse complement.
GCAGAACAGCTACCGCTATCTGCAGGCCGATGAAACGCGGATCCAGGTCCTGAAGGAGGACGGCAAGACAGCCCAAGCGCAGAAATGGATGTGGGTGACCCGTGGCGGCCCGCCGGATCGACCGTCTATCCTGTTTGCCTATGATCCGAGCCGTTCCGGCGAGGTCGCCGAGCGATTACTTGATGGCTTTACCGGTATCCTGCAGGCGGACGGCTACAGTGGCTACAGCGCCGTCTGCAAACAGCAGGGCATCCGGCGTATTGGCTGCTGGGATCATGCGCGCCGCAAGTTTGTTGAGGCCTCGCGAGCAAGCCCCGCTGGCGGTGGCAAAGGCAAGCAAGGTTGTGTCTCGAAGGCCGATGTGGCACTGAGCCATATCCGGCGCCTCTACGCCATTGAGCGCGAGATTGCGGACCGCAGTCCTGCTGAGAAATACCGGGCGAGACAGGCGCTGAGCGTACCGAAGCTGGCGGGGTTTAAGGCATGGCTCACGGAGAACCAGAGTCGCGTCCTGAAGGACTCGCTGACGCGCAAGGCAATCGATTACGCCCTGAACCAGTGGGAGCTGCTCCTTGGCTATTGCGATGATGGGCACCTGAACATCAGTAACGCCCTGGCGGAGAACGCCATCCGACCCTTCGCCGTTGGTCGCAAGGCGTGGCTGTTTGCTGACACCTCCCGCGGCGCCCATGCCAGCGCCACCATGTACTCGCTGATCGAG
>JBGTGB010000053.1:0-3749 GCA_041746975.1 Haliea sp. | reverse complement strand
ACTCTGCTGTTCGGGTTGCTGCTGGGCCTCGCCGAGCGTCGCGCGCGCAGCGGAGCGCCAACACGGCCGCTGGCGGCGGGCGTTGCCCTGGTGATTGGGCTGGCGCAGGCTCTGGCGCCCGTGCCAGGAGTTTCCCGCTCGGGTGTCACCATTACCGCGGGTCTGCTGCTGGGTCTGGACCGCGCCGCTGCGGCGCGCTTCGCCTTCCTGCTGTCAATACCGGTGATCGCCGGTGCGGGGCTGCTCAAGGGTCTGCAGTTGGCACAGCAAGACACGTCTGTGGACTGGTTGTTGCTGGCAGTGTCCGCGCTGGTGGCTGCGGTAACTGCCTACGCCTGCATCAGCCTGTTCCTGCGCTTGCTCGAGCGTGTGGGACTGATGCCCTTTGTTTACTATCGTATTGCGCTCGCTGGTTTGCTGTATGCACTGTGGCTGCTTTAAGGTCGCAGCATGGCTGGCAACTGTTTCCCTGAATTGAGGTTTTTTTGCCCATGACGTCGCAACATTTCAATACTGATCTGCTGGCATTTCTCACGGAAGCCACTACCCCGTTTCATGCCGTGGCTGCACTCGTGGGCAGGCTGGAGGCTGCCGGTTTCAACCGTTTGCCGCCGGAAGGCGAGTGGAATCTGCAGCCCGGGCAGCGCTGCTACCTGACCCGCAATGACGGCTCCCTGCTGGCGTTCACGGTGGGGACGGAGTCCGGGCCGGAAACGGGCATCCGCATGGTCGGTGCTCATACTGACAGCCCCTGCCTGATGGTCAAGCCCTCTCCAGAGAAGCAGCGTTCGGGCTACTTCCAGCTCGGAGTGGAAGTCTACGGTGGCGTTTTGCTGAACCCCTGGTTCGATCGCGACCTGTCGCTGGCGGGCCGGGTCAGCTTTGCGGATGCCGCTGGCACGCTGCACACCGCACTGGTGGATTTCCGCAGCCCGCTGGCAGTCATCCCCAGCCTGGCCATTCACCTGGACCGGGAGGCCAACCAGTCCCGCAGCATCAACCCGCAAACCGATATTCTTCCGATTCTGGCTTTGCAGGCCAACCCCTCCGTGCCCGACTTCCGCAGCCTGCTGCGCCAGCGCCTGCTGGAAGAACATCCCGGCTGCGCCGCCGAGCGCGTGCTGGACTATGAGCTGTGCTTCTACGATACCCAGCCTGCAGCGCTGGTGGGGCTGCGTCAGGAGTTTGTCGCCTCGGCCCGGCTGGACAATCTGCTGAGCTGTTTTACCGGGCTGCAGGCATTGCTGCAGGCCGATGGCAGGCAGAGCTGCCTGCTGGTCTGCAACGACCACGAGGAGGTAGGCAGTCAGTCGACCTCAGGCGCCCAGGGCCCGATGCTGCTGTCGACCCTGCGCCGCATTGCAGGCAACGAGGAGCGTCTCGGGCAGCTGGTGCAGAACTCGATGATGATCTCTGCTGACAATGCCCACGGCATACATCCCAACTACGCCGATAAGCACGATGACAACCACGGCCCCCGGCTCAATGCCGGTCCGGTGATCAAGGTAAACTCCAATCAGCGGTACGCCACCAACGCGGAAACCGCTGGTCTTTATCGCTTGCTGGCAGCGCAGGAGGAGGTACCGGTACAGAGCTTTGTGGTGCGTAGCGACATGGGTTGCGGCAGCACGATCGGGCCGATTACCGCCGGCAGCACCGGCATCCGCACCCTGGACATCGGGGTGCCGACGTTTGCCATGCATTCCATTCGCGAACTGGCCGGTAGCGAGGATGCGTACAACCTGGGCCGTGTGCTGCGCCGGTTCTACAACCATCCGGGTTCGCTGGCACCGGCCTGAGGCTGTCAGGAAGTTGGCCGCCGGGCTCAGGCTGGATCGGCAGGGCCCGGCTGCGGTACCGTCTGGCCAACCTGGTCGGGCTTCACCCGGCGGTCTACGTACAGGCTGTTGCCCGCCTGCTGCTTCGCCTGATGCTTGGCATCACTGGCCATTGCCGCTACCTCGTGATGGGAACTGCAGGCGCCGGGCGCGGGTGTTACCACCCCAATGGATAGGCTGAGCATGGGATAGAAGCAGCGCTGGCCAGAGCGGTCACTGCCCCAGATGCCGCCGTGCTGCCGATCCTGGTCAGAGTAAAAGTATCCCACCCCGCCCTGGAACTCCGCGAGCATCCGCTCGCAACGTCGGCGCCAATCCGCGCTGGTCATGACGAGAATAAAATCGTCTCCACCGACGTGGCCGACAAAGTCCAGCTCCCGATCCGCTTCGGCCATGACAATTTCCGCCAGGCGCTGGATGACCTGATCTCCCTTGCCGTATCCGTAGACGTCGTTGAACGGCTTGAAATTGTCGAGGTCGCAATAGGCGACAACGAAAGTGCCACCGGCAGCCAGCTGTTTTTCCAGCGCCTCGTAGATGGGAACGTTGCCGGGCAGCAAGGTAAGTGGATTCGCATAGCGAGCATTGCGCACCTGCAACTCCGTGATCTTCCGCAGCAGATCGACCACCCGTCCCAGGCCGGCGAAGGAACCCTTGTCGGTAATGATAAATTCCTCTTCCAGCCGCAGCTGCATGTTGTCAGTGACCAGCTGGCTCACCTGTTCCACGCTCATGCTCCGCTCCACCATCAGCGGCTGCGTGTCCATGAAGCTGCGCACCGGCTGCTTGCCGTGGAGGGCACGCCCGTAGTTGGTCGCGTAGAGGTCGAGGATCTGGTAGCGACGCACTATTCCCAGCGGTATTCCGCCGCCGTCTACCACAGGCAGCGACAACAGTGAAGGAGCTTGCGTGAACAGATCGACAACGTCCTGCAGGCGAGTTTCCGGGGCCAGCGACGGCGCGTCGCGAAGCAGTGAGGCCACCGACTCGCTGAGGCGGACGCTGGAAACCGTGGGGCCGCCCCTGGTGACACGCTGGAAAAGGGTCGGCGGCAGTGTCACCGGAGGCAGTGACTGCGGCCGGGCAAAGTAATAGCCCTGGCCAAAGTTCACGCCCATGCGGCTGACACAGTGGAATTCCTCTTCGGTTTCGATGCCCTCGGCTATGACGCAGCAGTTCAGTCCGCGCGCAATGTCGATAATCGAGCGTACAAACTCCTGCTTGACTACGTCTTCGTCTATACGCTGGATGAAGTGTCTGTCGATCTTGACGTACTCCGGTCGCAGTTCGGACCACATCCGCAGCCCTGCGTAGCCGCCGTCAAGGTCATCGATGGCAATCTGGAAGCCCAGCGCACGGTAGTGCTGAACTGCCTGGCCCATGATTTCGTAATCGCCCAGCGGGTGCTGTTCAGTCAGTTCGATAATACTACTGTGTTATAAATCATGGGCCTTCTCTCCCGCGTCCGCAACAAGGACACAATCGCAGGGTTCTGACAATCGCGCGGGCCAGACGAAAGCGGCAGGTGGCGATTGACGTCGGCTCATGGCGCTGCATCGGTCCCAGCCCCACGCGGCTGGAAACCTTCGGGTAAGGCAGGCGCTTTGAATCGAGCGGCGTTTTTTTTTCTGCCGGAGAGCCGTTCCAACATCAAAAAGCCGTAAGCCGCTATGCAGAGACTTGCGTGATGATGAAAGCCTCTCCAGTTGCGACCCTCGTAATGCCCCAGCCCGAGTTCCTGCTTCAGTTCCTCGTAGTCACGCTCGATGCGCCAGCGGCTCATCACCGTATCCGCCATCTCTGGCCAGCCCATGCGCGTTGGCAGGTTGCTGAACCAGTAATGGGCGGGCTCCTTGGCGCCTTCCGCCCACTCGATGATCAGCCATTCCTCGTCGCGAGGCTGGTCCCGGT
>JBGTGB010000052.1:0-4313 GCA_041746975.1 Haliea sp. | reverse complement strand
TAGCGGTAACACCATCGAGGCCACGCTCGAATACATGATCGAGGCGGGCGATCTCGTACCAGGTACCCAAATACCGCTGGACATCAAAGTTCGCCACCGGCTCCACCCCGGGCGGGGTCCCCAGACAACCACCCAGGAGCAGCAGGAACCCAAGCACAAAAGCGCGCATGGGCGGGCTACTCGTGCGCAATGGTCCTGTCGGTGAAGAGGTAATCCTTCATCTCCTTGTCGAGTACCGGATCGCGGCGGCGGATCCATTCCAGCACCATGGCCGCGTGCTCCTTTTCCTCATCGCGGTTATGGCGCAGGATGGCCTTGAGCTCAGGATCCTTGCAGGCGTCCATGCGCTGGTTGTACCAGTCCACAGCCTCCAGTTCTTCCATCAGGGAAACAATGGCGCGGTGCATATCGCGGGTTTCATCGCTGAGTTCAGCGATGGGTTCGTGGTAACCTTCATTGGACATAAATCTCTTCCTGTATAACTTCAGTAGCGAAAGACCCTAGTGTAGCGGCTTCCCCATTATTGACCAATCCGATCTCAAGTAGCAGCGGGAAGCCCGGCAGTGAAAGCGGGTTCCAACGGCCAGGTGACGTCATGGCCTGAGGAACACGTAGAGGCCGAATCCCATCGTCTCGCGCCCCCAGCGCAGGTAGCCATCACGCCACGCACGACTTTCCCGCAGCCGCTGCTGTGCGCCGGCATCATCTGGCTGATGCCAGGCAGCAAGCTCGAAGCGCTGCCGGTGCCCCCACTCAAAATCGTCCCATTCGTCTTCGTTACTGACGGTGGCGTAAAGCGGCACCAGCCCCAGCTTTTCCGCCGCTGCGATATTACCGGCATGATCGTGGTAAATACCCGTTGGCTCCCCCAGCAGGGCCAGGTAGGCAGCAGCTGGCGCCTGCCGCCAGTATCCCTCCCCCAGCAACAGGCGGCCGCCAGGACGTACCAGCCGGGCGAGTTCGGTCAGGGCATTGGGCCAGGCGGCCTCACCACGGCCGAAGGCGTGGGTGGAACCCAGGCATACGGCGACATCGAAACTGCCCGGCTCAACGCCCGCCTCCGCCATGGGCAGCGACAGGAACTGGCATCGGTCAGCAGGCAGTGTGGAACGCGCAAGTGTGATAGCCTCGCCAATGATGGCTTCATTGCTATCAACCCCGAGGCCAATGGCGCCGGTACGCTCCAGCACCCGCAGCAGAAACTCACCATTGCCACAACCGGCGTCGAGTACCCTCTGCCCGCTTGCGAGAGCCAGCTGGTCGATCAACCGGTCCGCTTTCCAGTCGCTGACGGGACAATTAAACGCCATGGAAAATCCTCCCGCACCGGCACGCCGCGCCCAGGCAACGGCCAGCCAAAGGCGCGCAACCCTGCTTCATGCTATGTTAAAGAATAATGATAACGGGGAGACCAGCGCATGCGTTACCTGAAAATCAGCCTCTCCGCCTTCGCGGCATTTTTCTGCCTGATGTATGGCGTCCAGAACCTGGCAAACCTGGACGCTGCCTATGGCTTCGTCGCCCTCATGGTCGGCATGGAGGGCCACGCGGTCTACCCGGGCCACCTCGGCCCATCCGTGCAGGCCCCCGCGCTGATCTGGACCATGCTGGCGGTGATTATCACATTGGAATTTGCCGCAGGCGCATTGGCGGCCAAGGGGGCCGTTGACCTGTGGCTGGTGCGCAACGCCCGTGCCTCTGAATTCAATGCTCGCAAGCGCTTTGCCCTGCTGGGGACCGGGCTGGCGGTGGTCCTGTGGTTCGGCATCTTCTCGGCTGTTGGTGGTGCCTACTTCCAGATGTGGCAGACCGAGGCCGGCAGCGGCGCCCTTGAGGGGGCCTTCTGGTACTCCATGCAGAACGGGCTGGTCTGGCTGATGTTGAGGGCCGACGACAACTGAAACGGGTGCACGAACGGCTCAGGCAAACAGATCGCCCTGGGCTCGCGGCGGCCGGAAGCGGCTGCAATCGAGTTCGTCGTAGCGCCTTGCATTCAAGCCCAGGCGTTTGCTGGCCTGCTGAAAGCGCCGCGCCAGAAGTTCTGCAAACACTCCCTCGCCGCGCATGCGCTGGCCGAAACGGGCGTCGTAATCTGCGCCTCCGCGGCACTGGCGAATCAGGCTCATAACCTTGGCCGCCCGCCGTGGGTAGTGCGCCTGCAGCCAGTCCTCGAACAACGGCGCCACCTCCAGTGGCAGGCGCAGCAGCATCCAGTTGGCCATGACCGCGCCGGCGTCGCGAGATGCCTCCAGAATTGCTTCCAGCTCCTGGTCATTGAGGCCGGGGATCATCGGCGACGCCAGCACACCTACCGGGATTCCGGCCGCGCTCAACTCGCGGATAACCCGCAAACGGGCAGCGGGCGATGCCGTGCGCGGCTCCAGGCTGCGCTTGAGATCATCCTCCAGCGTGGTCACGCTGATAAATACATGCAGCAGCCGCTCCCGGGCCATGTCCGCCAGCAGCGCCGTGTCCCTCAGGATAAGCGCGCTCTTGGTGACGATGGTGACCGGGTGGCGGCTGTCATGGAGCAGTTCCAGCAGCTCCCGGGTGGTGCCGCGGCTGGCCTCCAGCGGCTGGTAGCAGTCCGTGTTGCCGGACAGATTGATCGGGCGGCACTGGTAAGCCGGCTTGCACAGCTCCGCCTGCAGTCTTTCGACGAGACCGGTGCGGGCAATCAGACGGGTCTCGAAATCCAGGCCCGGGGACAGGTCCCAGTAGGCGTGGCTGGGCCGCGCATAGCAGTAGATGCAACCGTGTTCACACCCCCGATAGGGGTTGATGGAGCGGTCGAAACCGAGATCCGGCGAACTGTTCCAGCTAAGCGCGCTTTTCGCGGACTCATACCGAACCTCGGTGGCAATGCGCTCCGGAACTGCTTCCCGCCACCAGCCGTCATCCACGGTCTCGCTGACCAGAGGGGCAAAACGATTGTGGGGATCAAAGGTAGCACCACGCCCGCGGCGGGTTTGGGACAACTGCCGAATGGCCAAGAGCGCACCCCTATACTGTGATTTTGTACAGTATAGTGCCGTGCTGGTGAAATTCAATTACCGCGTATCGGCTTCAGCGGGTCAACAGCGGGTCAACGTACCAGGCGCAGCGTGTCCCGGTGGCTCCTGCTCAGGCAATGGCCTGCTCCACTGCCTGCAGGGAATAGCCCTGCTGAGGGAAATGCACATGCACCTTCCCCAGCCTGCTGTCGTTACGTGCCAGGATCCAGCTGTGCTCGGTCGCGCCAGCCAGAATACCGGCTGTGGGGACCTGACCGTAATCCGAGGGAGCAATCGTTACCTCTCGGCCAACAAGCGGGTCCGCTTGGCAGGCAGCCGCGATGGGACGTGGCTCCGCGGCGGCAGCCGCATCCAACGCCTGCTGGCCTGTGATCTCGCTGCGCGCACCCTCACCAAAAGCGGCGATGCGATCCATCCACGCGAGTGTTTCGGGAAAGTCATCGACCAGCGGAGACTCACCCAGATCACGAATAAACCAGAGCCCGTGATACGTGGAAAAATCCGCGTGCGAGGGGGCGGCGCCGAACAGGAAATCCTGCCGCAATTGCTCCTCCACCTGCGCCAGGTGAGCCAGCACCAGTGGCCGTGCTTCCTTGAAACCGGCAATCTTTATCGCCGCCTTGCGGCTCATGCCCACGCGATCCAGCATGAAACGGCCAATATCCAGCAGCGACATCGACTCGCGTGCCTTGCGGCGCATCGCGGGGGTGCTGGCGGCAAGCACACAGGGAAAAAACAGATCCAGATCAGCCCGGCCCGCCCACGCCAGGGCTTCGGCGTCTATGTTCTCCAGCGCCAGCTCCGGCCGGTCGGCCAGCCTGGCAATCTCTGCCGCGATGGTGCGGCTATCGCAGAACACGTCGGCGCCGATCTGCGCCACCGGAATTTTCCGGTAGCCACCGGCAAGCTGCGCCAGCACCGGGCGCGGCGGCATCTCGCGGGTGATTGCAGACTGCCACGTAAGCTCCGCATAGCCGAGCATGCTGCGGATTTTCTGGCCGAAGGGCGACATGGCGTAGTGGTGCAGAATCAGGTCCATCGGTGCAGGCTCTGTTAGGGGAAGTCAGTAGGGTACACGATCTGGCTTGCCCAGCTGCTGAAAAAAACGTCGATTATCGACATCTGCCAGCCAAATCTGCTATAAGACACGTCATCAATTTTTTCGGTGAAGCCTGTATGCTCAGAACAGCGCTGATTCTATGGCTTGCTCTTGGCTCTGCCGCAGCGTCCGCAACTGCGGTACTGCGGCCCCCGGGGCTGGAGCCCGCAGTACAGTTCTGGACCAGGGTCTACACAGAA
>JBGTGB010000051.1:0-7276 GCA_041746975.1 Haliea sp. | reverse complement strand
CTTTATTCTGGTGCCCTGCCTGACGGTGGTCTGGCCGCAGGGGCGCCCGTTCGTCTACAAGGCGGAAAAGCAGCCGCTGACTATCTATTTTGCCCGCGTCACGGAGCGTTTCGGCACCACTATTCTGGTGATCACTGCGGTTATTGTCGGTCTTACCGCGCTGGGGATCTCCCGGCTGCAGGTAGAAAACCGGTTTATTGACTACTTCAAGGACACCACGGAAATCTATCAGGGCATGGAGCTGCTGGACTCGCGTCTGGGCGGCACCATACCGCTGGATATTATTCTTTCGGCCCCCGCCAACGATGTGCCGCTGCCGGGTCTGGAGAATCCTGGGGCTGTCACCGTGGCGCCCGCCGAGGATGACCCGTTTCTGGAAGAAGGCGATGAACTCGGCGCCGACGGGGGGTTTGCCAGCGAAGACTCTGGAGACGAAGAATTTGCCGAGGACGGCTGGGACGATGGTTTCGACGCTGATTTCGACAGTTTCAGCACCGGTGAAGACAGCTTCACTCCCAGCTACTGGTTCAGTCTGGAGGGCATGCGTATCCTCGACCGCGCGCACGGTCATCTCGACCAGCAGGAAGAGACCGGCAAGGTCCTGTCCCTGGCCACCACCTTCGAGGTGGTGAAGGATCTGCTGGGAGACGATATCGGCAGTGTGGAGTTGGCCCTGGTGCAGAAGAGCCTGCCACAGGATGTCGCGCAGCTGATGGTGGCGCCTTACTTCTCCGCAGCGAACGACGAGGCGCGCATCACCGTGCGGGTGATGGAAACCAGCGAGCAGCTGCGGCGCAATGCATTCCTGGAGCGGATGCATGACGAATTGGTGGAAGTGACTGGCCTCGAACCAGAGCAGGTTCAGTTTACCGGCATGCTGGTGCTGTACAACAATGTGCTGCAGAGCCTGTTCCAGTCACAGATTCTGACCCTGGGCGTGGTGTTCGTGGCTATCATGGTCATGTTCCTGCTGTTATTCCGGTCAGTGACCCTGTCACTGCTGGCGCTGGCGCCCAACATGCTGGCCGCCGGACTGGTATTGGGCATTATGGGTCTGGTAGGAATCCCGCTGGATATCATGACCATCACCATCGCCGCGATCGTCGTGGGGATGGGCGTAGACAACTGTATTCACTACGTGCATCGGTTTATGCGCGAGTTTCCCGAAGATCGCAACTATCTTGCCACCATGTATCGCTGCCACGGCTCCATTGGTCGCGCGCTGTTTTATACCACGGTCACCGTGATTATCGGGTTTTCCATGCTGACGATATCGAACTTCAATCCCAGCATCTATTTTGGCATGCTGACGGTACTGGCCATGGCCGCAGCGGTCATTGGCGCCCTGCTGCTGCTGCCAAGGCTGATCCTGCTGTTCAAGCCCCTGGGGCCGGAAGCGGCAGTGGCGGCTGAGGCTGGGCGCTGATGCAGTGTCGGGCTGGCTGCGGCGCCTGCTGTACGGCGCCGTCCATCTCCACGGCGTTTTATGGAATGCCCCAGGGTAAACCCGCCGGTGTCACCTGTGTTCACCTCACCTGCGATCGTCTTTGTGGACTTTTCGGAGATTTCCGCAGGCCAGCAGTGTGCAACAATTTCCAGGCCGAGTATGCTGTTTGTGGAGATGACCGCGAAACCGCGCTGGTGAACCTGCAGCAGCTGGAGATCCTGAGTCGTCCGGATTGAACAGGATTCGCCCATGCCGACCACAGAAATGCCCTTGTTCCCGCTGTCCTCAGTGTTACTGCCCTATGGGCGTATGCCCCTGCAGATATTCGAGCAGCGTTACCTGGATCTTATCCGCGACTGCATGAAGGGCGGTTCCGGCTTCGGCGTGGTCTGGCTGCAGCAGGGGGGCGAAATTGCGCGCCAGGGCTCCGAGCAGCAGCTGGGTGAAATCGGGACCGTTGCCCGCATCGTCGACTTCGACCAGCTGCCCAACGGCCTTCTGGGTGTGACTATCCAGGGCCGCGAGCGATTCCGCCTGAGCGATACCCGGGTAGCGAAGAACGGCCTCGTGCTGGGCGACGTGGCGCTGGAAGCCATGCCCGAAGCCGCGGCCTTGGACGAGGAGTGGTCCCCCCTGCGGGAGATTCTGGAACGCCTGGGGAAGCATCCCCATGTGCGTCGGCTGGGGCTAGACATCGACTTCGAGGATGCCTGGCAAGTGGGCTATACGCTGGCTCAGCTGCTGCCGCTGGAAGAGTCCCTGAAGTACTCCCTGCTCAACGCCGACGACGTCGATGAGATGATGGACCAGCTGGACCTGATCCTGAGCGAGATCAGCGGTGAGGGTTGACCTTGGCCAAAGTTCACAACAGCCACTCATAGCCCCTGTGAGCTAGGCCCGTCAAAACCGCAATCTGGGCCAGCCAGAGCAGTACCAATATCGCCGGGGCGCTGAGCGGCGAAGGTGTCTCCCTCTCAGACTGGCGCAGTGCCTCGAGGCGTTGCTGCGTGTCGGCGCCAACGAAGTAGCGGGCAGGAGTGCTGCCGGCGCTATAAGAGCCTGGTTCCAGCGTCTCGATGGTCTCGATTACCAACTGGGGTGAGCCCACAGCCCTCGCGGCAATCTGGTCACAGGCCTGTTCGCTACTGGCGCCGAAATCGGCCTGTAGCTGCCGACGCGCAGAGCGGAGCCAAGCCAGGCTGGAAACCCGCAGCAGCAGACCGCGGAGGTTGTCGTGACGCTCGCGGTGACCCTGTTCGTGAGCAAGAACGACCTGCACTTGCTCTTTGGTCAGGCAGGCCAGCAGGCCCCGGGACAGGTAGACCTCTGGTCGCAAGAAACCGACACACCAGGCAAGAGGCTGATCGGTATCAATAACCGCGTAGCGCTGGTCGTCTTTGTCCCGCGACAGCAGATGCAGTGTATGCAGCCGGCGCTGCAGGCTCACTAGCGTTCGCGCCAGCAGTAGTGTGAAAAACAGCAGCAGCAGGCTTGTTGCGGCGACGATTATGAGCCCCGCTGTCGTGCCCAGCGCCGAATCGGGCGCATGGGGTAGGCAGTTGCCTGCGTGACAGTGTCCGGGCACCAGCGCAGCGGACAGCGTCGGATTCAACACCAACAAAGTGACGACGGTCGCCGCGAGCAGCGGTAGCAAGCCCCAGGCCAGTTGCCATGTTGCCGCGGCGTCGGGCGGCAACCGGTACCGGCGACGGAAGATGGGGTATAGCAGCGCGCAGCACAGGGAAGAAACCAGTAGCACCGCTAGCCAGATCAGCGTGCCGTCGACAACCCGCGCAAGGAACTCACTCATGCTGTGCGCTCCCTGGGTCCGCGTGCAGCAGGTCATTGACTGCCGATGCCAACTGCTCGTCGTCCTCTGCGAGGTAGGACACAAAGCAGGAGATAACCGGCTGCCGGTCTCCGCCGGCGATATCCCGGGTAATGTCTTGCAGCAAGGCGTTGATGATGTCCTGGCGACTACTGAGGGCACGGTAGTGGAAGGCTCTGGCGGACTTTTCCCGCGCCACCAGGCCTTTGCGGTGTAAGCGCTCCAGTGTGCTCTGTACGGTACTCAGTCCGATGTTGCAGTCCTCGAGATCCGCGAGTATCTGTTGGGCGGACAGGTCTGCCCGGCGCCACAGGTGCTCCATGATCGCAAGTTCCCGTGCTCCCAGCTCGGGGCTGCGGGCGCGACGCCTGTCGAGTCCGAGCCGGGAAAGCAGTCCTCGATTGCCTGTCTTCATAAAAGCTGATCCTTTAGTACTGGTGATTAGTGTAACGGCTCCGTGCAGCCGACTAAAGCCACAATGTTGCCCCTGACCAACACCGATCTGTTATCGGTGTTCGGTGGCCATGCTACAAACGTGCCTGTTAACCGGGCTTGACTGCATTGAATCATTGGGAGAACGGCACGTGAGAGGGATGAAATCAGGGTGGGCGCAACGTGCGCTGCTCGTGGCTTGCGCTGCGGCGGCTAGCCGGGGTGCCGTCGCCCAACAGTTGGAAACCGTTACCGTCGAGGGGCGCCGGGTCAACCTGCTGGGTTCCGCTATCTCCGCCTCTGAGGGATTGATCGGCCAGCAGGAGATCGCTATTCGGCCCATGCTGCGCACGGGGGAGGTGTTGGAGCTGGTGCCGGGGATGGTGGTGACCCAGCACAGTGGCACTGGCAAGGCCAACCAATACTTCCTGCGCGGCTTCAATCTTGACCATGGTACTGACTTCGCCACTTTCATAGATGGCATGCCGCTGAATATGCGTACCCACGGCCACGGTCAGGGCTACACTGATCTGAACCCAGTCATTCCCGAGGCCTTGGCTACGATCGCCTACAAAAAAGGCCCCTACTATGCAGATGTGGGTGACTTCAGCGGCGCCGGTAGTGCCGAAATGCGCACCGCCACGCGGGTCGACCAGGGTGTCGCGGAGCTGACTCTGGGAGAAAACAGTTACCAGCGTTTGGTAGTCGTCAACAGCATTGCCGCCGCCGGCGGTGGTGACTGGTTGTACGCCGTTGAGGCCAACGGCTATGACGGACCCTGGCGGGGTATCAGCGAAGACGTGAAAAAGATCAACGTTCTGCTCAAGCACAGCCGCGAGTTGGCCGGCGGCGATTTCGCGGCGATGCTGATGGTTTACGACAACAGTTGGAATAGTGCCGACCAGATTCCGGCGCGGGCAGTGGCCGAGGGCCTGATTGATGACCTGGGCGTGATCGACGATAGCGTTGGCGGTGAATCCAGTCGCTACAGTCTCAGCGCCGACTGGCGCCGGGATGGCTGGCAGCTCACGGCCTATGCGGTTCGCTACGACCTGAACCTGTGGTCCAATTTCACCTATTTTCTTGACGACCCGGAGCAGGGCGACCAGTTCGAGCAGGTGGATGAGCGCTGGCTCTATGGCGGCAACTTCAGTTACCGACAGCGCGGTGAGCTGGCAGGTCAGCCGATGAGCAATCGCTTCGGTATTGAGCTGCGCTATGACGACATCGATGAGGTCGGCCTGTATCGCACCCGTCAGCGCGAACGACTGGGCGCGATTCGCAGCGATCTTGTCGAGGAGCTGAGCGTGGGCCTGTATTGGGAAAACCAGCTGGAATGGACGCAGCGGCTGCGTTCGGTGCTGGGCCTACGCTACGACTGGTTTGATTTCAATGTCGCCAGCGATGTTGCCAGCAATATCAACGGGGTCGATCTGTCCGCCAACGGTGGCAGCGCGGATGACGACCTGTGGTCCTTAAAGGGTAGTCTTATCTACAACCTGGGTCCGGAGTGGGAAACCTATATGTCCGCGGGACGGGGCTTCCACTCCAATGACGCCCGCGGCACCAGTACGCGTATTGATCCGGTGGATGGCGTTGCCGTCGACGCAGTGGACCCGTTGGTAAAATCCCTGGGGGCGGAGGTGGGCCTGCGCGGTTTCTGGCGCGAGCGTCTCAACACATCCATCGCATTCTGGTACCTGGAACTGGACAGTGAGCTGTTGTTTGTCGGCGATGCCGGCAACACGGAACCGAGCCGCAAGTCCGAGCGCCAGGGGCTGGAGCTGACGGCCTACTATAACCTGACTGATCACTGGACTCTGGACCTGGAATACGCCTGGAGTGACGCCCGATTCGCCGATCGCTCCCCTGAGGGTCGGGGAATTCCCGGCGCGGTCGAGCATGTGTTGCAGGCGGGTGTGAGCCTGGATGACGGCAGCGACTGGTTCGGCAGCCTGCGCCTGCGCTACTTTGGTGAGCGGCCGCTGGTGGAAGATAACTCGGTAAAGTCTGACGATACGGTATCGGTAAACCTGGGTCTTGGCCGCCGCCTGGGTAGCTGGACCCTGAGTGCGGATGTACTCAACCTGTTTGACAGCAACGATCACGATATCGATTATTTCTATGAATCACGCCTGCAGGGCGAGGACGCCGGGGTTGAGGATTTGCACTACCACGTGCTAGAGCCGCGCACAGTCAGGCTTTCCATTGCTTATCGGTTCTAGCTTGCCAGGATCTGTGCTAATACTGCGCGATTTGGATCCTCTTCAGCTGGAGCGCACGACCCATGACACGTTTTAACGGCAAGGTGGCATTTGTCACCGGAGCAGCTTCCGGCATCGGGCTGGCTTCTGTGGCCAGACTGGCGACCGAGGGCGCCAGGGTTTTGGCATCCGACATCAATGCAGAGCTCTTGACGCAGGAAACTGCCCGTCTGCGTGGTGAGGGGCTGCAGATACATAGCCGGGTGCTTGATGTGACTGACGAGGCGGACTGTCGCGCGGCTGTGGAGGAATGCGTGGCGCAGTTTGGCAAACTGGATATTCTCTGCAATGTAGCCGGCATGGTCCTGACCAAGAATTTCCTCGATGTCACTGGTGAGGAGTGGGACCGGGTAATGTCGGTTAACACCCGCTCGGTGTTTGTGCTCTGTCAGGCGGCAATGCCGCACCTGCTGGAGAGCGGCGGCAACATTGTCAACATTTCATCCGCGGCAGGGTTACAGGGGCTGCCCTATAACAGCGCCTATTGCGCCAGCAAGGGCGCGGTGCTGTTGCTCTCCAAGTCGCTGGCAGTGGAGTTCGCCAGTCGTGGTGTGCGGGTGAACGCTATCTGTCCCGGCGCCGTGGACACCCCCCTGGTCAAAAATATCCAGATCCCGGAGGGTGCCGATATGGCGCTGTACGGACGCATGTTCCCGCTCACGGGTTACTATGCCCAGCCCGAGGAAATCGCCGGTGCTGTGGCCTACCTGGCTTCCCACGAGGCAAAATTTGTCACCGGCTCGGCGCTGGTTATTGACGGCGGCCAGACTGCGGTCTAGCCCCCCAGACCGCGGAAAAACTGCTGCACGTTGGTGCTGAGGGAATCCAGGTCGTAGCCCCCCTCCTGTACCACCAGGATCGGCAATGAAAGCTCGCTGAGGGCGGTGCCCATGCGCGCGAAGCCCTCACTGGTTACCGCCACTTTGGCCTGCGGGTCGTCCTTGTAGATATCGAAGCCCAATGCCAGCACCAGGGCGTCGGGCTGGAACAGGGTAATGGCCGCCAGTGCCTCTCGCAGCCTGATGAAAAAGTCCTCCTCGGAAGAGCCGTGGGGCATCGGTAGATTGATGTTGTAGCCCAGGCCCGGTCCTGCGCCGCGCTCGTCCTCGAAACCGCTGACCACCGGGTAGAAATTCGTCGGATCGCCGTGGATGGAGACATAGAGCACGTCATTGCGGTGGTAGAAAATGTCCTGGATCCCCTGGCCGTGATGCATATCGGTGTCGAGGATGGCAATGCGCGGGAACCGCGAAGTCAGGTGCTGGGCGGCGATGGCGGCGTTATTCAGGTAGCAGAAACCGCCCG
>JBGTGB010000050.1:0-7616 GCA_041746975.1 Haliea sp. | reverse complement strand
ACGGCCACGACTCTTGCCGAAGCTGTACAATGGTGCAATGCACAGCATGGGCTGGGGTACACGACGGTAGATTTCAGTCCTTCGGTAGCGACGTTTCCCTTCGGCCAGCTTACAGAGCACGTGCTCGACGAGCGACGAGGGTTTCCCCTCGATCCTTATTGACTCGTGCGTCATGCCAGCGGGACTCTATTTCAGGAAGCGCATGTCGAATTAGGGCTCCCACCGAGTCGTCAACGCCGGCTGTTCACATCTCTTTTCGACAAGACACTCCCGCCGCAGGGCCCCTCGGCCAAAGACACTCGTTACACGCCAACCAGTCTAGCGCGATTCTTGACTGAAACAGCGGTTGAGCGGTTCAAGCAACTAAATCCAGCTGCATCGACGATTGCCGTGTTCGATCCTGCCTGCGGCAGCGGAGTCTTTCTAATTGAAGCGTGCCGGGCGATTGGCCAGAATGCAAATCTTCGCCTTCGTGGTTGTGACAGAAGTGAGGCCTCGGTTGTGATTGCTCGGTTTGCGGTCGACCATGCGGCGCGATCGGCGGTCGCCGAGGGAAATCAAATCAATGTGGATATCCAAAACGCTAACTCGTTATCCGACGAGCACTCCTGGGGATCACCCGACATCATACTCATGAATCCGCCTTTTTTATCGTGGCGCATGATATCCGAAGAAGAAAGAAGCCAGGTTCGCGATTCCCTCGGCGATCTATATGTCGGCCAGTCGGATACGGCCATCGCTTTCGTTGCGAAAGCATGCGCGTCATTAAAGCCTGGCGCAGTGCTCGCAACATTGGTTCCCAGTTCAGTCCTTAACTCACGGGCGGCAAGTCGCCTTCGTCGGATGCTTGAACAAGATGAGACGCTGTCGGTAGAAACGGTCGGTTTATTCCGGGGGTTCACGTTTTTTGCGCAAGCTGCTGTCGAGCCAGCCTTCCTGGTCGTGTCGCGGACATCTCAGGTGGGCCAGTTTCCAGTTATTCTCGCGGAACCAGGAGCTGAGGATGCGGCGATTCGGGGCGCACGTGTCTGGGAACCACCGGGCCCACGGTTCGGGGCTGGTTACGAGGTAACGCCTCGGTCCGCAGATTTTCTATCGCAGGCTGGCTGGACTCCGCGGCCGTTGCGCGGAACCCAAACCATAAATCAATGGCGCTCGGCGAGCATGCCGAGTATTGCCGATTTGTTCGAGTTGCGACTTGGGATACGAGTCGGGGCCAAGAAGACGTTGATGGTGACCGAAGAGGTGTTGCTGAGCAATGCTGGGACGCAGGAGCAATCACACTTTCGTCCCGTCGCGGACGTAATCCGCAACGCTCACATCATTCCAAAGCAATTTGTATTCTATCCTTACCGCGATGGCGGCTTGGCGCTGACCAGTGAGGAAGAATTGGCCAAGGCCACGCCCTGGTTCTACGAGAACGTGCTGCTACCCAACAAACAGAAGTTGGCCACACGAAAGAGTCTGCGAGGAAAGCACTGGTGGGAGCTAGTGGAACCAAGGCTCACGTGGATGGATGTGGGGGGGCCGCGGATTGTGACGCCAGCGTTTGGCTATGCAGGATCGTTCGCGTTGGATTTGACGAGCGATTACGCGATAGTTCAGGGAAGCGCCTGGTTCCTTCGTGAGTCAGGTGATGATGAAGAGTTGCTACTCGCTTATTTGGCGCTGTTCAATAGCTATGAATTTGAAGCGTTGTTAGAACTATTGTGTCCGAAGGTCGCTGGGGGGCAGTATCAGTTGTATGAGGCTGATGTTGCTAGTGTGCCACTTCCAGATCTTTCTCTCGCAACTGGAAGTACTCGCGAAAGACTCGCCAACCTTGGGGGACGGATCGTGCGAGGGGATGGGTTTGATCCACTTCAAGCGGCGGAGTATGTATGCGAGGCCTATGGGGCGTCGGTAGAGGATGTGTGGCGCACATTCGCACGAGGAGAAACCGGTGAATTGCAGTTGGTATTTGATAGGCTCGTTCAGGAATGGAAGCGAGAATCAAGATATATGTCGAAGACCACGTCGATGGAGCGACTTGAGCCATACAAGAGTATCGTCGACCTTGGCGAAAAGGTAGTTCCACTTCTCTTGCGAGAGCTAGATCGCCGTCCAGACTATTGGTTCGGAGCACTGAGGGAACTGACAAACGAAGACCCTGTTCCTAGAGAGCATTGTGGCCATTTGGATCAAATGGCGAAGGATTGGATCGACTGGGCACGCGAACGGCGGCGATGGTGAAATGGTAATCGATTTTGATCAGTTTCCACAACTCGCACATGACGGTTATGCGCCGCACAGTGATCCGACACCTGCGTACAATTGTTTGGCGTTTGCGGCGGGCATAGACAATGAATGGTGGCAGCCTGGCTTTGTGTGGCCTGCCGAATTATCCGATGAGGATCTCAGCGTGACGGCCCTGATTGCGATGTTCGAAAGAAAAGGATTCGAGCTTTGTCCCGACGGGAGTACTGAGGCGGGTGTTGAAAAAATCGCGTTGTACGGGGGAGCCAGGGACGAAGAAGAGTACGAGCATGCATCCCGACAGCTCGAAGACGGAAGGTGGGTAAGTAAACTCGGAAAGGGCGAGGACATTATCCATCCACGGGCCGAATCCGTCGCCGGAGGATTGTACGGTGAGCTACGGTACTTTATGAAACGCGGGCGCAGAGAGTAAATGAATCGGTATACGCGCGTTACGCCCTCATCCGCCTATTTGCCTCTCCCAAGAGGACGGAGCGGGTAGCAATATTACGATGCACGCGGCGTGTGGGATGCGGGGTGTTGCAAAGGGGATGTTTTTTGGGGTCTTCGTCGGTCGTTCTCCTGGGAGTCATTTCAGCGTATTACCAGCTTGCCCGCCGGCCGCGGACGAGGCATACATTACCCGGATACACTGCGATCCATGAGTATCTGTCCCGTGGCGTTACGTCGTCACTCGTTCCCTTCGATTATGTCCCAGAGGGAATTCGCTGCCCATAAGGATGGCAAGTCGTATTCAGTTATCAAAATGCAGTGGGTGCAAGGGGAAACCGAGCGTTTGCGTACAGCCGGCAGGGTGCGACGGGCGTATTGTCCGAGTGGCAGACTTTCGTAGCGAACCAGCAGCGTCTGGACGTCAGTTCGCCGAAGCTGGTCTGCATCAACGTCCAGCCGTACGGTACGACGCAGGCTCCCGAGCGCGACGACATCCTGAATATCGGCGGCTTCAGTGACGCCGTGTTCACGTGGTCGCCTCGTATCTGAGCGACGATGCCGCAAGGCAAGCGGGCTCTTGCCGCGATGCTTGAGACTAACAAAGCTGACCAGCGCCCCGGCTGTCATTTCCGCAAGCACCTCCTCGCGATGATCGGGCGCATTCGTCTCGCAGAACGCAGACCAAGGCGTTTGCAGTCGGCTTGCCATTCAGTTCTGACCCCGGTCTCTGTAGTGGTTCGCTAGTGCGGCTGCTAGTCTTCTATTTGAACCCGGTTTGCAACGCATGGCTCGGCAGGAGCCTCGCCGTCACAAAGCATCAAATCTTAGTTTAATGTTGTTGCTCCCAATGGTGTCATCGCTACAGTACACCCGGCACTTGGAAAGCGTTAGCTTTCTTCCGGAAGCGCCTTGACCAAGGAAGTCTACAAGTTCATCTGCTTCACTTTCCGAAAATAATCGTGTAGTTAGTAATGTCATACAGAAAGTGCTGTTGAAGTCCACTGGGTTGAACTCAACTTCCACCCGCGCGTGCGAGAGCTGCCTCGCACGTATCGCGATAAAGCGGCTTTCGGGTGCCCGATATACCGTGTCGCCGTTGGCGGCTACTTCACATCGCCCAAGTATGTGAACAATGTCGCCCAAATCAAAAAACAACTCGCGGTCTAGCGAGATATTCGGAGGATTCGATCCACCCGGCGATTGCTCGCCCGAAGCAGCGTTGTCACGTTCCGGAATCGCCACAGAAGCTTCGGGATTCCGGTGTGCACGTTCAGCCCCCGAGACTTCTATGCCACGGGTGACATCGATACGCTCTTCTCCTCGCTCTCCAGAACCCGCAGTGGAGCCACCCTCTAAGGACATTGACGAGCGAAGCAGACCGGCTATCGCTATTCCAAACAACAAAACAAGTAATAAGGCGGCGATGCTGACCACAAATGAGACGTGAGAAGAGTCCGCTGACGGCGCCCTCCCCGAAGCAGTGCCGCCTCGCCTTAAAGCCATCGTCGCAGTTTGAAACAACTCGGACGTGCGCAATGCTTCCAACCTATTCATGACGTTGCTATGAGGGGAAGGCATCGCTATCACTCTACTTACAAGAAATGCAATGACCCCGATCACTGAAATGCCGACAACAATGACCAGGAATTCAGTTAGACCTGAGCCAGCGTCGATTGTCGGATACGCGCCGTTTTCATCACAAACGATGATCTGCGGCGATCGTGAGCCTTCGGACACGAACGAAAAGGCGATAAACTCTTGGTTTGGTGACGCTGACGGCGGATATACGGAGGAGGCGTCTTTGACAAGCGTCTTCTTTATTCCGCCTGCAACACTTCCCAAGTCTACGCGGAACCTGGATGTGTCGCCGCCGTCCCGCTTTTCTTGGATCTGCAAGAACGATCGCCCATTGTTAAAGTACGCTACGAAGAAGCCTCCGTTCGGTTC
Source organism: Haliea sp. (assembly GCA_041746975.1). Lineage (GTDB taxonomy): Bacteria > Pseudomonadota > Gammaproteobacteria > Pseudomonadales > Halieaceae > Haliea. The sequence goes on along the minus strand of JBGTGB010000050.1, from coordinate 2,981 downwards.
ATTGTTCTTATGTTGAATCTCGCGGTTAATACGCGCGAATTCGTCGTGCTCTTCGACGATGGCCTTCCGTTGCGACGCGTCCAACAGCAACATCCCTTCAGAGTACGGCACAATCATCGTCGTTCCATCCCACCACGAATCGTGTGGGTAAGGGCTGTCGAATACAACATCCACAACCTCATTCGGCATTTCATGCTGCCACCCATCCCAATCGACGAATACCACGGAATCTGACTTCATCGCCAGGAAACCACTGCCGTCCGGAACGAGGGGGGGAGTGAGCATCGGTAAACAGCGGAGGTTGTCTAGTAGCGTGAAACTCTTCGACCTAATATTGAAGATGCCGAACTCGCCGGCTCCGCGCGAACCCAGCAACACGTGACGACCATCCGAGGACCAATGGGTGAAGGACCAAACTACACGCTCCGATTCGGAACGAGAACTCGGGTCAGATAGGATGAGATCCCTGGACTCATACTGAAGTTGTCCGTCGAGATCGTAGATCAACAGATTCGCGACGGTTCCAACCGTCGTACTTCGCACTCGCGTCGCGGCAAAACGCTTGCCATCGGGGGAAATGCCGATTGTTCCTGGGTTTGCCGACATGCATTCCGCGATTTTGCGCTCGGTCCTGTCGGCAACGTCGTAGTAGAGAAATTCACATGAACCGGCGTCTCGATCGCGCACGGCATAGACGAACCCACTTGAATCTGGAAGCCAATGTGGTTTACGCTCTTCACAGCCGTGTAGGAACGGTGTCAGGATAAGAAGAGCCCAAAACGTGGGACGAGCGGTAGTCTCTAAAATTTGACCGCGACACTTGCACGACATGGGTCTTGCTCACTGCGTTACATTCTGACGGCTTGATAGTGAAGGGGCAATAACTGGGTACTGAGGCTTTGGTTTTTGGACCTCGCTCAGTCGTGCCGGAGGGCTCGCCCGGCGGGGGAGCTACTCCCACGGCACATACGACTCATCGACACCTTTAGGGTGCGTCGATGCGACTACAGAAGCACCAACGGGCATTTGTTGGCTGACAGGGTAAGCACCGATGCAACTTTGTTTTCGGCCTACGGCTTGGTCTCCCAGCCTATGCCAACCATAAATATCGATGGAAAACAGAACAGCCGGCGAACCGTTTATAGTCTCCCAGATGGAAGCAAATCGAAAGTTGCCACTGTATGCGTGAATATAGTCGATAGACCCGGTCTGTAATTGTTGTCTCAAATGGCCACCCCACCTCGGATAATACTCCTCAAAGTTGTCCATAGAAGGTCGATGTGTGGTTAAGTCTAGTCGCGGAAGCGGGGTGAGAATCCTGCTGGCGAAATCGCGGCCTTTGGGGAGCGTTTGCCCGTAGAGAGCAAGGTGGCTGGCGCGAACTATTCGTATACAAACAGCGTGTAGATTAAAGCCACTCAGAACCGCAGCAACAGGTTTACCGTTTTCAAGCAGCGTACCTGCCCACTGGGTTTTCGGCGGCAGCTGTTTAAGCGGATCGTGGATGGCCTGCAAGATGATCTTTGCTTGCTCATCACTTATTGACCACTCCGTATTACACTCTCGATGAGTGGGCAGGAGGAAGGGAACCTGGCGATGCTCCTGCAAAAAGATCTTCTTCGGCGGAATATGATCGCGATTAGTAGGCCGACCGTCGTTGAGCGAGTCGCCACACAAATAGCAAATCTCAGTTCGCCGATAGACTTCTTGCATTTCTTGGTGAGTGTCAAGTTTCATTTTGGGCCGTCACCAGGCGAACAACGCGCGAACTGTGAAGTCTTCGAGAATCTGGCCTACCGCAGACTCTCTATCCATCCAGCTTGTACAGTCGCGTCCCATTCAGGTGAGCCTACCATCTGCTGGAGTGATGTTCAAGCGTTCGGCGGATTTCCGCAATTTGGTTGCGGCAGCCGCTGGGGTGTTGGAGAATGCTGGGAGGGAAATTCGAAAGGTTATCTCCGGCCAAGAGGCTCAATAGGCCGTGCCTTGGCGCGAACGCGGCCCTGCGTGCGCAGTGATTGCTGGACCAGCGGGTACAGAAGATTAACGCAACATCATTGGAGCCCGAAGCAATGTCGACACCGCTCGCCCCAGACTTCTTCTTGAAATACCTCGCGGACTCGACAGCGGATTTCCTGATCGAGCAGCCAAAAAAATGGAAGCCTTCGTTAATGACGCGATAGAACAGGTCGACAGCGGAGACGTGCCGTTTGAATCCGTGCAGTGGATCAATTCTGCCACAGGGGAGGTCCAGCATGAGCGCCCCGTAGATAACATGCAGCGCTCCGAGGTATTGCTGAGTCTGCTCGAAGCGCAGCTTCGGGCCGACGTTCCGCGCCAAATCCGAGACGCCGTTTCGTGCGAACGGCTGGATGGGCTTTGCTGCTTTCCTCGTCACGCGAAGCCTCGACTGGCGGTACGTCGCGGACCGCATTCTGCGGCACTACTCGGTGGATTATGTGCCCGGGGAGGCGAATATTGACCAGCTTCCGGGCAGCTAGTCACCAGCGCAACATTCCGTTGCGACGCTGCTACTCTTGGAGCGTTACGAGTTCACCCTGCCAGTAGTACCGCTGCTCAAGCTTCCCGGCACGGATCACGAACCATTCACCGTGCCGACGGTTATCTGCGCGCGGCCCTGCCTGGAAGAAGGCAACTGTCCCGTCGGCGTCTACTTTCCAGCTAGTTCGGCGACGCGTTTCGCCAGAGGGAACACTTCCTTCTCTAGGTCGGCGAAGAACGACGCCCCGGTTCGCGGAGCCGCTTGCCGCGCAAGGCGTCGCGGGCCGCGGCGAACAGGTTCTCCAGCGACGCGACTTGGTCAAATAGGTGTTTGTGCCGGCGCACGGAATGGCCCTTCCTTGGCGCTCGCGCTGCGCTTTTATTGCGACTTGCTTGCGCTACCTGCTGGTATTTCCGTAACCCAAAATACATTGCGCGCTGCCGCGAGCGGCGACGTGAGGGAGAAGAAAAGCCAAAGG
>JBGTGB010000049.1:0-1860 GCA_041746975.1 Haliea sp. | reverse complement strand
GCGGCGGTGAAGCCCGTGACTGCCTCCATCGGCTCCCGGCCCGCCACTTCCCAGTCACCGGGGCCGGCGTGGCAGTCCACGCACAGGCCCTTGTCGCGGCGCGAGATCATCGCCGGCTCATTGTGCTCACGGTGACAGGAGGCACAGCGGACTTCGGTAAAGGCATGGGCCTCATGGACAGCGATGTCGACATGCTCGGTCATGCCGCGGTGACAGTCGATACAGGCACCGTCCTGGACCATGACAAAGGGCTTCTGGTGGCAGGCCTGACATTCCTGGGCGACCCCCGAGGCCTGGTGCGCAGACACCAGTGGCCCACTGGACCACAGGTTGTCGCTGGGCAGCGGCGTGCTGCGCAGGGTATCGGCAACATCGCTGCGCCAGAGACCCGCCGCTGGCACCACCAGCCCCAGCAGCAGAACCGCCAGCGCCAATACCCAGCTGGTCTTGCGAATGCTCCAGGTATGGCGTTCCAGGCTGACGTCGCCGGCAAAAGTACTGGCGGGCTTGCCCCGGGCCTGCAGCTGCAGGGCAAAATCAAAGCCCTGGGGCGCAGCGATAACCTCCAGCGCATACCCGGGCAGCTCGAAAGTGTCGCCCACCGCCAGATTCGCCTTGCTGCTGGCAACGCCATCCACCGTGATCACCGGGCGCCGCGCAGTGATCCGCCCGGCGCCACCCCCGCTGGCCTGGATAGTGACGTCGCCACCGACCCCCGGCAGGGGCACCATGGCGCCGGGCTCTCCCCCCAGGGTCAGCTTGTCGCCCTGGTATTCAGTCTCCAGTGCCTCGCCGCTAGCGCGACCGGTCAGTTTGCGAACCAGAAAATACATCGGGCTACCAGTAGATGAAGACTGTGACGATGTGGACCACCAGTGCCACCAGCAGGCCCATCGTCAGGGGAATATGAAAATACAACCAGATCTTCATCAGGCCTCGCAGCTGGACCTCGCGCCGCAGCTGGTGCAGCAGTACCTGGCGGCGGCCAAACAGACCCAGGAGTTCATTCAGCACTTCCGCCTCGGCCTGCTTGCGGGCATCGGGGATGCGCCCGGCCAGATGGCTGATCACAACCTCCTGCTCCGCATTGGCCACAGCCTGGGATTTCTGGGTGTCGCTGCCCGGGACCATGACCCTGGACCGGTCCCTGGCCAGCAGTTGCTGCCAGGCCGAGCCGCCGACGCGGGTCAGTTCCAGGGCGCTGATCATCAGCGACTGCAGGTTGGCGTCGCAGCGCTGGGAAGTATCGCGGATACGGGCATCAATCCTGGCCAACTCGTCGAGGCGTCCATCCTGGCCACTGCCGGTCTGGGTCGAGGCCAGGCGGCCGGGCAGGTGCATGTAGGCGTAGAGCCCATAGAAGCCGGAGAGGATCACCAGACACATGAGCACGTAGGCCAGAGTGTGAACGTTGAAGCCAAACTGCAGCGCACAGTGCAGCGTCGCCACCACCAGCAGCACCGTGCCCAGATAGACGTGGGCGGAGGCCCAGCCCTGCACCGTACCAGAGGTGGATTTGTAACTGCGCTTGCGCACGCCGAGCAAACTCAGCCACACGATCAACAGGGCACCCACGGTGCCCAGCACATAGCCCTGCCAGGTGCCGCCATTGGGGGGCTGCGCGGCGTTGCTGCCGCCCTGGGTCACATACAGCGCGATGCTCAACAGCAAAAGCGCCAGCCCCCATTTCAGGTAGCGGTATTGCTGCCAGCCAAGCAGGCTCTCACGCATCCTCAGCGTGCCTCTACCAGGTCGACGAACTGCTCCGGAGACAGGCGCATGGCAGCGCCGGTCGGGCAGGCGCGCACGCAGGCCGGCCCCCCTGCCTGCCCCATGCAGGCGTCGCACTTTACCGCCTTC
>JBGTGB010000048.1:0-14006 GCA_041746975.1 Haliea sp. | reverse complement strand
GGCACAGCCGGACAGCCTGGCGCGGGCACTGGCGCAGTTGCTGGAATTCCCTGCGGGGCAGGAGGACAGCGACCAGCGTGCCCTGCTGGCGCGCTTGCTCACGCTGCTAAGCTAGGTGGCTCCGGGGGTGGCGCAGTGGCGGCCGCGGGTAGTATGATCTGCAACCTGCATTTTTCCTGCATGTTCACTTACACACTAACGGAACCAATTATGAAGAAATTCGCCCTCCCGCTTGCCCTGGTCGCCACGGTGGCCCTGCAAGCCTGTAACCAGCAGACTGCCCCGGAAGCGGAGACTACCCCCGCCGAAGTGGCACTTGAAGATACCACCCAGCGCCTGAGCTATGGTATTGCCTATGGTCTGGGCCAGCGTATGGCTGCTGACAGCGTGCCGATGGATGTGCCCGCCTTCACCGCCGGATTGCAGGATGCCCTGGAAGGCGTTGAGCCGCGCATGACCGAAGAGGAAATCCAGGAAGAAATGATGGCGTACCAGCAGCGTGCCATGGAGGAGCAGCAGGCTCTGGCAGCCGCGGCAGCGGAAGCCAACCAGGCCGCCGCCGAGGCCTTCCTGGCTGAGAACGCGACCCGCGAGGGCGTTGTGGTCACCGAGTCCGGGCTGCAATACGAAGTCATTGAAGCTGGTGAGGGCGCCAGCCCCGGACCGGAGGACACCGTTGAAGTGCATTACCGCGGTACCCTGGTGGATGGCACCGAGTTCGATTCCTCCTACCAGCGTGGCGAGACGGTCACCTTCGGCGTTGGCCAGGTCATAGCCGGCTGGACCGAGGCCCTGCAGCTGATGTCGCCCGGTGCCAAGTGGAACCTCTACATTCCTGCCGACCTGGCCTACGGCCCCGGCGGCGCCGGCAACCTTATCGGACCGAACGCCGCCTTGGTGTTTGAAGTTGAGTTGATCAATGTCGTCAGCCAGGAAGCAGAGGCTGAAGCAGAAGAGAGCTCCGACGAGAGCTGATCAGGCGGTCTGACCCGGCGCCTGCACCTGGCGCCGGTGGTGATTGTGGAGGCCGGCGATCAGTCGGTCCTCCAGTACAAACCTCGATTCCAGCATTTCCCCCAGCGCCGACAGATCCCGCCGCAAGGTTTCGGGATAGTGCTCCCCGCTGCCGTATTTTTCCTCGTATGCAAGGATTACATCCGTGGTATCCGTGATGGCCGGCATAAGCCCGGCGATCAGTCCGGCGCTGCTGTCGCCGAAAACCTCGGCTTCGTTCAGCAGCTCTGCAAACACCGCAAAATGTCCTGCGGAGACATAGTCCACCAGCAGCTCGCATAGCGCGCGCTGGCGCCGGGCCAGGGAAGCCGAAGCGGGGGCATCATCACTGGCCACGACCAGAGCGGTATAGCGTGATAAAACGGCCCTGCGCTCCTTTAGCCAGCTGGTTAGCAGGCCCTCTACCGCGTTGAATTGTTCGGCGGGGTTGTTACTGCGCTGCGGCATTGTCTGCGGACTCCCGGGTCCATTCCCGAGCGGTTACTATAGGCGCAGGCCCGGCGCCACCGCAAGCGCGACGGCGGCTCATGCCCTGCGCAGGGTCTGCCACAGACTTATTGCGGTGATCACCACAAACAGCATCAGGGTCTGTTCCGGAATGCTGAAGCCCAGCAGGGTCCAGTGGGTTTCGGCGCAGTTGCCATCACCCATCAGGACCAGGCTCAGGGTGTCGCGGAATGGCAGGGTTTCCAGCATGTACTCCAGGCTGGGCCCGCAGGCGGGTACCTGGTCCGGAGGCAGGTGCTGGAGCCAGACATGGCGCGCGGCAACCGCGCCGCCGGCCACGGCGCTTACGACACACAGCAGGCCGTAGATCCTGCGGCCCCAGCCGCCGGGGTTGTGTAAGAAAGCTATCAGGGCCACCACGCCGCCGGCGATGACGAAGACCCGCTGGGTCATACACAGCGGGCAGGGGTCGAGGCCCACCTGATATTCCAGGTACCAGGCGAACAGCATGGCGCAGAGCGCCAGTAGCGCGAGTCCGAAATAGACCAGCCGAGGAGTCAGTGCTTGCAACATGGCGTGGTGGTTCCTCTCTCAGAACAGGATTCGGTACTGGCCGAAAAAGCGCGCCAGGTACTCCTCGAAGCTGATCTCATCCGCAGCCTCGATCTCGCGTTGTGAAGCCAGTGACTGCCGGGTCTCTTCCTCGAAGCGCCGCGCAGATTCCTCAGGCAGGGTACGCTGGTGGAAATGGCGAGCCCACTGCTCGCTGTAACCCATGCTCAGGCGGAAGAAGGGCAGCTCCTGCTCCCGCATCTCGCGCAGAACTCGTGCCGAGGGGGTGAGTTCGGCGTCGTCCACCCGAGCTTGCTGCGCCGCCAGGGATGCCCGATACAGGTCGCTGTCGTGAGCGCCGTCCAGCAGGTCGGCGATGCCGGTCATGCTTGCCAGCAACCCGCCTGCGAGCTCTTGCAGGGACGCGCTGCCGGTGGGGGTCTGCAGCAGCAGGCCCGGCTCACGACCGCGGTTGACTACCGCCTCCAGGTTGGCGGCCTGCATGGCCTGTTCGCGGTCGTCGCAGGCAGGACTTTCCTCCAGCAGGCAGTACAGCAGAAAGGTGTCGAGGAAGCGAATCTGTTCGGCGTCGATGCCCAGCGGTGCAAAGGGGCTCACATCAATGCAGCGGATTTCCACATACTCGATGCCGGCACGGCACAGGGCGGCCAGCGGCGCTTCACCCCGGCGGGTTACGCGCTTCGGGCGGATGGTGCTGTAGAACTCATTCTCGATCTGCAGCAGGCTGTCGTTCAACTGCTGGTAGTCGCCGTCCTGGCCGGCAGGGAAAGCCTGATAAGGTGGGTGCGGGTGCATGATGGCATCGCGCAGAGCCTGCACATAGTTCCCCAGCGAGTTGTAGCAGACCTTGAGGCCCTTCTGGGCTTCGCTGTTATAGCCCAGGTCGCCCATCCGCAGGGCGGTGCCGTAGGGGCGGTGCAGAGTACGGCTTTTTTCGTCGAAGGGTTCCAGGCCGTGGCTGTCGCGGCCGCGGAGAAAGCTGGCGCACACCGCCGGGGAGGCGCCGAACAGGTAAATCAACAGCCAGGAATGGCGGTGAAAGTTGCGGATCAGGCCGAGATAGCGGGAGGTCACGTAGTCCTGCAGCGGCTCCGGCCTGCCGGCATCGTCCCAGGCCCGCTGCCAGTATTCGTCCGGCAGCGAGAAGTTGTAGTGAATGCCGGCAATGGTCTGCATCAGGCGGCCATAGCGGTGGCCGAGGCCGTAGCGGTAGACCTTCTTCATTTGCGCGACATTGGCGCTGCCGTACTCGGCCACCGGAATGCTGTCGTCGCCGTTGACGATGCAGGGCATGCTGGTTGCCCACAGCAGCTCATCGCCAATCCGGCTGTAGGTGAAGCTGTGGACGTCGGCCAGCGTTTCCAGGCAGCCTTCGATGCTGGTGTCGACCGGCGTGATGAATTCCAGCAGTGCCTCGGAATAATCGGTGGTGATGGACGGGTGGGTTAGCGCCGAACCCAGCCCGGCCGGGTGCGAGGTTTGCGCCAGTCGCCCTTCCGGGGTGATCCGCAGGCTCTCCTTTTCCAGGCCGCGCTGTATCCGCTGCAGTAGCTCGCGGTAACCGGGACCGGCAAGAGTCTGCAACTGGTTCTGCAAATGAGGGGTCAAGCGGAACTCCTTGTCGGGGGTGCGGTACGCGGGGAGCGTATCCCGCCGCCTGGGCGGGCCCAAGTTTAGCCGCGTATTGTGAACGAGTACAGATTTACGGCCATTGTGGTGGTCGCGGCCTAGGGGCTATTGTAGCGACATGAATCCTAAAGTGTGTTCCAGGTTTTTGTCCCTCAGGTCCCTCAGGTCCCTCGGGTCCCTCAGGTCCCTCGGGCTCTGCCTGCCATCATTGCTGCTGGTCGCAGCAGCTAGCGCAGCCGACGAGACCGACTCGGCCTGTCGCGAAACCGCCCTCCAGGATGAGTCCGCCAGCTTTCGCTTCGAGGAATCGGCCGCTCACGATGAATTGATCCGCTCCATTCCCCCGGGCGCCCGCATTGGCAGTATCCGTCAGCAGCGTTTTGCCATCTTTGACACCGAGGACCCGGAGGAGGACAAGGCGCTTTATCGCTGGGCCAATGACTTCCACAGCGGGACCCGGGAGTGGGTGATAGAGGACCATCTCCTGGTGGAACAGGGCGACGAGTACAACCAGGCCCGGGTGGATGAGGCGGAGCGGATTCTTCGCAACCTGGGTTTCATCTACGATGCCACTGTGCGCCCCTGGCGGGTCTGCGGTGATGTGGTCGACCTGGAAGTCATCACCCGGGATATCTGGACCTTTACCCCCATGCTGTCTTTCGGCCGCAGCGGTGGCGAGAACAAGTTTGCGGTAGGCTTTCGTGATGCCAACTTCCTTGGTACCGGGAAGCAGATCATTATTCAGCACGACAGCGACGAAGAACGCTCCGGCAACACCATCCGCTATTTCGATCCAGCCCTGGCGGGCTCGCGCTGGCGCATGCGGCTGTCCCTGGCGGACAACGACGACGGCTATGAGCAGGGTGTGCGCCTAGTGCGTCCTTTCTTCTCGATATACGAGAGCTGGTCCGCGGGTGTGGATCTCAACCGGATGAAGCTGGAGGAGGCGCTCTGGTTCCGGGGCGATGAAGTGGCCGAGTTCGATCACAAGGTCGAGTTTGCCAATGTCTTTGGCGGGATTGCGTCCGAGGTGCGCGAGGACAAGCGCGTCGGTCGCTGGCTGTTCGGCTACACGGTGGAGACCCACAGCTTCGACTTCAGCGAGTCACTCATTCCGCCAGCGGAACTGCCGGAGGATCGCGAGTACAGCTACCCCTATGTCGGCTACGAATCCACCCGCGATCAGTTCATTGAGCTGCATAATGTCAACTACCTGGGCCGCACCGAGGACGTGTACGTGGGCGAGCGCTTTTCCTGGGCCCTGGGCTATTCCGCGGATGGCCTGGGAGCAAGCCGGGATCAGGTGGTGCTGCGGGGCAATTACGGCAATACACTGCTGGTTGACGAGTATCGGCTGTGGCAGCTGGAAACCCGCCTCAGTGGATTCTGGGGCGTCGACGACAGCGAATTCGAGAATCTCTGGTGGACAACGGAGACAACCTACCACCACAAGCAATCGCGGCAGTGGGCGCTGTACAGCCGGCTGCGGGCCGATTACACGGAGGGTCTCACCGGAGAGCAGCAACTCACGCTGGGTGGGGTCAATGGCCTGCGCGGCTATGATTTGAATTACCAGGTCGGGGACCGTTCCCTGGTGTTCAACCTGGAGCAGCGCTACTACTCTGACTGGCACCTCTTCAGGCTGATCCAGATCGGACTCGCGGGCTTTATTGACGTGGGCCGGGCCTGGTTCGAGGGCGAGGACAACGGCAGCAACGGCGGTGTGCTGGCCAATGCCGGCTTTGGCATACGCCTCAACTCCAGTCGCGCGGAAAAAGGCAGCGTGGTGCACATCGACTTCGCCTTCCCCTTCGTCAAGGACGACGACGTCGGCGGCAGCCAGATCCTGTTCACCGTCAAGGATAGATTCTAACCGGGGCCCACCGAGATCCCGCTGATTCGCTCCAGGTGCTTGCGCAACAGCTGGCAGGCAAAATTGCCCTGTACTTCCGCTTCCTGACCGGTGGCCAGCATGATGCGCGACATGATCAGACCGTAGCGCATGGCGGCGAACAGCAGGTAGTAATCGTAGTCCGTCACATCGTAGCCGGTAGCCTGCTGCCACCGCGTCACCGTCTCCTCGTAGGAGGGGAGCCCCGGCAAACGCGGCATGCCCAGGCCCTCGGCGAAGGTGGAATCGATGTAGTTGAACCAGGCCAGGTCCTGTAAGGGATTGCCCAGCGCCGCCATCTCCCAGTCCAGCACCGCCGCCACGCTGTCCAGCGCTTCGGTGAATATCATGTTGCCGATACGAGCATCGCCCCAGCACAGCACTACCGGTTCCGCAGCGGGCTGGTTGGCGGTCAGCCAATCCAGCGCAGCCTGGCCCAGGGGGTGGCCCTGGCCTTCAAGGCCCCAGTCCAGGTAGTCCTGCCAGTAACCCAGCTGCCGTTGCAGCGGAGTTTGTCCCGGCTCCGCAAGATCGGTGAAGCCCAGGGTCTGGTAGTCGAGCCGGTGAAAGCGGGCCATGGTGTCCAGGGCGGCCCACCACAGTCCGGCGCGCTGTGCTTCGGTGGTTTCCTGCAGCAGCCAGCCGTCCATGTTGTAGGGCGGCATGTCGGTGGGGATGCGGCCCTGAATGTGCTGCATGATGTAGAACTGCACCCCCAGCAGGCCGGTATCTGTTTCCAGCCCGAGCAGCGGCGGCACCGGGATATCGCTGTGCGTGTGCAGGCGCTCCATGACCCGGTACTGCGGGGCGAGATCGTAGCTGGGGAACACCGGCCGCTTTATCTCCGGCTGCAGCCGACCGACACAGGCCTCCTCGCGGGTGCTTCCTTTCTCGTCCCACTGCAGGGTGAACAGCAGGGTCACATTGGACATGCCGCCGGGCGGGATCTTGAGATCGGCTATGGTGACCGGGTGTCCGCGACGCTCCTGGAACCACTGTTCCAGCTTACAGCGCGTGCCTTCAATATCTTCCAGCAAAGGGGTTGGGCGGGTGTTATCCACGGATCAGCTCCTGTTGGGATGTTATGACTCTAGTGTATGGGAGCTGAATGCAGCTGACTACAGTTCGTTAGTCGAGAGTAAAAAATTGTAATTTCCCTGTTGTCACCGCCCGGGGTTCCTATAATGACCCCGCCACCGGCGTACGTGTCACCGAAACCGACAGTTGGCTGGTGCTGACCTGGAGCGGAGTGCTGGATGAAAAAGGTTGTGGTGTTGCTGGCGATCCTGGGCCTGGGAGGAGTATTGGCCTGGCAGCTGGCGGGTAGGGAGGAAGCAGCCGCGCCTCGTGCCCGTCCACTGGTGCCGGTGACTTCCTACACCGTGGTACCGCAGCCCTTCAACGACGAGGTGCAGGCCCTGGGCACCCTGCGCGCCTGGGAGTCGGTGGACATCACCGCCAGCGTTTCGCAGATCATTGAATCCCTGGGCTTCGATGACGGCCAGCAGGTTGAGCAGGGCGCGGAGCTGGCGCTGCTGCGCCAGGATGCGGAACAGGCCAGCCGACGCGAGCTGCAGGCCACTCTGGCGGACGCGGAACGCGAGCTCCGGCGCCTGGAAGATCTCGCCCGCCAGAACCAGGTGGCGCAGACTGAGCTGGATCGCGCCCGGACCCTGGTGTCCGTGACCCGCCACCGCATCGAGGAGGTGGAATCGCGGATTGCCGACCGCACCATCGTCGCGCCTTTTGCCGGCACCCTCGGCCTGCGTCTCGTCAGTGAGGGCGCCCTGGTTACTGCCGGCCAGCGCCTTACGACCCTGGATGACCTCTCGCGGATGCGCCTGGATTTCACTGTCCCGGAACGCAACCTTGGCTTTCTTCAGGTGGGCCAGAAGGTGGCGGCACGTACCCCGGCATTTACCGGGGCCTACTCCGGTACGGTCACGGCGCTGGACAGCCGGGTGGACCCGGTAGCCAGGTCTATCACCGTCCGCGCGGAACTGGTCAACCCCGAGCAGCGCCTGCGCCCGGGGATGCTGATGGAGGTTGTGATCAGTGGTCCGGAACGCGAAGTATTGCTGGTGCCTGAGGAGAGCATGCAGTCGCGGTCCACCGAACACTTTGTCTGGCTTCTGGATGCGGCTGCGGGGCAGGCGGTGCGAAGCGAGGTGAGTATTGGCGGGCGCCGCCCGGGCTGGGTTGAAATTGTCGGCGGCCTCGAGGCCGGCGACCAGGTAGTGCGCGACGGCGTTGGTCGTCTGTCCGGCGTGAGTGCCGGGGTGCGGCTGGTGGAGAACCAGTAGTGCTGCTCTCCGATGTTTCTGTCCGGCGCCCGGTGCTGGCAATTGTCGCTGCGGCGCTGTTGTTCGCGTTCGGAATCATCTCTTTCGACCGTCTCCCGCTGCGGGAATACCCCGACATTGATCCGCCTATCCTCAACATCACCACGACCTATCCCGGAGCGTCCGCCGCGGTGGTGGAAAATCGGGTCACCGAGGTCATCGAGGATCGGCTGGCGGGACTGGAGGGCATCAAGACCATGGCCTCCAGCAGCCAGGATGGTCGCTCCAATATTACCCTGGAGTTTGAGCTCAACCGCGACATAGACAACGCTGCCAACGACGTCCGTGACCGGGTCTCCAGAATCCTCGGCAATCTCCCGGACGAGGCCGAGCCGCCGGAGGTGCGCAAGAGCGCCAGCGATGAGGAGGTCATATTCTGGGCGCACCTGGTGGCCCCGGGTATGGATGCGCTGGAGCTCACCGACTACGTGCGCCGCAACCTCGAGGACCGGTTCTCGGTGCTGGAGGGAGTGGCACGGGTGCGCATCACCGGCGAGCAGATTTACGCCATGCGCATCTGGCTGGATCGCAACGCCCTGTCGGCGCGGGACCTGACGGTAGTGGATGTGGAAACGGCAATTCGCACCCAGAATGTGGAGCTGCCCGCGGGTACCCTGAAATCATCGGCGCGGGATTTCATCGTGCGGGTGGAGCGCGGCTATGAAACTGCCGCGGATTTCAGCCAGCTGGTGCTGCGCCAGGCCGACGACGGTTACCTGATTCGCCTTGGGGATGTGGCCCGCGTCGAACTGGCAAGCGCCGAACATCGCAGCCTGTTCCGCGGCAATGGCGAGCCGATGGTAGGGCTCGGGATTATCAAGCAGAGTACCGCCAACGCGCTGTCGGTCAGCGATCTGGTGTGGGAGGAGGTTGAGCGGATCAATCGCCAGCTGCCGCCGGGCATGGAACTCATTGCCAGCTTTGATAACTCCATTTTTGTCCGTGCCGCGATTCAGGAGGTCTATACCACCCTGTTTATCGCGGCCGTTTTGGTGGTGCTGGTGATTTTCCTGTTTCTCGGAGACCCACGCAGCCTGCTGGTGCCCGCGATTACTGTTCCAATCTCCCTGGTGGCCGCGTTTGCTGCACTCTGGGTCATGGACTACAGCATCAATATGCTCACCCTGCTGGCGCTGGTGCTGGCGATCGGCCTGGTGGTGGACGACAGTATCGTGGTGTTGGAAAACGTCCACCGACGCCTGCTCGAGGGTGAGACACCGCTGGTGGCGGCCTTCCGCGGCACGCGGCAGGTGGGTTTTGCGGTGATTGCGACCACCCTGGTACTGGTATCCGTGTTCGTGCCCATCACCTTTCTCGAGGGCGATGTCGGCCGCCTTTTTGGCGAATTCGCCATCACCATGGCGATGGCGGTCATTTTTTCCAGCTTTATCGCCCTGACCCTGGCGCCGGCCCTGTGCAGCAAGCTGCTGGACCGGGAACACATCTCCAACCGCATGGCGGATACCGTAGAAGCGCTGAGTGCGCGCATGGAGGCCGCCTACCAGCGCGCCCTGGGCGCTATTCTGCCCCACCGCTGGCTTGCGTTGCTGGTGTTGCTGGCCAGCATGGGGGCCACCGCCTTGGCCTTCCAGGCGGTGCCGCGTGAATACGCCCCGCAGCAGGATCGCGGCATGCTCTTCATGGTGGTTAGCACCCCCGAGGGCTCGTCCTTTGAGTACACCGCCACCCAGATCGAGGAGGTAGAGCGACGGCTACTGCCGCTGGTGGAAGCAGGAGAGATCCGTCGCCTGCTGATACGCGCACCCGCGTTCGGCGCTGGCGAGGCCTTCAATTCCGGGTTTGCCCTGCTGGTACTGGCGGACTGGGACAGCGGCCGCCGGCCTACTGCGGAGATCCAGGCCGACGCCCGCCAGCGCCTTGAGGACATCGCCGGCGCACGCGTATTTATCCGCGGTGGCGGCGGCCTGGGCCGCGGCAGCGGCGATCCTGTGCAGTTCGTGGTTACAGGAGACAGTTTCGAGGAGCTGGCGCAATGGCAGGGTCTACTGCTGGACCGCATCGCAGATAATCCGGGTCTGGTCGGAGTCGACACCGACCTGCAGCCAACCAAGCCCCAGTTGCGAGTCAGCATCGACCGCAACCGCGCCGGCGACCTCGGCGTCAGTCTCGCCGATGTCAGCCGCACGCTGGAGACTCTGCTGGGTTCGCGGCGGGTGACAACCTTCATTCTCGCCGGGCGCGAGTACGACGTGATCGTAGAGGGAGAGCGTGAGAACCAGCGTACCCTGGAAGATATAGACAGTATCTATGTACGCTCTGCAAGCAGCGGTGACCTGGTGCCCCTGGGCAGCATTGTGACAGTGCGTGAGCAGGCCGATGCCGGCAGCCTGAACCGCTACAATCGGGCGCGGGCACTGACTATCACTGCGGGCCTGGCTCCGGACTATGCGCTGGGTGATGCCCTGACCTATCTGGAAGACCTGGTGCGCGCCGAGCTGCCCACCAATGCCAACTTCGACTACAAGGGCGAATCCCTGGAGTACCAGACCAGCGGCAACGCGGTCATCTTTACCTTTCTGCTGGCGCTGCTGGTGGTATACCTGGTGATGGCGGCCCAGTTCGAGTCCTTTGTGCACCCGGCCATTATCCTGCTGACCGTACCGCTCGCCCTGGCGGGCGGGCTCGGCGGGCTGTGGCTGTTCGACCAGACCCTGAACATTTACAGCCAGGTGGGCATGATCATGCTGGTGGGGTTGGCGACCAAGAACGGCATCCTCATTGTCGAGTTCATCAACCAGATGCGCGATGCCGGCTGCGAATTTATCGAGGCGGTACAGCGGGGCGCGGCGCGGCGACTGCGGCCCATTATCATGACCGCGTTCACCACGGTGGCAGGCGCGGTGCCGCTGGTGATATCCAGCGGTCCGGGGCACGAGACGCGCACGGTGATCGGGGTGGTAGTCATGTGCGGGGTGACTGTGGCGACGCTTATCACCCTGTTCCTGATCCCGATGGCCTACGTGCTGCTGGCGCGTGGCACCGGGTCACCCCAGGCGGTCAGCCAGCAGTTGGACCGGGATCTGGCGGAGGCGCCCGTGGAGTAGGCTTTTTACGCTCGCTTCTTGTTCGTTGCGCTCAAGATGCTAGAGTGAAGGCTCTACAGTGTTGTGCCGAAGGGGGACACAGTGCGCATTACCGAATGGCTGAAAACGCTCGCCGCCGAGGGCGGCTCCGATCTCTACCTGAGCACCGGAGCGCCACCCTGCGCCAAGTTCCAGGGTCAGCTGCGGCCGATTGCCAGCGAGCGGCTCAAACCCGGTGAGATCAAGGAAATCGCCTGGGAGTTGATGGATCCCACCCAGCAGGCGGACTTCGAAAGGGAGCTGGAGATGAACCTGGCTACCTCCATTGCCGGTTCCGGGCGCTTCCGGGTGAATATTTTCATGCAGCGCAACGAGGTCAGCATCGTGGCGCGCAATATCGTCGCCGACATCCCCAATTACAAGGACCTGCGCCTGCCCGAGATCCTGACCGAGGTCATGATGCGCAAGCGCGGCCTGGTGCTGTTCGTGGGTGCCACCGGCTCTGGCAAGTCGACCTCGCTGGCGGCTTTGATCGACTACCGCAACAGCAACAGTGCCGGTCACATCGTCACCATCGAGGACCCGGTGGAGTACGTCCACAACCACAAGAAGTCGATCATCAATCAGCGCGAGGTTGGAGTCGATACCCGGAGCTGGCACAACGCCTTGAAAAACACCCTGCGTCAGGCGCCGGACGTGATCCTGATTGGGGAGATCCGCGACCGTGAGACCATGGAGCACGCCATCGCCTTCGCTGAGACCGGTCACCTGTGTATTTCTACCCTGCACGCCAACAACGCCAACCAGGCCCTGGATCGCATCATCAACTTCTTCCCGGAAGAGCGTCGGCCGCAGCTGCTGATGGATCTGTCGTTGAATATCCAGGCCTTTATCTCCCAGCGCCTGATACCGACGGTGGCCGGCAAGCGCTGCGCCGCCATCGAGATTCTGCTGGGCACCCCGATGGTGGCAGACCTGATTCTCAAGGGCGATATCGACGGCATCAAGGAAGTCATGGCCAAGTCGGAAAATATCGGTATGAAGACCTTTGACGGCGCGCTGCTGGACCTCTACAAGGAGGGGTTGATCAGCGAAGACGAAGCCTTGCGCAATGCGGATTCGGCCAATAATGTGCGCCTGAAAATCAAGTTTGCCAAGGAGGGTGGGCAGCGGGCTCCGGACGGCAGTCTTAATCTGAGCCTGGAAAGCCTTGACGATGAGGACTGACAGGGCCGCTCAGGATCACAGTTTCCACAGCACCAGGGCCGCAAACGTTAGCCAGAGAATCACCATCACGCCAAGCTGTAACCGGCGCGACTTTGGCGGCTCCGGTGCCCTTTCACCTATGGAAATGTGAATGTCCAGGGAGCCGCAGGCAGGGCAGCCGCCACGGCTGTCTATTTTGGCGCCCCGGTAACTGCATTCCCGGCAGTGATAGCGCATGCCAATTCACCGATTCAGTTTCAGTAAACGATCCACGACCCGTTCCAGTTGCACTAGATTATTGCACTCGGCGGCGAAATGACAGGCACTCTGGTAACGCAGCATCTCCGAATCTCCCGTCCCCCAGGCCCGACGTGATTCCGGATTGAGCCAGATTACCCGTCGGCTGCGCTGGTAAATGCTGCGCAGAATATCCAGCCTGGGTTCACCGTTATTGTTGCGCGCATCGCCGAGGATGATCACGGTGGTGTTGCTGTTGATATCATCCAGGGCCAGCTTGGCAAAATCCTGCAGACTGCTGCCGTAGTCGGTGGCACCGCCGTAGCGCCAGTTCACCAGCTCAATAGCTTTGTTGACGGAGTGCTGGATGAACAGGTCGCTGACTTCACCGAGGTGACTGGAGAAGGCAAAGCTGCGCACTCGTGGCAGTACGTCCTGCAGGCTGTACAGGAACAGCAGCAGGAACTTGGCGTAGGCGGCCACCGAGCCGCTGACGTCGCAGATCGCCAGCAGCTGCGGCTTGTCCTTGCGCACCCGGCGCCAGTAGGTATTGAACATGACGCCGTCATTGGCGATGCCGCGGCGCAGGGTCTTACCCATGTCCAGCCGGCCGCGCCGGAACAGCCGGCGCTTGCGGGCGTGGCGTTCCGCCAGCTTGCGTGCCATGCGCCGAACCAACTCCTGCACCCGCTGCATATAGCGCTGTTCCAGGTGGCTGAGCCTCGTTGTACTCAGGATTTCATCCATGAAACGGGCGTTGTCGCCCTCGGCCTGCAGCAGGTATTGACGGGCGACATAGTCGCGCACCTGCTCGCGGAGGATGTCGCGATAGCGTTGCAGCGGCGCCAGCGCCGGGCTCTGGCGCCGCTCCAGGTCAGCGATGGCGCGCCTGATCTGCTCCTCGCCCATGGCATCCAGCATGCGCCGCAGGTACTGGCCTTTCTGGGTGAACATCTGGATCTGGCTTAAGCCCACCCCCGCGGCGGCCTCACCCATGGCGAGATTCAGCGCCGTGGTGTCGTTGTCGCGCAGCTGCTGTAAAAGCGCGCTGTCCAGCAGCGCCTGCAGCCCGGCATCGTCCTCAGCGGCGGCGTCCAGCAAGCTGTCATCCGGGCTGGCCCGGCTGGCCGCCTCTGGTTTTTCCACCTGGCCGGAATCCAGCAGCGAGTCCTGCAGGGCGCTGCGCTCTTCCCGGGTACTGGCAAAGTCCGCCAGTTCCTGATCGAAAAAACGGTCGAAACAGTGCTGGAACACAGCCTCCTCTGCCGGTGTTTTTGCCAGCGCGATGGCCAGCCCGTCCCGCAGGCGCTCGCGGCGGGAGTAGCCCAGGGCCGCGGCGACATCCATGGCATCCAGCGTCTCCGTGGGTGATACCCGCACATCGTGGCTGCGCAGCAGGCGGATAAAGCTGACCAGATGACTTTGCACGGTGGCGGTTTCGACTCGTCAGGCCGTGCGACGGGGCAGAAGATCCCGCAGTCCGGCGTTGGCCATGTCGATATCGTCCTCGAACTTCAGCAGCACGTTCAGCGTGCTGTGGACAATCTCCGCGTCCAATTCGCGAGCGTGCAGCAGCAGCAGGCTGCGGGCCCAGTCGATGGTTTCGGAAATGGCCGGCGACTT
>JBGTGB010000047.1:0-1965 GCA_041746975.1 Haliea sp. | reverse complement strand
GCCTTGTCGGCCTTGTTCTGGGCCGCGGCATCCAGCAGGTCCCGGCGCTCCACCACGCGCGCGCCGCCGTTGGGTAACTCCTTCAAAAAACCAATATCATCATCAACCGCCGCCACACCGGTTTCACTGTGCGCCAGCTTGACCCGGACCGGCGAGCGACGTTCGTTGCGAACCCGGCGCCAGGCATCCAGTAGCACCGCCAGGATCAGCAGCACTCCGACTATCACCATCCAATCGCGTATCGTCAAGTCCATCACAGCTGCACCCGCATCCTCCGGTTGTTCTAGCTAGCCGCCAGTTCCGCCGCCTCGTCGACATCCACCGTCACCAGCCGCGACACACCGGGCTCGTGCATGGTGACACCCATCAGCTGATCCGCCAACTCCATCGAAATCTTGTTATGGGTGATGTAAATAAACTGCACCTTGGCGGACATCTCCTTGACCATGCGCGCATAGCGGCCGACGTTGGCATCGTCCAGCGGTGCATCGACCTCGTCAAGCATACAGAATGGCGCAGGATTTAGCTGGAAAATGGAGAACACCAGTGCGATGGCGGTCAGCGCTTTCTCGCCGCCGGAGAGCTGGTGAATGGTGCTGTTTTTCTTCCCCGGGGGCCGCGCCATGATGGTAATGCCGGTGTCGAGCAGGTCGTCGCCAGTCATTTCCAGGTAGGCATTGCCGCCGCCGAAAACCCGCGGAAACAGCTCCTGCAGGCCGGCATTGACCTTGTCGAAGGTGTCGCGAAAGCGGCTGCGGGTTTCCTTGTCGATCTTGCGAATGGCGGATGCCAGAGTCTCCAGGGCTGTTTCCAGATCCTCATTCTGGGCGTCGAGGTAGTTCTTGCGCTCTGATTGCAGCGCGTATTCATCAATAGCGGCGAGGTTTATTGGCCCCAGACGCGCAATTCGGGCAGCCACCCGCTCCAAAGCAAGCTGCCAGTCGGACTCGTTGGCGCCCTCGGGCATGGCGGCCAGCACCTGCTCGAGATCCTGCTCACCTTCGCGCAATTGACGCAGCACGTTCTCGCGCTGCACCTGTAGACCCTGGTACTGCAGGCGCTGCTGCTCCAGCGCCGAGCGCACGCTCTGCGCCCGCTGCTCAATCGCGGCGCGCTGCTGTTCCGCCTGACGCATGGCGTGCTCCACTTCCGCTACGGCCTGCCGGGCGCGGTTCAGATCACCCTCGGAGGCCAGCCGCAGCGCCAGCTGCGCTTCCAGATCCTCCTGCAGCGCGACCAGGGGATCGTCAGCCTCGGTGAGGCTGCCTTGCAGGGCCTCGCGCCGCTCCTGCAACTGCGCCAGCTGGGAGCGGGTGCGCTCCATGGTATCGCGCACCGAACGCAGCTGGGTCTGCAGGGACTGGTGGCGCATGGCAGCCTGGTGAGCCACATCCTTGTCGTGACGCGCCTTCTGGCGCACGCTGTCGAGCTGGCTGCGAGCCTGATCGCGGCGAGTCAGCAGGTCCTCACGCTGGCGCGAATCCTGCTCCATCTGCTCGATCGCGGCAGCCAACAACAGGCGCGCCTCGGCTACCGACTCCTGCTCCATGCGGAACTGATCGCGGGTGTCGGTAATATCGGCGCCCAGACGCTCGCGGCGAGCGCTGATCTGCTCCAGACGTGCCTGCTGCGCCGACAGCTTTGCGCTTGCCTCTGAGTGCTGACGCGTGGCCTGCTGCAGCTCCCGCTGGCTGTCCTGACGCTGTGATTCCAGCGTCTGCTGCCGTTCCCGCGCCCGCTGCTGGCCCGCTTCCAGCTCGGCCACCTGTTCGCCACTCAAGTCGATTTCCGCTGCGAGCCGCTCCAGTTCCTGACGGCGCTGGATCACACCGCCCTCCTGCTCCCCCGGCCGCTTCACCCGCAGCCAGTCGGCGCCCAGCCAGATTCCCTCCGGGGTGATCACCGATTCGCCGGCGGTCAGCGCAGCTCTGAGCGCCAAGGCGGCGGGCAGGTCGTCGGCTACCC
>JBGTGB010000046.1:0-4302 GCA_041746975.1 Haliea sp. | reverse complement strand
TGGCATGGCTGGACATCGCCGTGATCCTGCAGCACTTTTTCCGCCGCAAACGCACCGAGTGCCTGCCCCGGCACGCCGCAGGCCCGGTCAAGCAGTGGCTGGGCTACCTGCGCCGCTGCTACCCTGAAGCCGCGCTGCTGTTTGCCGCGATCAAGCGTCTGAATGACCCGGTCGCTGTCAGCGGCGCCATTGATGCCCACCTGGCAACCCTGCAACCCGAGCGGGAACAACCGGCCGCCGCCTGAGTTCGCCGCCAACAACCACGGGAATCCGCATGATGACCCACACCGCATTCATCACTGGTGCCACCTCCGGCTTCGGCCGCGCCTGCGCACGCCACTTTGCGCGGGCAGGCTGGAATCTCGTGCTCAGTGGCCGCCGCGAGGAGCGCTTGGTGGAGCTGGCCGCAGAGCTGGAGCCGCAGTGCCGGGTACTCACGCTGACGCTGGATGTCCGCGACACACAGGCGGTAAGGGCTGCGGTGGCTGCTCTGGAGAGTCCGTTCCGCGAGGTTTACACGCTGGTCAACAGTGCCGGCCTGGCACTGGGCACGGCGCCGGCCGAGGCCTGCGATCTGGAACAGTGGCACCGGATGATAGACACCAACATCAAGGGCCTGACCACGGTGACTCATGCGCTGCTGCCTACACTTATCGACAGCGGTGCCGGCAGCAGCATCATCAACATAGGTTCGGTCGCGGGGCACTGGCCCTACCCGGGGGGCAACGTCTACTGCGGCAGCAAGGCTTTCGTTGAGCAGTTTTCCTATGCCCTGCGCAGCGACCTGCAGGGCACCGGAGTCAGGGTCAGCTGCCTCGCGCCGGGCCTCTCGGAGAGCGAGTTCACGCTGGTGCGCACCGGGGGAGATCAGGCCGCGCATGACAGGATGTACCAGGGCGCGGATCCGATTCAGCCCGAGGATATCGCGGAGACCGTGTTCTGGCTCGCCACCCTGCCCAGCCACCTGAACGTGAATTCCCTGGAAATGATGGCGGTGCGCCAGTCCTGGTCGCCCTTTACCATTACCCGGCGGGAATCAGAGCCATGACCACCAGCAGCATCGTTGATCCGGCCAGCGACACCGCTTTCTTCGGCCACCCCCGGGGACTCTACGTGTGCTTCTCCACCGAGCTGTGGGAGCGGTTTTCCTTCTATGGCATGAAGTACCTGCTGTTGCTGTACCTGACCAAGTATCACCTGTTTTCCGATGCCAACGGTCTGGAAGTTCTCGGCGGCTATGCCGCTCTGGTTTATGCCATGCCGGTTATCGGCGGGCTGATCGCAGACCGCTACCTGGGCATGCGCAAATCGGTCATTTTTGGCGGCCTGCTGCTGGTGCTGGGGCACCTGGGGATGGCGGTCGAGGGCGAGCAGGCGCGGCTGGTGGGAGACGCGGTGGTGCGGGATGATCGGGCGCTGCAGGTATTCTACTTCTCGCTCGCTCTCATTGTCGTTGGCGTGGGCTTCCTCAAGCCCAATATCTCCACCATTGTCGGGCGTCTGTACCCGGTGGACGATCCACGCCGTGATGCGGGGTTCACCATTTTCTACATGGGAATCAACCTGGGCGCCCTGATCGCCACGCTGCTCTGCGGTTACCTGGGTGTGACCTACGGCTGGGGCTACGGCTTCGGTGTCGCCGGTATCGGCATGCTAATCGGCCTCGCCACTTTCCTGCACGGCCAGAAACATCTGCAGGGGCTTGCGGAACCGGCGCAGCCGGAGAAGCTGCGGGAGCGATCGCCCCTGGGCATCAGCAAGGAGCTGACCATCTATCTCGGCGCGATCGTCGGCGTCTTCACCGCCTGGCAGATGCTGCAGTTCCATGGCGCTGTCGGCGTGCTGCTGAACGTGCTGGCCCTGATCGTGGCGCTGGCCCTGGCTTGGTTCATCACCTTTCGCTGTAATTCGGTGGAGCGCGGACGGATGATCGTCCTCGTCGTGCTCACCCTTTCCAGCGTGGTTTTCTGGTCCCTGTTCGAGCAGAGCGCCGCCTCCATGACCCTGTACGCCGACCGGGTCATGGACCGTCGGGTCTTTGGCATCGACTTCACCGCCGCCCAGTACGGATTCTTCAATGCCTTCTTCATTTTTCTCCTGGCCCCGGTTTTCGCCTGGCTGTGGACCAGCCTCGGACGCCGCGGCCTGGAACCCGGCGCGCCGGTCAAGTTTGCCCTGGGCGTCGCCCTTGCTGGCCTCGGGTTTGGAGCGCTGGTGCTCGGGGCCGCCAGTCCCAATGAGGCGGGTCTGGTGCTTGGCTACTGGATGGTTCTCGCCTACCTGCTGCATACTGCAGGCGAGCTGTGCCTGTCCCCGGTGGGCCTCTCCGCGGTCACCAAACTGGCGGTACCCAGTGTCGTGGGGGTTATGATGGGAGCGTGGTTTCTGGCCACCGCGTACTCCCAGCATGTGGCGGCCCAGCTTTCCAAGCTCGCTGCACTGGACGCCGACGCGGGTTTGGCCGATGTCGGCACGGCACTGGCCAGCTACACTGAGCTCTTTACAACCTTGTTCTACGTCGGCCTGGGCGTAGCGGCACTGCAATTTCTGATCGCCCCGCTGCTGCGGAGAATGATGCACGGCATCCACTGAACGCGCCTGTGACCAAAGGAGTCGCAACCATGGCTGAACAACGGCGGGAATTCGACCTGGTCATCTGGGGAGCCACCGGCTTCACCGGAGCGCTGGTGGCAGAGTACATGGCCCTCACCTACGGCACCGATGGCCCGCTGCGTTGGGCGCTGGGAGGCCGCAGCAAGGAGAAACTGCTGTCGCTACAGCAGGAACTGCAGGCGGCAAATCCGGGTAAGCCCCTGCCCGTCGTGGTGGCCGACAGCGATGATCCCGACTCACTGCAGGACATGGTGCAGCGTACCAGGGTGGTTTGCACGACCGTGGGCCCCTACGCACTCTATGGCACGCCATTGGTGGCCGCCTGCGCCACAGCTGGCACCCATTACTGCGACCTCACCGGTGAGGTGCAATGGATGGCACGGGTGATTCCCGAGTACCAGGCTGCCGCCGAAGCCAGCGGCGCCCGCCTAGTCCACACCTGCGGTTTTGACTCCATTCCCTCTGACATGGGCACCTGGTATCTGCAGCAGCGCATGCTGGAACGCCACGGGGTAGCGGCGCACTACGTCAAGGCCCGCGTCGGGCGCAACAAGGGCAGCGCCAGCGGCGGCACAATCGCCAGCATGCTGGAGGTGCTGGATGAGGCCAAACGCGATCGCGAAGTGCGCAAACTGCTAACCAACCCATACGCTCTCTGCCCGCCCGGCACAACGGGCCTGGACGGTCCAGATCAGGCCAATGTCCGCTACGACAGCGACTTTGAGCGCTGGACCTGTCCTTTCATCATGGCGGCGATCAACGGCCGGGTGGTGCGGCGCAGTCACTGTCTCCTCGGCAAACCCTGGGGTGAGGACTTCCAGTATGACGAATCCCAGCTCTGCAGTTCACGGGCCCAGGCGCTGCGCAATACCCTGGCGATGGGCGCCGCCATGGCCGGGCTCACGACCGGGCCCGGCCGGAAACTACTGGCGCGCTTCCTGCCCAAGCCCGGAGAGGGACCCAGCCGCGAGCAGCGCGAAGCCGGACACTACGAACTATTTTTCCACGGCGTCCATCCACAGGACCGAGCGCTTGATCTGCGGGTGCGGGTAGCGGGTCAGCTGGACCCGGGCTACGGTTCTACGGCGCGAATGCTGGCAGAAGCGGCGGTATGTCTGGCGCAGGACCCCCTGGAGGTAGGTGGTGGCTTCTGGACGCCCGCCTCAGGCCTGGGGCAGCACCTGCTCAAGCGACTGCAGGATAATGCTGGTTTGACCTTCGCAGAAGTGCCCGTCGAGTAGGCTGGGAAGGTGGCTGGAAAACTTTAGATAAAGGCCGTACATTGCCGGTAAACAATGCAAGCAGACAGGGGCGCAGACGCGGGGTGAATCGCTTCAACCTCTCGTTCCGGGGAGAGATTCTGCAGGGCCACGACCCGGCCACCGCAAGGCGTAATTTTGCCCGACTGTTTGCTATTCGCGACCCCAAGCGCATCGCACAGTTTTTCTCCGGCCAAGCGGTGGTGCTGCGGCGCAACCTGGACCCGAAACGGGCTGCATCCTGGCAGCTGCGAATGCGCGGGATTGGGTTGCAGGCGGAACTTATCAAGCACAGCGACGACGCGGCAGCGCCTGTCGTGAAATCGCCGCCCCTGGCCGAGACTGTCCCGCCGGCTCCACCGGTACCGGAACCGCCACCTCCGCCGCCTCCGACTCCGACTCCGCCGCCCAGCAAACCTCGGACCGTGCC
>JBGTGB010000045.1:0-2971 GCA_041746975.1 Haliea sp. | reverse complement strand
ACCCCGGAATTGCTGGTGGAGCATGGGATCGAGTACTTCTGCGATTGGGTCAACGATGACATGCCCTACCCGTTCCACACTGCCAGCGGTGACCTGTGGGCCATGCCATTGTCCACTGAACTGGAGGACCGCTATGTCCTCATGAACAACCTCCACTCAGAGCAGTCGTGGCTGGAGCAGGTATCGGATGCCTGCGACTACCTTCTCGATGAGGCCGCGAGCAGTGGCGGCGGCCGTATCCTTGCTCTGAATCTTCATCCCTGGTTGCTGGGGCAACCACACCGCATTCGCAAGCTTGAGCAGGCCCTGTCCTATATCATGACGAGGGACGGAGTCTGGTCGGCGCCACCTCGGGAGATACTGGCGGCCTTTGCCAGCCAGCAACCCTTAATCCCCGGAAGCAGATAGTCAATGCAACATAGCCCCAACCATCGCGCGGAACTGCGGCGTTTGCTGGCGCAGGCTCAACTTGTTCAGGCGCCCGGTGTCTACGATGGCCTGTCGGCACTGCTGGTGCAACAGGCCGGATTTGCCGCGGCTTTTGTTTCCGGTGCCTGCCTGTCATTTGCTCGCCTGGGCCGGCCGGATATCGGCTTGATTACTGCCAGCGAAGCCTGCGACGCCGTGTTTACCATGCGCGATCGCGTCGACCTGCCGCTGATCGTGGACATCGACACCGGCTTTGGCAACGCACTCAATGTACAGCGCACGGTGCGCGACTTCGAGCGCGCCGGGGCCAGCGCCCTGCAAATCGAGGACCAGCAGGCACCGAAGCGTTGTGGTCACATGGCGGGGAAGACGCTTGTCGACAAGGCGGAAATGGTGGACAAGCTCAAGGCAGCGCTTGATGCGCGCACTGACAGCTCGACCCTGGTCTTCGCCCGTACCGACGCCATTGGCGTGCATGGGCTTGATGACGCGCTGGAGCGTGCAGAGGCCTATGTCGATGCGGGTGCCGACGCCCTGTTTGTCGAGGCGCCTCCTACTATCGAAGCCATGCAGATAATCGCCCACCGTCTTGCCGGACGCATTCCTCTCATACACAACCTGGTAGAGGGCGGTAATAGTCCGATAGACGATTGCGCATCGCTACAGGCGCTGGGCTACAAAATAGGCCTCCACCCCGCGTCTCTGATCAATCTGTTCACCCGCCAGGCCGGAGCCATGCTCACGGCACTGCGGCTTCAGGGCAACAGCAGGCCGTGGCAGGACAGGATGTATGGGCTCTCTGACGTCAGCGCTTTGCTCGCCGCGGAGGGCCGTGAGTGAACACCGGCAGACTAGCCGCTCGAATCGGCACATTCCGCCAGTTGGAAATCCTGCTGGCGGTAGCCGAGTCGGGAGGAATCGCCGCTGCGGCTGAAAAGCTGCATCTGAGCCAACCCACGGTCTCCATGCAGATGCGCAAGCTCGCCGATAACGTTGGCGCGCCACTGTACGATCTGTCCGGGCGACGTCTTACCCTGACACACGCGGGCGAACTTATGCAGCAGCACGCGAGGGAGATATTCGATTGCACAGACCGGTTGGAGATGGCGCTGAACCAACTCAAGGGGATGCACAGGGGCAGGTTGAGCATTGGCATTGTCAGCTCCGCGGAATATTTCGCGCCACACTTGCTGGGGCCATTCTACCGTCGCTATCCCTCGATCGAAGTCGCACTCAACGTGGGTAACAGAGCGGAACTCACGGAACGGCTGAAGAACAACCTGGACGACCTGTATATTTTTGGGTTTCCCCCGCAGGATGTCGATATAGAGATAACCGAGCTTGGAAAAAACCACCTGGTGGTAGTCGCGCCCAAGGGCCACGCCCTCGCCGGAAAGCGTGCGCTGAGCTGGAATGAAGTGGCCAACGAACTGTTTATCGTCCGGGAGAAGGGGGCGGGCACCCGAGCGGCGATCGAGTACCACCTGGAGCGGAAGGGCTATTCCCTGCGCCACCAGCTGACTATAGCCAGCAACGAGGGTATCAAACACGCGGTGCTGGCGCGGATGGGGCTTGCGATCGTGCCCAGTCTTTGCCTGGACGAAGGAGACCAGCGCGAGTTGGTACAGCTCCCGGTGGCGGGCTTCCCACTGCTCGACTACTGGAATCTGGTGTTCCGCAAAGGCAAAACTTTTTCGGTTGTCGCAGACACCTGCCGTGACTACCTGCTGAATGAAGGGCGTGCGATGTATCGCGATGCTACCCCCTACTGGGAGCAGCACAGACGCCCTAAACTACCTACCCGTTGAAGTGAGCCTCCCTCAGGAATAGTAGGGGTCCTTCATCGGCCCAAGGGAGCGCGAGCGCACTGGCTGCAGTGGCAGTGGAGCAATGGTGTGTGGATATTCCGGGCCCCAGTTCACCGGGTCACCGTGCATTTCCATGCGTGCGTTGTCCGTGTACCAGTCCACCAGGTCGCCGTCGCAGCGCAGCAACCATACCGTTCCCTCAGGGCCAGCCGTGAAGTCGCCATGGCGCACCAGCGCCGGACGGAAAAAGTAAACGCCCGGCCACTGCTCACCGAAGTTAAAGTCGAACGAGCCTTCAAGAGTATAGGCTTCCTCGTAGACCGGGTGGTGGGCCAGCGGGTGCTCCCGCCAGTTTGGCTTGGCCTTGATCAGGCGCGTGTAGAAGCCCGTTTTTTCATCGCGGTACAACATCTTGATGAACAAGCCAGGCACAGGCGTGCCTCCCAGGTCGAAGCGCATGGGGCTGCCACTTTCCACGTCGATCCAGTCCATCTCCTTGCTGTGCTTGACAACCAGTTTCTGGTCCTCACGTACTCCCTCGGCGTCCTTGCTTGCTTCCTCGAATGTCCAATCGCCATACTCGCGGAAATACAGGATCTCGGTGCCGGCTTTGACTGTCAGCGCGGGGCAAAGCACACCCTTGGGAGTGCACCAGTAGCCGCCCTCACCAAGGACTTCATCGCCAACTTTCACTTCACCTTTGAGCACATACCATTCTGTCTGGGCAACGTGGG
>JBGTGB010000044.1:0-19111 GCA_041746975.1 Haliea sp. | reverse complement strand
AGCAGCACCAGCGTCTGCAGGAACAGCGGACACCGGAGATGCTGCAGTCAGACCTGGCGCCGCTGGCGCTGCAGCTGCTCGCCTGGGGCGTCCAAGACCCTACTGAGCTGGCCTGGCTGGACCCGCCGCCGGCGGCCAACTACCAGCAGGGACTCGATGTGCTGGCGCTCTGTGATGCCGCCTTCGCTCGCGACGATGGCAGCTGGCAGCTCACACCCCACGGCGTGCGCTTGTCCCAGATGCCCCTGCACCCACGCCTCGGACACATGTTGCTGGTGGGCTGCGACATCGACGCGCGTGAAACCGCCGCGTTACTGGCAGCAGTGCTGGCCGAGCGGAATCCGCTGGCCGAGCAGGGTGTGGAGCTGGGGACGACACTGGCGGTGCTGCTGGGTGAGCAGTCCTGCCCGACCAAATTGCAGGGCTGGTACCGGCGCAGCTGGCAGCAGGCTCGACGCTATGCGCAGATAGTTTCGGAAATTTACCAGCCCCGGCGCGGTCCGTTACCGGTGCCGGCGGAGGATGTGCTGGGCGTGCTCCTGGCCAGTGCCTGGCCCGACCGTATCGCTCGCGTCCGGGAGGGCGGCCGCGGTGGTGAGTTCCAGCTGGCTAACGGGCGCAGCGCCACTGTTCCCGCCGGCGACAGCCTGGCAGCGGCCCGCTGGCTGGCAACCGCGGAAATCGGCGGTGCTCACGGGGATACCGGTGACCGGATCTACAGTGCCACCGCGCTTACCCCGGCGCGCTTTGATGATGTGCTGGCGCCGCTGGTGACGCTGGAGGAGCGTGCCGAGTGGGACGAGCGCGGCGAACAGTTTGTTGCCGAACGCCAGCGTCGCGTGGGCAGGTTGGTGCTGGAGAGTCGGCCGCTGGAGCAGGTGCCGGCAGCGGCGCTGGCTGCTGCTCTTGCCAGCCTGATACGCCGCCGCGGCCTGCTGTTGCTGCCCTGGACGCCAGCCCTGCAGCAGTGGCGTGCCCGGGTGCAGTTGCTGCACCGGCTGCAGCGGGGTGAGTCCGCTAACCCCTGGCCGGATCTTTGCGATGCAGCGCTGCTGGCAACGCTGGAACAGTGGCTGCTGCCGTACCTGGGGCAGGTGCGTCGACTGCAGGATTTTACCCGCCTTGACCTGAAGCAGATCCTGCAGGCACTGCTGCCCTGGCCACTGCCGCTGGAACTTGAGCGCCTGGCACCGGAGCGAATGGTGGTGCCCTCGGGCTCCAGCATCGCCATCGACTACAGTCCGGCGACGCCGGTACTGGCGGTCAAGCTGCAGGAGATGTTTGGCTGTGCCGCGACGCCGCGGATCGCCGACGGCCGCCAGCCCTTGCAGATCCACCTGCTCTCCCCGGCGCAGCGCCCGCTGCAGGTGACCCAGGACCTGGCGACGTTCTGGCGCAACGTGTATCCGGAAGTAAAAAAAGAAATGAAGGGGCGCTACCCCAAACATCCGTGGCCCGATGACCCCCTGGCAGCGGCGCCGACGCGCCTGACCAAGCAGCGCGCCGGGGAAACAGGAGGAAAAGGGACCTGACCCCTTTTAAAATGGACCTGACCCCTTTTTTAAAAGGGACCTGACCCTTTATTAATGAACCTGGCCGGACTCCAGATCTGCAGTCAGGGAGTCGCGAACGGTGCTGGCGATGGTGAATTTTTCAATGGGGTAGGCCGGGTGGTCAATGCCCGCATGGATTGGCTCGCCATTCTTGGTCGCGGTAATCATCTCCGGCGTCAATTCGAAACGCATGAAGTGCACAGAGGAGGTCTTGCTGTCGTTGGCGCGCTCCAGATCTTCATCGGCGATGGGGTAGATCTTTTCGCAGTTACCCACCTGC
This sequence comes from Haliea sp., assembly GCA_041746975.1. GTDB lineage: Bacteria > Pseudomonadota > Gammaproteobacteria > Pseudomonadales > Halieaceae > Haliea. Next base: position 17,278 of record JBGTGB010000044.1, on the reverse strand, counting down.
AACCACACCTTGTCCTCAATGCCAATCATCTGTGCCAGCCGTTCCGCGCGCTCGACGGGATCGTCGTATTCGAGCATAAAGGTGGCTTTCCAGTTGTGGCCGTCCGGGATCAGGGGATTGTAGGCGTCCAACTCCTCGGTGATACCGGCGGCCTCGAACACTTTCTCGATCCGCAGCATTTCCTGGATCTGGTACTTGATGGTCAGGGCGTCCTCGAAGTAGAGGCGGGCATGGTCGCCCAGGCCCAGCTGCCGGGTTTTCTTGTGCTCGATAACCTGCGCCCGGAACCGGGGGCGCTCTTCCGCGTACTCCTCCAGTGACCAGAGGTCGGCGCGTGATAGCTGTGCCATAGTGATCTCCTTGAACGTTACAGGCCGTAGGCCATGCGCAACAGGGTCATGGGGTGTTCCGCCTTGTCGACCTTCTCGGACAAGTTGGCAATGTGCGTGGCCGCCATCGGGCAGTCGCTCATGAAATAATCAGGATCCTGCTGATCCACCTTGCGCACCACAGGCCGGGCGATTTTAACCGACTTGTCGCGGGTCTCCTGTTTGATGGCGTAGGTACCGTCATGGCCGGAACAGCGCTCCTGGGCAGTCACCGCGGTGTCCGGCACCAGGTTCAGCACGTCCCGGGTCTTGAGGCCGATATTCTGCACCCGTTGGTGGCAGGCCACCTGGTAGGCGATGTCGCCCATGGCATTGGGGAACTCGGTGTTGAGGGCTCCGCCCTTGTGCCTCAACCACAGGTACTCGAAGGGGTCGAAGAAGGCGGCCTTCACTTTCATCACATCGGGGTCGTCGGGGAACAGCAGGGGCAGCTCCTGCTTGTACATCAGGACACAGGAGGGGATGGGCGCGACCAGGTCGTAGCCCTCGTCCACCAGCTGCGCCAGCACCGGGATGTTGGCCTCCTTGAGTTTCTGTACGGTTTCCAGGTCGCCCAATTCCAGCTTGGGCATGCCACAGCACTTCTCTTTCGGCACAATGTCGATGTGGATGCCGTTGTGCTGGAACACCTTGACGAAGTCCTCGCCGATCTCGGGACTGTTGTAGTTCCCATAGCAGGTGGCGTAAAGCGCCACTTTACCGGTGGTGCTGCCTACTGGCTTTGGTTCCAGGTTCTTCACCATCGGCTTGACCCGCTTGCGCAGGGTATTGCTGTGGAACTCGGGTACTGGCGCCTCGTGGTGGATGCCGAAGCTGGACTCCAGCGCCTTGCGAAAAGCGCCGTTGCGGTTCAGGGCATTGACGGTCACGTCCACCAGCGGAATGGTGGCGAGGCCGAAGGTGGTGTCTGTGCTGGTCAGGACCCGGTCGCGCAGGCGCGCGCCCGCCTTGCGGAAGTGCACGGCTTTGGCCCGCAGCATCAGGTGCGGGAAGTCCACGTTCCACTCGTGGGGCGGCACGTACGGGCACTTGGTCATGTAGCACAGGTCGCACAGGTAACATTGCTCCACGACCTTGTGAAAATCGGATTTGGCGACGCCGTCCACTTCCATGGACTCGGACTCGTCTACCAGGTCGAACAGGGTGGGAAAACTGTCGCAGAGGCTGACGCAGCGGCGGCAGCTGTGGCAGATGTCGAACACCCGCTCCAGTTCTGCATTCAGCTTGCCCTGGTCCCAGAAATCCTCAGAGCGCCATTCGACGGGGTGGCGGGTGGGTGCGTCCAGGCTTCCTTCTCTCACGGCAAATCCTCATCGGGCTTGAATTGAAAACGGGCTCGCAGTGAGCTACGAACCCGTCTCGGGTAATGCGATGTGCCGCGGGCATGGCTCGCGGCGGCGATCGGTACCGGGCTCAGGTGTCGAGCTGGTCCAGGGCTTTCTGAAAGCGGTTGGCGTGGCTGCGCTCAGCCTTGGCCAGGGTTTCCATCCAGTCCGCGATCTCGTCGAAACCTTCCTCGCGGGCTGTTCGGACCATGCCCGGGTACATGTCGGTGTACTCGTGGGTCTCCCCGGCGATTGCTGCCTTCAGGTTATCGGAAGTGCCGCCGATTGGCAGGCCGGTCGCGGGGTCACCGCTTTCTTCCAGGTACTCCAGGTGGCCGTGGGCATGGCCGGTTTCGCCTTCGGCGGTAGAGCGGAAAACCGCGGCCACGTCGTTGTAGCCTTCCACGTCAGCCTTGGCAGCGAAATACAGGTAGCGACGGTTGGCCTGGGACTCGCCGGCAAACGCGGCTTTCAGGTTTTCTTCGGTTTGGCTTCCTTTCAGGGACATGCTGGTTCTCCTCTTAGAGTTAACAACCCGGCACAGATGTGCGGTTGGGTAAAATTAGACGATCGGGTAGAGATCGTCCAGCAGAAAAACTTACTCAGTTCAATCGAAAACAACGATTGGGTGCAGGCTACGGTTGTTGGGGGAGTTTGTTCGAGAGTGCGTTGCATGAGAGAGTGCTACCGAACATACAGCATTGGACAGTGCCCTAGAGTGGGAGACTTTATATTCCACTTATTGGTTGGACGGCCATATGATGATGCAGCCGATCAGGCTCCTCGATCAGCACCTCGCCCAGCGCGGGAGTGCCGAAATTTTCCTGCTGGCCGCGTGCAGCGTCCTGCTTGTTGGCGGGCTCGACTACCTTACCGGCTACGAAGTGGCGATGTCCTTGTTCTATCTCGGCCCGGTGGCGGTAGCGGCCTGGTACGGCCGACGCTGGACCGGTATTGCCATCGCGATCCTCTCGAGCATCAGCTGGTCCTTGGCCGACATTGCCGCAGGTAACGTGTATTCGCATCCGGCAATCCCTGTTTGGAATACGTTGGTCAGACTGGGAATCTTTCTGATCATGGGTGTATTGCTGAACGCCTTCAGGGAAAATCTTCGTATTCAGCAGTATCTGGCACAGACGGATGTCCTGACCGGTTTGTACGGCCGGCGCGCATTTGAGGAGAGCCTCAAACATGACCTTGCATTGGGAAGGCGTCGCAAGAGCGCGCTCACGATTGCGTACATGGACCTGGACGATTTCAAGATAGTGAACGACACGCTCGGCCATGCCGGCGGCGACCGCTTGCTAAAACTGATCGGTGTGGTGCTGCAAACTTCCGTACGTGAGACCGACACCCCCGCGCGGGTTGGCGGCGACGAGTTCGCGCTGCTGTTACCTGATACCGACGACCGCGGGGCACAGATGATGATTGCCAGATTGAGAGGCAAACTGCATGAGGCTCTGGCAGCAGGTGACTGCAGGGCCACCTGCAGCATTGGCGTGGTCACATTCCTGGAGTCCGCTACGACGCCGGAACAAGCGTTGGCGGCCGCGGACGAGCTGATGTATCAGGTCAAGCACAAAGGGAAGAATGCGGTCGCGTTCAATGTTGTCGGCTGAACGGCCGTCCACTCATCTCCTCTCTGTATTCTGGCTCGAGTTGGTGGTGTGGGCGAGGAGGTTGAGTACGTCGCCGACGGGTAGTTTGATGACCTCATCCTTGAGTTCCCGGTCTGGCTGAATTTCGTACCGGTTGCGGCGGCCCCTGCGGTGCTTGGTGACGTAACCATCCTCCGTCAGATCGGTAACGATGGCGTGGGCACGCCTTTCGGTGACGCCGACGGCACTCGCGATGTCCCGGAGCCGGATCTCCGGGTCACTTGCAAGGGTCAATAGAACCCTTGCATGGGTGGTGAGGAAACTCCAGTTCGTCATCCAGACTCCCGGTTTCTTCATGAAAGACTTCATTCTGCTTGCAAGTTATATACTAGCAATGTATTACATGTACAGAAATTACTAGAAATAAAATGCATGTAATAGCTTGAGTATCCAAGGACCAAGTATGCTCGAACCAAAGCTCGATCTCCATACCGGGGACAATGCCGCGTTTCTTCTCAATGTGATCGCTCGCGTCAAGGAAGGTGACTTCTCGGCGCGCATGCCGCTTGACTGGACGGGCTTGCCCGGCAAGGTAGCCGATGGCCTCAATGACATCATTATCGCCAACCAGTTGCTGGAACGAGAACTGGCCAGGGTGAGCGATCTCGTCGGCACCCAGGGTCAACTTTCACAACGAATGTCACTGGCGGGGCAGGCGCAGACCTGGTCGCGCAGCATCGGCTCGGTCAACAAGCTAATCGACGCCCTGGCGGGCCCCATCGCCGAGATGCAGAATGTCATCGGGGCCGTAGCTTCCGGGGATCTGAGCAAAAAAGTTTCCGCCGACCTGAACGGCGAGATGCTGGACCTGAAGGAAACCATCAACGACAAAGTAGACAAGCTCAACGTCTTCGTGGCGGAGGTCATGCGGAGCGCAAGAGAGGTCGGGACCGAAGGCAAGCTCGGCCAGGCGGCTTCCTCCTCGCTCGAGTTTTATGGCGCCTGGAAAGAGGTCATCGAGAGCATGAACCTGATGGCAGGGAACCTGACTGGCCAGGTGCGCAATATTGCTGAAGTGACGACGGCCGTGGCCAATGGCGATCTGAGCAAAAAAATCACGATCGACGTCAAGGGAGAATTCCTCGAGTTGAAGAACACCGTCAACTCCATGGTGGATCAGCTCAATGCCTTCGCTGGCGAAGTAACTCGCGTTGCACGCGAAGTCGGTGTCGAGGGCGAGCTGGGGGGGCAGGCGCGGTCGACGGAGATCGGCGGCGTGTGGAAGGACCTCACTGACAACGTCAACCAGCTCGCGGCCAACCTTACCGACCAGGTCCGGGCGATCGCGGAAGTCGCCGCCGCCGTCACCGAGGGAGACCTCACCCGGCAGGTCAATATCGAGGCCCGCGGTGAAGTTGCCGTACTGATGGACAGCCTCAACGAGATGATCCGCAACCTGCGCGAGACGACCCGCCAGAACCACGAGCAGGACTGGCTGAAAACCAATCGGGAACGTTTCACCCGGATGCTGCAGGGGCAGCGTGATCTCAGCACGGTCTCGAGCACGATCCTCTCTGAACTCGCGCCGCTTGTCTCTGCCCAGCATGGCGTTTTCTACTCAATGACTGGCTCCAGCGAGGCAACCGATCCCGTGCTCTCTCTGCAGGCGGGCTATGGCTTCGAGGAGCGCCGCCAGTTGTCGACCACGTTTCGTCTGGGAGAGGGTCTCGTCGGGCAGTGCGCGAGAGAGAAAAAGCGAATCCTGCTGACCGAGGTTCCCGGCGACTACGTGCGGATTAATTCGGGACTGGGCGCGTCGTCTCCGCTCAACATCATCGTCCTGCCGATCCTGTTCGAGGGCTCCGTGCGCGCTGTGATCGAGCTTGCGTCTTTTAACACGTTCACCGAGACTCACCTGACCTTCCTGGACCAGTTGACGGAAAACATCGGTCTTATCCTGAATTCGCTGGAGGCCAATACCCTGACCGAGACGCTGCTGGCGCAATCCCAGTCTCTGGCACAGGAACTGCGCACGCAGCAGGAGGAACTGCGAGCGTCCAATGAAGACCTCGGAAAGCAGGCGAAACTGCTTGCAGAGCAGTACACCGAGGCCGAGGAGTCCAGGGATCTGCTGGAGGAAAAGGCCGGCCAACTTACGCTCTCCGCGAAGTATAAGTCCGAGTTCATCGCCAACATGTCCCATGAACTGCGTACCCCGCTGAACAGCTTGCTGATGCTTGCGGAACAGCTCGAGAACAACCCGGAGGGCAACATGTCTCCCGTGCAGGTGGAGTACGCCAGCGTTATTCGCTCCTCAGGGCTGGACCTGCTCTCGCTGCTCAACGGGATTCTCGACCTGGCCAAGGTCGAGTCCGGCACGGTGGTCACGAACTTCGCCGAGGTCTCTGTGGAGGCCCTCTGCGAGACATTGCACAGCGAGTTTGCACCGGTTGCAAAGGCACAGAAGCTCGAATTCTTAATTGCGATCCATCCCGGCTCTCCGAACAGCCTGGTTACGGACCTGCAGCGTTTGCGGCAGATACTGAAGAACCTCCTCGCAAATGCGCTCAAGTTCACCGCCGCCGGCGAAGTCCGCATGAGCGTCGGCCCAGCGGAGAGCGGATGGAACACGGAGAACAACACCCTCGGTCACGGCTCGCCAGTCGTCGCGTTCTGCATCAGCGATACCGGCATCGGAATCCGGCCCGAGGATCAGGAGCGGATCTTCGAGGAGTTCGCCCAGTGTGACGGCTCTACCGGCCGCTCCCATGGCGGCACCAGGCTTGGGCTTTCGATCAGTCGCAAGCTCGCGGGTCTGCTGCACGGCGACATTACCGTAGCCAGTACGCTGGGCCAGGGGAGCGAGTTCACGCTGTTCCTGCCTCTCGACCAGCCCCCGCTGGAGTCGCTGTCAATCGAGCCACAGGCGTTGACCCCGCTGGTAGCGGAGCAGGGCTCTCCGGCGTCACCCGCAAATGCGGCCGCTGAGCCTGTGCTCTTCGAGCCCAAGCGCAGGAAAAAAGCGAAAGCGCCAACATTGCCCGAGACGCTGCACCCGGTACAACAGGTCACCGCAGACCTCGGCGGGACCAGGGTGCTTGTCGTCGACGACGACTTCCGCAACCTGTTCGCCTTGACCGCGCTGCTCGAGCGTGCGCGGGGGAAGGTGCTCACGGCGGAAAGCGGCGCCGAAGCTCTCGCTCTGCTTGTCGACGGTAGCGAGGCCGTAGACATTGTCCTGATGGATATCATGATGCCTTTGATGGATGGCTACGAAACCATCCGCGCGATTCGCAGCCACGTTGGGCTGCAGGACCTGCCCATCATTGCCGTGACAGGCAAGGTTGTCAGCGGCGAAGGCGAACGCTGCATTGCTGCCGGAGCCAACGACTACGTGCCCAAGCCGGTCGACACCAAGCAACTCCTGATGGCCCTGGAGCCGTGGCTGCAGCGGGCGGCACACCCAGCCTGATGGCGGACCTCGACCACCCACGTATCCCGGGAGCGGCCACGCCGCCCCAGGCCACGTTGCTACGCTCCGCTCCCGTGCTCGTTGTTGACGATACGCCGTCGAAGCGGCTTGCCATGAAGGCTGTGCTTGCCCCGCTGGGCCACCGTATCGTTGAGGCGGATTCTGGATTCGCGGCCTTGCGCCTCATCATGAAGGAGGACTTCGCGGTCATCCTTCTTGACGTCAATATGCCGGGGATGGATGGCTTTGAGACCGCCAAACTCATCCGGCAGCGATGGCAGTCCGAGATGACCCCGATCATATTTGTCACCGCATTCAGCAGCGACGAGATCGGGCAGACCGATCACTACGCGGGAGGCGCTGTCGATTTCCTGTTCGCGCCGATACCGCCGGCAGAGCTGCGCTCGAAGGTCTCTTTTTTCGCCCACGTTTTCATTAACGCCGAGAGCCTTGCCGCCCGGTCCCGCGCCCTGCAGCAAACCGCCGATCAGCTGCGCTCTTTGACAGACGCCGCGCCCATCGGCATATTCCAGACCGACGCCCACAACCGCTACGTCTACACCAATGCCCGCTGGAGCGAGATCACCGGCATCGCTGCGGAAGACGCGCTTGGCTGCGACTGGGACTCAATCGTTGATGCCGAATCGCGGATGGGGCACGAGGAGGTGCTGGCGGACAGCGCCGCGCTCCGCTACAGGTTCTCGATCGACCGGGGCGAAGCTGGCGCCCGGGTCGTCTTCGCCACGACCCAGGCCATGCACGGCGGTGATGGAGAGCGATCCGGCTGGGTTGGCACGCTCTCCGATGTCACCGCCGAGCGTCAGGCCCAGGACGCCCAACGCTTCCAGGCGCAGCTTCTCGGTGCGGTCGGGGAGGCGGTGATCGCCACTGACCTCGACGGCACGGTCCGCTACTGGAATGCGGCCGCCGAGCGGCTCTATGGCTGGTCAGAGAACGAAGTGCTGGGGTATCCGATCACGAATGTGACCAATCCCACGCACACTTTCGACAGCGCCGACAAGTTGATGGCTGCGGTCAATGCGGGCGAGACATTGTCGGGGCAGTTCAATGTCCTTCGGCGCGACGGCTCGACATTTACCGCGCTGGTGACGACCTCACCGATCTGGGACGAGGAGTCTGGAGCCCTGAGCGGTATCATCGGCGTCTCGGCGGATATTTCTGATCTGACATTGGCGCAGGAACTGCTCGCGCGGACTGCGGCCCAGCAGACCGCGGTTGCCGAGCTCGGTCGCTACGCACTGGCGGCCGACGATGTCGCCTCGGTTGCCCGCGCCGCCGAAACCACAATCTCCGCCATTCTCGGCTGCGCAGAATGGCACACTCGGGTCATCTGGCCCGGGGAGGCAGCCCCCGCTTCCGTGAGCGACGAGGCCGGAGAGATCTGCAGCGTGGATGTCGGCGAGTTGGCGAGGATCTTTGTCTGGAGCGACAGTGGCTTACCGCTCCCGCTCCACGGCCGCCAGTTCGTCGGAGACGTCGCCAGCCATCTCGACTCCATGCTCCGACGCGCGAGCGCAAACGTCCAGTTTGAACATTTGGCAACACATGACCCACTCACCCAGCTTCCGAACCGCACGCTCTTTCTCGACCGGCTGCAACAGGTCCAGAAAAGCTCTCAACGCACTGGGCACCGCCATGCAGTGTTGTTCCTCGACCTGGACGGCTTCAAGTTCGTCAACGACGGTCTCGGCCACGATGTTGGCGACCAGCTGCTGATCTCCGTGGTTGAGCGGCTGCGCAGTATTATGCGGCCGCCCGATACCTTGGCCCGGTTCGGTGGCGACGAGTTTGCCATCCTTTGCCCCGACATTGACAACGAGCGCACCGCGCTTGCGATAGCGGTACGCATCCAGACCGCCCTGGACACGCCTTTCCAGCTGAAGTCCCTGGAGCTAATGGCCACGGCCAGCATCGGCATTGCAATTGGCGACGAATCTACAGACGGGCCCGACCTGCTGCGCGATGCGGATGCCGCAATGTACCGGGCGAAAGACAACGGGCGTAACCGGGTCGCGCTGTTTGACGTCGATATTCAGCGCCTGGCCCAGGACCATCTGGCTCGCGCCGCCGGGCTGCGCGGGGCCCTTCTCAATGGCGAGATCGAACCCCACTACCAACCCATCGTCGACCTTGTGACCGGCCGGGTTATCGGCGTCGAAGCTCTCGCCCGGTGGCGGACTCCCTCAGGCGAACAGGTCTCCCCTGACACCTTCATTGCCCTCGCCGAAGAGATCGGGCTGATCGAACCGCTCGGCCAGCACATCCTCCGGACTGCCTGCCGAGACGCTCTCGCCTGGAACCAGGCTAGCACTGGACCGTTCATGCTTTCAGTCAATGTCTCGCCGCGGCAGTTTGCATCGGGTGACTTCGCGAGCATGGTCCTCAAGGCTCTGGTAGATACGGGCTTCCCCGCCACCTGCCTCCACCTGGAGATTACCGAGTCCGCACTCATGAGCGAGCCTTCAGTGCGGACCACGATGGGCGAGCTGCGCACACATGGGATCAAGTTTGCAATCGACGACTTTGGAACAGGGTATTCGTCGCTGGCAAGCTTGCGACGCCTTCCTGTCGACATCCTCAAGATTGACCAGAGCTTTGTTCGCGGCATTACGACCAATGCACAGGATCGCGCCCTGATCACCGCAGCGATAGACCTTGCCCGCAGTTTCGGTCTTACCACCATCGCCGAGGGCGTCGAGACCTATGAGCAGCTCCGAGAGTTGACGGCACTCGATTGCAAGTTCGCACAGGGGTATCTGTGGAGCCGCCCTGTTGCGGCGCAGAAAGTCCCCGATGTCATGGAGAACGTTGCCGAGGTCGCACAGTATCGTCTCGACCGGTCCCATCATTCCCGCGCACAGGAATGCGTCTCCACTGATCCCTCTGCTTGAAGTCTGGCGTGGTTCACTGCAGGATATGACGCTGATCCAGCCTGGGCCGAAAGACCATGATCGCGAAAATTTCCTATTTCTTCCCGTGCACCGAAGCTGAGCTCTGGCAGAAAATCATTGAGCCTCGGTCACTGCAGTTTGTGGCTTCCCCCCTGCTCACCTTTGTGCCGATTGAAAGGGGTTCGTTGGAGGGAGACTGGCAGGTGCAGAAGGACTATGCGCTGCAGCTGTATTTCCTGAATTTCATTCCGCTGGGGCGGCATACCATCCGGCTAATGCAGATCGATAGGAACACGAACACGATTTTGAGCGAGGAACGCGGGAGCCTGGCGCGGGTATGGAACCACCGGATCCACTTTCAGCAGGTGGCGCCGGGCAAACTGGCCTATGAAGATAAGATCGAGATCCGGGCTGGCTTGCTCACTCCGCTAATCTGGGCCTTCGCTCATGTGTTTTATCGCCACCGGCAGCGGCGCTGGAAAATTCTGCTCAATTCGAACGCCCTGCCTTCGATGGACACCTGACGCCTATCCTGGGGGCAGGGTCCGTAGGTAATCCCCAGCCATCGAGTTGACGGTGTATTGCTTGTCTGCAAGCTGTTTTTCCGCCTGCGTAAGCGGCGCTGAAAGGTTCTGCTCGAATCCCATGCATAACCGTAGGGCTACTCCAACACCCGCACGCGAAAACTCCGCCCCTTCATCTTCCCCCGAACCAGCTTCTCCAGCGCCGTATCGACCTCGCCGCGCCGCACTGCCACGCAGGACCAGTTGTCGTAGAGGGTAATCTTGCCAACCTGCTTGCCGTCGATACCGTTGTCGCCGGTTAGTGCGCCGAGGATGTCGCCGGGCCGCAGCTTCTGCTTCTTGCCGGCGCCGATTTCAAGGCTCACCATGGGCGGCTTGTAGCCGGGGGTTTTCAACAGGCTCTGCGGAGGCAGGGGCGCAGGTTCGATCGGTTGCTCCAACAGGGTTTCCAGTTTCGCCAGTTTATGGCGTTCCTTAGCGCTGAACAGAGTGCAGGCCAGGCCGCTGCTGCCGGCGCGGCCGGTGCGGCCAATGCGGTGCACGTAGACCTCCAGGTCGCGCGGAATGTGGTAGTTGAGAACTGCGTCCAGGGCATCGATGTCCAGACCCCGGGCGGCGACGTCGGTGGCGACCAGCACGGAGATACTTTTGTTGGCGAATTGCACCAGGGTGCGGTCGCGGTCACGCTGCTCCAGATCGCCGTGCAATGGCTGCACGCTGAAGCCGTGGCGGGCCAGGTCCCTGGCGACTTCCGCGCATTCAATTTTGGTATTGCAGAACACCACGGCGGAATCCGGCCGCTGCTGCAGCAGCAAAAGACGCAGGGCAGTCACGCGCTCGCTGTCCTCGACCTCGTGGAATACCTGTGCGATGGTGCTGCTGTCGTGGGTGGATTCCACCTGCACCCGCTCCGGCGCCTGCATTACCCGTTGTGCTATAGCCTCGATGCCGGGCGGGAAGGTGGCGCTGAATAGAAGAGTCTGACGCGCCGACGGCAGGTGCTCTAGGATCGCGTCCAGAGAAGCCTGGAAACCCATGTCCAGCATCCGGTCGGCCTCGTCCAGCACCAGGGTGGTAACTGTTTCCAGTTTCAGTGAACCCTTGCCCAGGTGCTCCTCAATGCGCCCCGGAGTGCCGACGATGATGTGTGCGCCATGTTCAAGAGAGCCGATCTGCGGCCCCAGGGGCATGCCGCCGCACAGGGTCAGCACCTTGATATTGTGGATGCTGCGCCCGAGGCGGCGAATCTCCTTTGCCACCTGATCCGCCAGTTCCCGGGTCGGACACAGCACCAGTGCCTGAATGGCAAAGCGCTTGACGTCCAGTTTCTGCAGCAGCCCCAGGCCGAAGGCGGCGGTCTTGCCGGAGCCGGTCTTGCCCTGGCCGATCACATCGCGCCCGGCGAGTATGGGCGGCAGGCTGCGGGCCTGGATCGGGGTCATGCTGCGATAGTCCAGCGTGGCCAGGTTGGCCAGGAGGTCAGCATCCAGGCCGAGGGCGGAAAAGTCTTGGGTCACTTTCGATTCCTTGTAGTCGACGCCGCGGGCGCAACGCCACGAGACCGGCTAGCGCCTGGCCCTGGTTTTCCGTGCAGAGGGATTGCGCGGCAAGCCATTGTGCTGGGTGGCGAAGCTGCCGGTGCCCGGCGGTACCCGTTCATGGCGCTTCGCAGGCTGTCGCGGCGGTACCAGGTGCAGCTTGCCATTGCCGATCAGGTCTGACCGGCCCATCTTCTTCAGCGCGGTGCGCAGCTCTGGCCAGTTGTCCGGGTCGTGATAGCGCAGGAAGGCCTTGTGCAGGCGGCGCTGGGATAGTTTGTGCACCGTGGGCATGGTCTCGCTGTCCCGGGTCACGCGCTTGAGCGGGTTCTTGCCCGTGTGGTACATGGCGGTGGCGGTGGCCATGGGCGAGGGGTAGAAAGTCTGCACCTGGTCGGCGCGGAACTTGTTGCGCTTGAGCCATAGCGCCAGGTTCATCATGTCTTCGTCGCGGGTGCCGGGGTGCGCGGCGATGAAGTAGGGGATCAGGTACTGCTTTTTACCCGCTTCCCTCGAGTACTTCTCGAACATGGCCTTGAACCGGTCGTAGCTGCCCATGCCCGGCTTCATCATTTTCGACAGCGGGCCGTCCTCGGTGTGCTCGGGGGCGATCTTCCGGTAGCCGCCGACGTGGTGCTTGACCAGCTCTTCCACGTATTCCGGGGTTTCCACTGCCAGGTCATAGCGCAGGCCGGAGGCGATCAGCACCTTTTTGACCCCGCTTACCTCGCGGGCACGGCGGTAGAGCCCGATCAGCGGGGTCTGGTCGGTATTCAAATTCTTGCATATGCCGGGGTAGACGCAGCTGAGCTTGCGGCAGGCAGCCTCAATGGTCTTGCTCTTGCAGGCGACCCGCCACATGTTGGCGGTGGGGCCGCCGAGATCCGAGATCACTCCGGTGAACGCGGGCGAGGTGTCACGGATACGCTCCACCTCGCGGATGATGGAGTCCTCGGAGCGGTTCTGGATGATGCGGCCTTCGTGCTCGGTGATGGAGCAGAAGGTGCAGCCGCCAAAACAGCCGCGCATTATATTGACCGAGTGGCGGATCATGTCGTAGGCGGGGATGCGCGCATCTCCGTAGCTGGAGTGGGGCAGGCGGGTGTAGGGCAGCTCGAACACCTGGTCCAGCTCGTCGGTTTCCAGCGGGATGGGCGGCGGGTTCAGCCACACGTCCCGGTCGCCGTGGGCCTGTACCAGTGGGCGCGCGTTATGCGGGTTGGTTTCCTTGTGCAGGATGCGAGAGGCGTGGGCGTACAGGGCCTGGTCTTCCCGCACCTGCTCATAGGCCGGCAGGCGGATGACCGCGAGCCCTTCCTCTGCGGGCCGGTCCAGCAGGCGCACGGTAGTCACCTCGGCCTCGGCGGCACCTTCCTCGCTGCTGCTGGCACAGGCCTCGGTGCGGGTGTCGATGTAGGGATTGATTGGCGCCTGCACCGGGCCGATGACGTCCAGGTGGCTGGAATCGATGACCCGATAATGTTCCGGCAGCCGTTTGCAGACGTAGGCGGTGCCGCGCAGGTCGCGGATCTGCTGAACCGGTTCCCCGGCGGCAAGGCGGTGCGCCACATTGACCAGGGCGCGCTCGGCGTTACCGTAGAGCAACAGATCGGCGCGGGCATCCAGCAGGATGGAGCGGCGCACCTTGTCGCTCCAGTAGTCGAAGTGGGCGATTCGGCGCAGGCTGGCCTCAATGCTGCCGATAATCAGCGGCACATCCTTATAGGCTTCCCGCACCCTCTGGCTATAGACAATTACCGCCCGGTCCGGGCGTTTATTGCCGACGTTGCCGGGCGTGTAGGCGTCATCGTTGCGGCGTTTCTTGTCCGCCGTATAGCGGTTGATCATCGAATCCATGTTGCCGGCGGCGACGCCGAAGAACAGGTTGGGCTTGCCCAGGATCTTGAAGGCATCGGCGCTGGTCCAGTCCGGCTGGGCGATGATGCCGACCCGGAAGCCCTGCGCCTCCAGAGTCCGTCCCACGACCGCCATGCCGAAGCTGGGGTGGTCCACGTAGGCGTCGCCGGTAACAATGATCACGTCGCAGCTATCCCAGCCCAGCGCATCCATCTCCGCACGGGACATGGGCAGCTCGGGTGCGGGACCAAAGCATTCCGCCCAGTACTTGCGGTAGGAGAAGAGGGGCTGATTCTGGACAGAGGCGGACATTACGATGACTGCGGGACGGGAATGAGGCGCAGATTATACGCGATTCCCGTCCCGTCTGCTGCGTGGATCAGCGCGCACCGGCAGCGGCCACCGTTGCGACCATTGCAGCGGTGAGAAGCGCAAGGTCCGCATCGTTCATGATGAACGGCGGCATGCAGTACACCAGCCTGCCGAAGGGGCGTACCCAGACCCCGCGTTCGACGAACATGGGCTGAATCTGCCGCATGTCCACGGGCTGTTCCAGCTCGATCACGCCGATTGCGCCCAGGGTACGCACATCCACCACACCCGGCAGTTCCCGCGCCGGCGCCAGCCCCGCTTCGAGACCCCGGTTGATGCGCTGCACGCAGCGCTGCCAGGGCTGCGACAGCAGCAATTCAATGCTGGCCACCGCGGTGGCGCAGGCCAGCGGATTGCCCATGAAGGTGGGGCCATGCATGAACGCGCCGGCCTCGCCCTCGCTGATGCCGTGGCTGACACGGCGATTGCAGAGGGTGGCAGCCAGGGTCATGTAGCCGCCGGTCAGGGCCTTGCCCAGGCAGAGGATGTCGGGCTCTACCCCGGCGTGCTCCAGCGCGAACAGCTTGCCGGTGCGGCCGAAACCAGTGGCGATTTCGTCGAAGATCAGCAGCACATCGAAGGCGTCACAGAGGCCGCGCAGCTGTACCAGATAGTCAGCCGAATAAAAGCGCATGCCGCCGGCGCCCTGTACCACCGGTTCCACTATGACTGCGGCCAACTCACGATGGTGGCTGGCCAGTAATTCCTCCATCGCATTCAGGGACTTTTCGTTGCAAGGCTGGCCGAAGGGAACGTCCGGCGCCGGGGCGAAATGCTGCCTGGCCAGGGCGTCGCCAAACAGGTGATGCATGCCGGTAACCGGGTCGCACAGGGACATGGCACCGAAAGTGTCGCCGTGGTAGCCGCTGCGCAGTGCCACCAGTTTCTGCTTGTCCCGCTGGCCCACGGAGTACCAGTACTGGATGGCCATTTTCATCGCCACCTCTACGGCCACTGAGCCCGAATCGCTGAAAAACACCCGCTCCAGGCCGGGCGGTGTAATCTCGGTCAGGAGCTGTGCCAGACGCACCGCCGGAGCGTGAGTCAGGCCACCGAACATGACGTGGGACATGGCCTGCAGCTGCTTCTGCACCGCCTGGTTCAGCACCGGATGATTATAACCGTGGATCGCGCACCACCAGGAGGCCATCCCATCGATCAACTCGCGGCCGTCGGCCAGGGTCAGGCGCACCCCGTGGGCGCTCGCTACCGGGTAGACTTCCGGGGTATCCGTTGCCGAAGCGTAGGGGTGCCAGATAGTAGCTGCATCTCCCGCCTGCAGTTGTGCCCAGCTCGGTGTCCCTGGACTCACAGCAGTTCGAGCAGGCTGGGCAGGAGCAGCTCCAGCATTAGGGGCTGCGCCTGGGCAGTGGGGTGAATGCCGTCGTCCTGCATCAAATTTGCGTCCGTGGCGATACCATCAAGAATAAATGGCAGCGCCTGGGCCCCGGTTTCCTCGGCCACCAGGGTAAAGCTGTCCCGGAAGGCCGCGGTGTAGCGGGCACCGTAATTCGGCGGAATCTCCATCGCCAGCAGCAGCACCTCGGCGCCGGCTTCCTGGGCCAGCCGGGTCATGCCGCTGAGATTGTCGCGGATATTGCCTGGTGGATAACCGCGCAGGCCGTCATTGCCACCCAGTTCCAGCAGCACTATCGTCGGCTCGTAGCGCGCGAGCAAATCGGGCAGGCGGCGCAGACCGCCCCCAGTGGTCTCGCCGCTGATGCTGGCGTTGACCACCCGATAGTGAGGATGGCTGTCCTGGAGACGCGCCTCCAGCAATGCGACCCAGCCCTCTTCCAGAGACATGCCATAGGCCGCACTGATACTATCCCCGAGCACCAGCAGCGTCCGCGAATGTCCGGCAGCCGCCGGTAGCGTCAGCAGGGCGCACAATCCGATGACGAGCGAGTTGCGTATCACTGCGAAAAGGAATCGCTGCATGATCAAGGCTGAAAATCTCCAGAAACGTGTCCCCATGGCCGGGGGCGAGCTGGAGATACTGAAAGGGATCACTCTGGAAATCAAGTCAGGGGAGTCGGTGGCTATCATCGGCGCCTCGGGCTCGGGCAAATCCACCCTGCTGGGGCTGCTGGCGGGCCTGGACGAGGCCAGCGGTGGCCGGGTGATCATAAACGACACCGACATCAGTGCGCTGGACGAAGACCAGCGGGCGCTGTTTCGTGGCCGTGAAGTGGGCTTTGTGTTCCAGTCCTTCCAATTGCTGCCGGCCCTGACTGCGCTGGAGAATGTCATGCTGCCCCTCGAGCTGCAGGGACAGAACGATGCCCGCAAGCAGGCCCAGTTGTTCCTCGAACGGGTCGAACTGGGTCCGCGCGTGCACCACTATCCGCGGCAGATGTCCGGCGGCGAGCAGCAGCGGGTGGCTATCGCCCGCGCCTTCGCCAACAGTCCGGCCATTCTGTTTGCCGACGAGCCCACGGGCAATCTGGACAGCACCACCGGCAGTCATATTGTTGATCTTCTGTTTGAGCTAAACCGCGAGCAGGGCACCACCCTGGTGCTGGTTACCCATGATCACGCCCTGGCGGCGCGCTGCCAGCACCGCTTTCGGCTTGATGCCGGCGCCCTGGTAGAGGGGGATTAGCCCGTGTCCATGACTGCGACCCGGATGCTGGCCCGGGACTGGCGCGGTGGCGAGTTGGGTGTCCTGGTCGCTGCCCTGGTGCTCGCTGTAGCCGTGGTCTCCGGCATCAGCGCTTTTACCACCCGGCTGCAGACCGCCCTGGAACAGGAGAGCCATCGCTTTCTGGCGGCAGACCGGGTAGTGCGCAGCGGCAGCGATCTGCCCGCCGATTGGCTGGTAGAAGCAGAGGGGCGGGGCCTGCAGACTGGCCGGATATTGACGTTCCCTTCGATGGTTTACGCCGGTGAAGAGAACATGGTGCTGGCCTCGGTCAAGGCGGTCAGCTCTGCCTATCCCCTGCGAGGGGAGCTGCGTTATAGCGACGAAGCGTTCGGGGCAGTACTCACGGCTACCAGCGGTCCGCATTCTGGCACCGTGTGGCTGGATTCAAGGCTGTTTCCGCTGCTTGATGTGGCCATCGGCGACCGGATTGCGGTCGGCGAAACGGAGTTCACGGTGGTCGCGGCGGCCCGCACCGAACCGGACCAGGGCGGGTCCTTTCTCGGCTTTGGCCCCAGAGTATTGATGCACTACGACGATATCGCCGCCACCGGTGTGGTCCAGCCCGGCAGTCGGGTCGAGTATCGGCAGCTCTATGCCAGTGATAGCGTCGCCCCTCTGGAGGATTTTGTGGCCTGGCTGCGCCC
>JBGTGB010000043.1:0-5629 GCA_041746975.1 Haliea sp. | reverse complement strand
ACTGGCGGGCGGCAAGGCTCTGCCCGCTGCCGACATCCTCAATGCCCGGGGCGCCCTGTTCGCGCCCGGTTGCCGGTTTGAGCCCGGTGCACCGCGGGAAAGCAGCTGATAGTCGCCGATACGCGGGCGGCAGCGGCCCTCGTGATCGCCGGGGTGATGGAAGGTGGCTCCCTTAACCAGCTGCTGCCGGCCGCGCTGGAAACTGTTGGCGCCCGAGACCGCGGGCTGCTGCAGCAGCTGTGCTACGGGACCCTGCGCTACTACCCACGGCTGCAACCACAGCTGCAGCAACTGCTGAGCAAGCCGCTTAAGAATCGCGACCGGGACCTTGAGGCGCTGCTGCTGCTGGGTCTGTATCAGCTGGAAGAAACCCGGGTGCCGGACCATGCCGCGGTCGCTGCCACGGTCGCCGCGACCAGGACGTTGAACAAGGTCTGGGCCAAGGGACTGTGCAACGCAGTACTGCGCAGCTACCTGCGACAGCGCGGGCAGTTGCTGGACAAACTGTCTGCCGCCGCCGCCACGGCCCACCCGGAGTGGTTATTCGATGCCCTGCAGCGGGAATGGCCGGAACGGGCGAACGCCATCATGGCAGCCAACAATGAGCAGCCGCCGATGGTCCTGCGGGTCAACCCCCGACACGGCAGCCGCGAAGCCTATCTGGCAGCGCTGGCGGCAGCGGATATCGCAGCCACGGCAGGAGAGCAGGCGCCGGAGGCTATTTATCTGGGGCAAGCCGTGGATGTCGCGACACTGCCGGGTTTTACCGCGGGTTGGGTGAGCGTGCAGGACGAGGCCGCGCAACTTGCGGCGCAGCTGCTGGGAGCCCGCGCCGGCGAACGGGTACTGGATGCCTGCGCCGCGCCCGGTGGCAAGGCCTGCCATCTACTGGAACTGGAGCCGGCCATCCAATTGACGGCGATGGACGTCGACGCCTCCAGGCTGCAGCGGGTCCACGACAACCTGCAGAGGCTGTCACTGCAGGCCGAGGTAGTGCAAGGCAATGCCGCCGCGCCCCCGGCATCCCTGCAGGGACAGCGGTTTGACCGTATCCTGGTGGATGCTCCCTGTTCTGCCAGCGGCGTTATCCGCCGCCACCCCGACGTCAAATTGCTGCGCCGCGCGGATGACATCGCCGCGCTGGCAACACAGCAACAGTGGATTTTGCAGGGACTCTGGCCCCTGTTGCAGCCTGGCGGCACCCTGCTGTACGTCACCTGTTCCGTGCTGGACGCGGAGAACAGCGCAGTGGTGGATCGCTTCCTCGCTGCCACGGAGGACGCTGCCGTCCTGCCCGTCGACCTCCCCGGCGCGCAGCGATCGCACGGCGTGCAACTGCTCCCTACGAGCGGCGGGCCGGACGGGCTATTTTTCAGCTTGCTGCAGCGGCTCCACTGAGGCCGGTCGCGCAGTGCATTATTTCGATAACCGCCACTTACAATCCTCCGGCCTTTTCATTAAGGTGCAGGAAATCTCAGGGGAAGCACCCCAACAATGAAGATTATTATTCTCGGCGCGGGACAGGTCGGGGGCACCCTCGCCGAACACCTCGCCAATGAGCAGAACGACATTACCGTGGTGGACACGGATGCCGATCGCCTGCGGGAACTGCAGGATCGGCTGGATATCGGCACGGTAACCGGCGGCGCGTCGCACCCCGACACCCTGTATCAGGCGGGCGCCGAAGACGCCGACATGCTGATTGCGGTCACCAACAGTGACGAGATCAACATGATGGCCTGCCAGATTGCTCACTCGCTGTTCAACACCCCCACCAAGATCTCCCGGGTTCGCTCGCCCAACTACCTCGCCTACCAGGAGCGCCTGTTCACCCCCGACCATATTCCGGTGGACGTCATCATTGGCCCCGAGCAGCTGGTGACCAAGGCCATCGTCGAGCTGATCGCCAACCCGGGTGCGCTGCAGGTACTCGACTTCGCCGAGGGCCGGATTCAGCTGGTGGCGGTGCGCGCCTATCACGGCGGCCCCATCGTCGGCCATGAGCTGCAGGACATTCGCAAGCACATGCCCAAAGTCGATACCCGGGTGGCGGCCATCTTCCGGCGCGACCGGGCCATCATCCCCGAGGGCGATACCGTCGTCGAGGCGGATGACGAAGTCTTCTTCATCGCCGCCCGCAAGGACATCCGCAAAGTGATGTCGGAGCTGCGCAACGTCGACAAACCCTACCAACGGGTGATCATCGCCGGCGGTGGCAACATCGGCGCCACTCTGGCCCAGAGCATCGAGGCCCGCTACCAGGTCAAGGTCATCGAGCAGTCCTACCCGCGCTGCCGGGTGCTGTCGGAATCGCTCAAGCAGGCCATCGTCCTGCACGGCAGCGCCACTGACCCGCAGCTTCTATCCGCCGAGAATATCGAGGCCACTGACGTATTCTGTGCCCTCACCAACAACGACGAATCCAACATCATGATGTCGATGCTGGCCAAACGCATGGGCGCGAAAAAAGTCATCACGCTGGTCACCAACCCCGCCTACGCCGACCTCGTGGGCGATGAAATCGATATTGCCATTTCGCCCCAACAGATCACCATCGGCAGCCTGCTGACCCATGTACGGAGGGGCGATATCAGCATTGTGCACTCCCTGCGCCGCGGTGCCGCGGAAGCCATCGAGCTTACCGCCCGCGGTGACACCTACTCGTCCCGCGTGGTGGGACGGCGCCTCGACGAAATCACCCTCCCGGACGGGGTCACCATCGGCGCCATTGTCCGCGGCGACGAGGTGCTGATCGCGCACCGCCATGTGATGGTGGAAGCCGGGGATCACGTAGTGCTGTTCCTTCTCGACCGCAACAAGATCTCGGCCGTGGAGAAGCTGTTCGCGGTCGGCTTCGGCTTTTTTTCCTGAATCCGCCGCCATGCACCTGACCATCTCGATGCGCATCCTCGGGCTGCTGCTGATGTTGTTCAGCAGCACCCTGCTGGTGCCGCTCGGTATAGCGCTGCTCGATGACGACCACACCGTCACCAGTTTCTCCAGCGCCCTCGGGCTGACTTTCCTCGCCGGATTGCTGCTCTGGGCGCCGGTGCAGCATGTGCGCCACGAGCTGCGGATTCGCGACGGTTTCCTCGTCACCTCGCTGTTCTGGACCGTGCTCGGCATCGCAGGCTCGTTGCCCTTTATTCTTACCGAGGGGCTGCAGCTCAGCCCCATGGATGCGATCTTCGAATCCATTTCCGGGCTGACCACCACCGGCGCCACGGTTATCAGCGGCCTCGACGACCTGCCCCGCTCGATTCTGATCTACCGCCAGCTGCTGCAGTGGCTGGGCGGGATCGGGATCATCGTGATCGCGGTGGCGGTGCTGCCGATGCTCGGTATCGGCGGCATGCAGCTGTACCGGGCGGAAATCCCCGGGCCGACCAAGGACCGGAAGCTCACGCCGCGGATTGCCGAAACCGCCAAGGCGCTGTTCTTTGTCTATCTGTCACTGACCGTGGTGTGCGCAGTAGCCTACTGGGCGGCGGGCATGAGCGGCTTCGACGCGGTGGCCCACGCCTTTTCCACCGTGGCGATTGGCGGCTTCTCCACCCACGATGCCAGCATGGGCTATTTCGAAAGCAATACTATCCTGCTTATCTGCAGCCTGTTCATGGTGATTTCCGGCCTCAACTTCGGTCTGCATTTCCTGTCCTGGCGCCGACGCAGCCTGGGCGCCTACCGGCAGGATTCCGAATCGCGCTTCTTCATCGGCGTGCTGCTGATCGGCATTGCAATCACCTGCAGCTACCTGATCCTGAGCGATGTCCTGCCGGTGGAGGACAGCCTGATCCACGGCCTGTTCATGACCATCTCCATTACCACGACTTCGGGATTTGCCACCCAGGACTTCGCCGCCTGGCCCACCTTCCTGCCGATGATGCTGATCATGTTTTCCTTTATGGGCGGTTGCGTGGGCTCCACCGCCGGCGGCATGAAATCCGTGCGCCTGATGCTGATCGCCAAGCAGGGCGTCCGCGAGCTCAAACAGCTGGTGCACCCGAAAGCGGTCATCCCGCTAAAGATCGGCCGCCACCGGGTAGAAGCCACGGTGGTAAGCGCAGTGTGGAGCTTTTTCGCCGTCTACATGTTCGTCTTCGTCACCATGATGCTGGCTCTGCTGGGTACGGGCCTGGACTTCACTACCGCCTTCTCGGCAGTGGCCGCCTGCCTCAACAACCTCGGCCCGGGCCTGGGCGAGGTGGCCGCCAACTACGCCAGTATCAATGACGTGGCCAAGGGGCTCCTGTGCCTGGCCATGCTGCTGGGGCGGCTGGAGATCTTTACGCTCTTGGTGCTGTTTACGCCGATGTTCTGGCGGTTATAGGCTATTTGCTGGGTATTTGCCCGGCCATTGTGATCGTACGGATGGGATTGCCGTACCACGGAACACCAGGCCATCGATTCCGGTGTCGGCACCAGAAAAACCTTACTGCTTTTAGAGAGCCATCTTTCCCCGTGGCATCCACTGCCCCTAACAATCTTCCGGCGATAAAACCTCCACGGAGGTGCCGTTCAGGCGAATATCAAAGCAGCCTCGGTGCAGCTGGCGATGATGGAACCGACACAAAGTTACCAGGTTATCCAGCCGTGTTTCGCCACCGTCCGCCCAGTGCTGGATATGGTGGGCGTCCACATACTCCGATTCCTGGCAGCCGGGATACTGGCAGACTCCGTCCCGCTCACGCAGGGCACGGCGAATTCGCTCCGGCACAATCCGCGACTTCCTGCCTACGTTCAGCACCTTACCGGCATCATCCTCCAAAACCGTGACAAGGGAGGCATCGCAACTGAGCCGCCGCGCGGTGGAGGGCGCCAGCCACGGTTTGTCCTCGAAGTGCGCCCGCCCATGGGTGCAGCAAACTCCGGACCGCTGCTCGCGCAGGGTGTTGATGTCCACGTGCAGCACCACCTGACATCGCTCCGCGCCTTTTAGCCCTTGCAGGCTCCGATAATCCGGCCCCGAGGCCAGAATGTGCTCCATCGTGGCCATCAGCGCATCGGCTTGCACCTGTTTCATGTGCTGCGAAAAAAACTCCGCAGAGATTTTTTCCTCCGCCCGTGCGTAAGCAAGATGGTCCGGTACGTCGTCAGCACCCACTCCGGGATCAGCCTGCTGCACACCGATTTCTGCGGCCCCGTCTGGTTTGGCGTCCCGACGTTCCAGAATCTTGCGCGCCACAGCCTGCATCCGCGCCTTTTGCTTGGCCTGCCACGCTTCCTGTCGCTCCTCTGCCAGGGGCCGGGCCACTGCCTGCAGCAATTTCATGACCAGCTGCCCCTGCTCTGGCGGCAATTTGGCATGCATAATCCACATGCCGTCTTCGTCGTGAAACCAGTAGACTTCGCGGGCCAGCTCGCGCATGGTTTCAGCATCCGGCTCCGGCGCGGCGCCATTCTCAGATGTATGGCCCGCAGCGCCGGAAGCTGCAGCTTCCTCAGAAGCGCATTCCAGCAATCCCTCCAACCCCGGCTCCACGACGGGTTCATACCTGCTCACCAGCCTATCCAAATGCCCGGCGCTGTTCTGCTGCGCCAGGTGAACCATGAAGCTCTCATTTTCCCGCGTAGCTACACGAGTAATGGCGCGCACCTTGGAATAGGAGATGCCGCCTTCCGCAAAAAC
>JBGTGB010000042.1:0-20890 GCA_041746975.1 Haliea sp. | reverse complement strand
CCACCTGCAACACGGCGCCCGCCTCCTCGGCAAAGAGCTGCTGCAGCGGTGCACCGGCCACCGCGGCCAGATCCAGCTGCAGGCCGCAGCGGCCGGCGAATGCCATTTCCAGCAGGGTCACCAGCAGGCCACCGTCAGAGCGGTCGTGGTAGGCGAGCAAGCTGCCGCCCTGCAGCATTTCCTGCACCAGGGTGAAAAAGGCTACCAGGTCCTCGGGATTCTCAATATCAGGCACACTGTCGCCCACCTCGCCGCAGACCTGCGCCAGCGCGGAGCCGCCGAGGCGTCCGGCACCGCGACCGAGGTCCAGCAGCCACAGTTGCGCATCCGTGTGTAGTTGCAGCTGTGGCGTAACCGCCAGCCGCACATCCGTCACCGGGGCGAAGGCGGAGACCACCAGCGACACCGGCGCCGTCACCGCCCGCTGCTCACCCTGCACGCGCCAGGTGGTGCGCATGGACATTGAGTCCTTGCCCACGGGGATAGTGATACCCAGGGCCGGGCAGAACTCCATGCCTACCGCGCGCACGGTGTCGAACAGGACCTCGTCCTCGCGGCCGTGGCCGGCGGCACACATCCAGTTCGCGGACAACTTGATATCCTGCAGCGCGGCAATGGGGGAGGCGCAGATGTTGGTGATCGCCTCGGCCACCGCCATGCGTCCGGAGGCAGGACCGCTGACCAGTGCCAGCGGGCTGCGCTCGCCCATCGCCATGGCTTCCCCGGCAAAACTGTCGTAGGACACGGTGGTGACCGCGCAGTCGGCCACCGGCACCTGCCAGGGGCCCACCATCTGGTCCCTGGCGACCATGCCGGTCACGGTACGGTCGCCGATAGTAATCAGGAACTGCTTGCTGGCCACCGCCGGCAGCTGCAGCACCCGCTCGACGGCGTCAGCCAGCGGTAGATCCAGCGCCAGTGGCGGCATGTTGACGGGCACACGCTGGACATCGCGCTGCATTTTCGGCGGTTTGCCGAACAGGATGGACATGGGCAGGTCCACCGGGTCGTTGCCGAAGTGGCTGTCCGCCAGGGTCAGGTGCTGTTCCGCCGTGGCCTCCCCCACCACCGCAAAGGGGCAGCGTTCGCGGTTGCAGATGGCTTCGAAGCGGGCCAGATCCTCCGGTTCCACTGCCAGCACATAGCGTTCCTGGGACTCGTTGCACCAGATTTCCAGCGGCGCCATGCCGGGCTCGTCATTGGGAACATCGCGCAGGGCGAAGCGGCCGCCGCGACCGCCGTCCTTGACCAGCTCCGGCAGCGCGTTGGAGAGTCCACCGGCGCCAACGTCATGAATAAAGGCAATGGGGTTGCGCGCGCCGAGCTGCCAGCAGCGGTCGATGACCTCCTGGCAGCGGCGTTCCATTTCCGGATTCTGGCGCTGCACCGAGGCGAAATCCAGGTCCTCGGCGCTGCTGCCGCTGGCCATGGATGAGGCGGCGCCGCCACCGAGACCAATCAGCATGGCCGGGCCACCGAGCACAATCAGTCTGGCGCCGGGAGCGAATTCGCCTTTTTCGACATGCTCCTCGCGGACATTGCCGTAGCCACCGGCGATCATTATCGGCTTGTGGTAGCCGCGGCGCTCGCTGCCCTCTACGCCGGCGACATCCAGCTCGAAACTGCGGAAATAGCCACACAGGTTGGGGCGGCCAAACTCGTTGTTGAAGGCGGCGCCGCCGATCGGGCCCTCGAGCATGATCTCCAGCGCCGAGACGATGCGCGCAGGCTTGCCGTAGTCTGATTCCCAGGGCTGGATAAAGCCCGGTATCCGTAGATTGGAAACGGAAAACCCGGTCAGGCCGACCTTGGGCTTGGAACCGCGCCCGACCGCACCCTCATCGCGGATTTCGCCGCCGGCACCGGTACCCGCCCCGGGGAAGGGCGCTATGGCCGTGGGGTGGTTGTGGGTCTCCACCTTCATCAACAGGTGAATCGGTTCCTGGGAAAAACTGTACTCCGCGGTCTCTGGGTCGGGGTAAAAACGGCCGGCGTGGTGGCCGGCCACAACCGCGGCGTTATCAGAGTAGGCGGAGAGCACGTTCTGACCCCCGCATTCGTGGGTATTGCGGATCATGCCGAACAGGGACCTGTTCTGGGCCACGCCATCGATGGTCCAGCTGGCGTTGAAGATCTTATGCCGACAGTGCTCGGAATTGGCCTGGGCGAACATCATCAGCTCGACGTCGCTGGGGTTGCGCCCGAGACCGGTGAAGGCCTGCACCAGATAGTCGACCTCATCCCCGGCCAGTGCCAGGCCCAGGTTGGCGTCCGCTGCCACCAGCGCATCGCGGCCGCCGCCAAGAACATCCACCACGGCCATGGGCGCGGGTTCCTGGACCCGGAACAGGGCGCTGGCGGCCTCCAGGCTTGGCAGCACCGCCTCGGTCATGCGGTCGTGCAGGGCCGCGGCGACCTGACCGCGCGACAACTCGGTCAAGTCCGCAGGTAGCTCCAGGTACCAGGCCGTGCCCCGCTCAATACGGAGCACTTCGCGCAAACCGCAATTGTGGGCGATATCGGTGGCCTTGCTGGACCAGGGGGAGATGGTGCCCGGGCGGGGTACTACCAGCAGCAGTTCCGCGCTGCCCGTGTCCATAGCGGAGTGCCCGACCTCGGCGGCGGGGCCATAGTGCAGCAGCTGTCGCAGCAGTGCCTGGCGCTCCTCGCCGAGGACTTCGTCGGTCTGGGCGAAGTGCACGAACTCACAGTGCAGAAGCCGAATGGCGGAGTCAATGGCGGAGAGTTTCTGTGCCAGCTTGTCCCGCCGGAACGGGGACAACGCCGGGGCACCGCGCAAAATCAGCATGCTGGGGCGAGCTCCAGGAGAGGTCTTCTGAAAGCCCGCTATTGTACGGGATAGCGCCGTCGGCGGTAACCCTGGCGACAGCCTAGACGAAGAAGTCCTTGCTCTCGCTACCTAGCAGCACCGAGCCCAGGTTACGGGCAAACGCCGTGGGATTGTTGGCCACGTGGGCGCGGCCCGTATGGATATCCATGAACCGCTGCTGGATCTCGCTGCCCAGAAACACCGAGCCGCCGCCGGCGGAGGAAAACAGGCTGTCAACCACCGCCATGCAGCGCTCGATCACCAGCGAGGCCTGGTAGCGGTATTTGATCCGCTCCAGCACCGGCACTTCCTCACCCGCAGTGACCTGGGTCATCATGCGGTCGAAATTGCGAAACAGAATGGCCTCCATCTCATCGATGCTGGTGATGGCCGCGGCGATCCGTTCCTGGGGCGCGGTATCACCGGCGAGCTTGGTCACATCGCCGCTGGCCTTGCCCACCACCAGCTGGCGGTAGAGGTCCAGGGCATCCCGGGCGGCGCCGATGGCCGGGGTCGAGACCACGCGTACAAACAGCTGGGCCCAGGGCAGGCGATAGAGGGGCGCGCTGTCTGCGGTGACGCCAGGGTTGGTGCCGAGGAAACCGTCCACGGCCTTGTGGGTGCGGTAGTCGGGGACAAAAACGTCGTCGACCACGATGTCATTGGAACCGGTGCCCTGCAGGCCCATTGCGTGCCAGGTATCGATGATCTCGTAGTCAGTGCGTGGCACCAGGAAACTGCGGAACCCGCCGTCGGGGCAGATAGCGCCGAGGAACACCCAGGTACAGTGGTCCGAGCCAGAACTCCAGCCCCAGCGTCCGCTCAGGCGGAAGCCACCCTCCACTTCAGTTACCTTGCCCAGCGGCGCGTAGGAAGAAGAGATACGGGTATGAATGTCGTCGCCCCAGACATCCTGCTGCGCGCGCTCGTCCATCAGCGCCAGCTGAAACGCATGCACCGCAACGATGCCCGACGCCCAGGCCGTGGACATGCAGCTCTCGGCAATGGCAAGGTGCATGCGGAAGAAGTCCTGCGGGTCCACCTCGTGGCCGCCCCAGCGCCGCGGCTGCAGTGCCAGGAAAAATCCGGCCTCCTGCAGGGCGTCGATATTTTCCTGCGGCACCCTGCGGATCTTGCGTGCCTCAGCGGCATTGCGGCGGAACAGGTCACTCAGGGCCAGCACCCGGTCATAGACATCCTGGGCGCGCAGGGGGGGACGGTGGGTCAGTGGCGTTGCGGGCAAAGTCATGGCCGTGCTCCAGATTTATGATCTCCAGCATAGCCTACTCGCAACTATCTGTGTCCAAATACCCCGAATGAGTGATAGCGGGCGTGGAACGGTGCCAACATCCCGTCTTGTCCAGCTGTTGTAGAGCTTGCCGCATCGGGCGCGCGCCCAGGCTGTTCGCCGCCCGCCAGCGCGGCTAGAATGATCGCATGAAGACGATCCGCTGCCTGGTCAGCATCTTGCTGCTGACAACCCTGAGCGCCTGTAACCAGTCCGACCGGCTGGAACAGGTGCTCGCTGACGGTGAGATCGCCGTGGTCAGCCGCAACAGCCCCACTACCTACTACCTGGCCAAGGAGGGCGCCGCGGGTTTCGAACACGACCTGGCGCAGTTGCTGGCGGAGGACTTGGGGGTAAACCTGCGCATGGAGACTGCCTACTCTCTGGACGGCATCTTCCGCCGTCTGCAGCGGGAGGAAGTCGACCTGGCCGCCGCGGGCCTCAGCCTGACTGATGACCGCAGCCAACAGTTCAGCCATTCCGTCGCCTATGCCAACATGGTGCCCAGGGTAATCTATCGAACCGGGAATCGCCGCCCTGATGGCTTCGATGACCTCGGCGACCTGCGCCTGGTCGTGCTGGCCGGGAGCAGCCACGAACAGGCGCTGCAGATCATGGCGGAAGAGAGCTGGCCGGAACTGCGCTGGGAGCTTGTCGAGGGCGCCGACACCATGGAGCTACTCGAGCTGGTGGACAATGGCAGCGCCGACCTGGCGGTGATTGATTCCAACGAATTTCGCATGCAGCAGAGCCTGTACCCGATGCTGGAAGTCGCCTTCGACCTGGGCCCGGAGCAGGAGATGGTCTGGTATCTGCCGCCCGGCCCCGAGTACCGCAGTCTGCAGCGGCGTGTCGACACGTTCCTGGCCCGACTGCAGGCTGACGGCAGCCTGGAGCGGCTGCGGGAACAGCACTTCGGCCATACCACGGTGCTGTCACGCATCGGCTCCCATACCTTTGCGCGCAATATGCGCAGCAAATTGCCAGAGTACCGCGAGCTGATCCGCCAGGTCGCCGAAGAGTACCAACTCGACTGGCACCTGCTGGCGGCAATTTCCTACCAGGAGTCCCACTGGGAGCCAGAGGCCACCTCGCCGACCGGAGTCCGCGGCATGATGATGCTGACCCAGCCCACGGCAAAGGAGATGGGGGTCAGGGACCGTCTCGACCCGCTACAGAGCCTGCGGGGGGGCGCCCGCTACCTAAAGGACATGCAGCGCCGTCTGCCGCGGGACATTCAGGAACCCGACCGTACCTGGATGGCGCTGGCGTCCTACAATTTGGGCCTCGCGCACCTGGAAGATGGGCGGGTGCTGACCGAACGCATGGGCGGCGATCCGCACCTGTGGAGCGATGTCATGGCCCACCTGCCGTTACTACAGAAGCGTGAGCATTACCGCACCACCCGCTACGGCTATGCCCGTGGCGGCGAGGCAACCCACTTTGTGCAGAATATCCGCCACTACTACAGTATTCTGCAGTGGCAGGACATGCCCGCCATCCAGCCGGGGCCACCCTTGAACCCGGATGCATTCCTGCCGCTGGCACTGCGGGAAAAACGTTTTCTGGCGCTATAGTCGGCGAGCCCGGAAAAAAGACTGCAGGCGGGCGCTGGATGCCTCTGCCAGCACCCCTTCAAGCCACTGCACCTGATGGTTAAACCAGGGCGACTCCAACAGGGCGCACTGGCTGCACACCACTCCCGCTCTCGGCTCCCGGGCCGCGAATACCAGCAATTCAATGCGGGCGTGCACCAGCTCGCCGGCACACATGCTGCAGGGTTCGAGCGTGACGTACAGGGTGGCCCCCGGCAGGCGATAGTTGCGCCCGGCGTGAGCCGCGTTACGCAGCGCCACGATCTCAGCATGCGCCGTGGGGTCCTGGCTACCGATAACGCAGTTCCACCCCTCGCCGAGGAGCTCCCCCCCCCGCACCACGACTGCCCCCACGGGCACCTCGCCATCAGCGGCGGCGCGGTCGGCCAGCGTCAAGGCGTGTTGCATCCAGTGGCTGTGGCTGGTAGTTTTCACGGAGGCACCCTCGTGCATCATGGACGCACGAAAGTACCTGACCGGCAGCCTCCAGGCAATAAAAGACCTGGACTCAGTTGCGGTTGTCGTTGTTCTCTATGATCACCTCGACCCGACGATTCTGTTGCCGGCCGGTACTCGAGTCGTTGCTGGCGACGGGTGAGCCTTGGCCCTTGCCCACTGCGCGCATGCGGCTGCTTGCCACGCCCTGGTTGGCGAGGTATGTCTGCACCGTGTCGGCACGACGCTGGGACAGACTGAAGTTGGACTCCGCGGTACCGACGCTGTCGGTATGACCTTCGATGGCAATGCTGCGGTCAGGGTACTCGCCGAGAAAGGTGGCGAGCTTGCGGAGGCCCTCTGGCGCGTTACCGGTCAACTCTGCCCGGCCCGTTGCAAACAAGACATCGCCCAGCGTTATGACGATTCCGCGCGCAGTTTCCTGGGCGTTGAGTTCCTCGAGCTGGCGCCTCAGTTCCGCTTCCTTCAAGCGCGCGGCTTCCGCGTCCTCGCGGGCAAAGCCGGCTTCCCTGTTCGCAAGGGCGGCTTCTTCCCGGGCCCGGTTGGCATCGTAGCGGGCCCGATCAGCGTCCCCGCGGGCCATGCCGGCGTCCCGGCGCGCCCGGTCGGCTTCCCGCGTGCGTGCGTCGAGGCGCGCCTGCTCACTCGCCTTACTCAATTCCGCCCGCTGATCTTCATACAGGCGGGCTTGCGCCTGGGCCGCGGCGATATCGACTTTGCGGTCCGCCATAAAGACTCTATGTTGAGCAAGACTCTGGTCCTTTTCCGGGACTTCAGCGGCACGTACCGCCTGTTCCGCATCCTTGATCGACACTGGCGCGCGACTGGCCAGCTCCTGGTTGCCCTGAAGCCTGGTCAATTTGTTGCGTACTTCTGCAGAGCCTTCCGGCGCGGATAACTGCGTACAGCCCGCCATTAACAAGGAGGCCATTGCCACAGCCAGCGGCAGTTTGAAAGATTGCTTGCGCTTGCGAGTACTCATTATCGATTCCCTGTGTCACGGCCCATTTCGAGTATCAGTGTCCTGGTGCTTTCCTGCATGTCGTCGTTGATCTTTTTAGCCTTGATTTCACTGGCCTTGGCGGTCGCCAGCTGCGCTTCGACCAGCGCCTCGTCCGCCAACCGTTCCGCCACGATCATCTCCTCCTGGTGCACAGCGCGGCGGGCACCGGCGAGCTTCTCCCGGGCCTGGCTCAATTCCAGCGAAGCATAGTCCGCGACCCGAGCCTGCTCAGCGGTGGCGATAGCCTGTTCAGCAGCTTGCAAAGACCGGTTGGGCGCCTGGGGCGCTGAAGCACAGGCGCCGAGAGCGAGCACCCCGGCAAGGACGACTGCGAGCCGCAGAGAGGGGGATTTGGGTAGCCTTGGGTTGCACACTTCAGATGTAAGCGTCTTGCTCATATTGTCCTGCCTCGTTGTCACCGCCGCTGCCATGCGGCCGTTAGGTTTTTTTGACCACCGCCAGACCCCGAGGGACGCCAGCAGAAGCCGTCGGCGCCAGCACGCGGAGCCACTTGAATCGCAGCGCAAGCATGCACCTGCAGCTTTCGTGCTGTCTGTGCGCCATCGCGCTTTACTCGCCGCGCCCTCAACTTAAGCTGCCAAAGTCCCTGTGTTTGGTGGGGCATCGCACAGAGAGTTGCGCGCTATGCACGCATACTGGATGAGCGGTGGGGTGCGAGGCTCGCTCCCAAGAGCCCACGCACACCCCCTATTCACGGCGAAGAGGCATCAGGTGACAATGGAGATCTCCCGCACGCTGCCCGCAACAGCGGCCGTTGCCAACCGACTTCTAGAGAAGTTACCGCCGCGGGAGCACGACCGTTTCATGGCTCACGTCGAGCACGTTGAGTTGCAAGCCGGTGACGTGTTGTGTGAATCGGAGCAGCCGCACCAGCATGTCTATTTTCCCGTGACCGGGGTGATCAGCCTGGTGAAGGAGCTTAAAGGCCATCAGTCCATCGAAACCGAGCAGATTGGCAATGAGGGCATGCTCGGCGTGACCGTCCTCCTCGGTGTCAACCTGGCGCCCGAGCGTAGCCTGGTGCAGACCTCGGGTACCGCGCTGCGCATGCGGCCCGAGGAGTTGCTCGAGCTTCTGGAAGAATGTCCGGTCGCGGCGCGCAATTTCAAGCACTATCTCTACGTGATGATTCTGCAGCTTACCCAGACTGCTACCTGCTTCAGGTTTCATGATGTCGCTGCGCGGCTGGCCCGTGCGCTATTAACCGTGCACGACCGCGCCCACAGCGACCACTTCCATCTGACCCACCAGGTTCTCGCCGATATGCTGGGTGTGCAACGAGGGGGAGTAACCATCGCCGCAGGCCATTTGCAACGGCGCAGCATTATCCATTACACCCGGGGCAATATCTCCATCCTGGACCGCAAGGCCCTCGAAGCCGAGTCCTGTGATTGCTACAACACCGTGGTGGACGGGTATGCCCGCCTGTTGCCTTGACCCCGGGGCATATACCCGCCTGGGGCATACTTTCAATCAGGAGTACGTACAATGAACAATCAATTTCTAGCCTTGGTAGCCACGGCAGGTATCGGCCTTGCGCTTGCAGCCTGCGGTCAAAGCACCTCGACTACGGCCGCCGACGCAGCGGAGGCGCGCTCCGATGCATTCGAGGATTTCCGGGAGGACAGGAAGGATGCGGACGCAGAACATGAAGCCTCAAAGGCGGACACCACTGCGGACAGGGAAGACTACGCCAGCAGTACCGAAATCTCCCGGGAAAAGCTTGTCAAAGCAGAATCCAATGCGATTGTCGCCAAAGCACGCGCTGATTTCAGCATTGCCCAGACTGCGGCTGAGTCCCATTACGCCATCGAAATCGAAAAGTGCGATGTCTCGGAGGACATAGTAGACAAGCAGGCTTGCCATGGTCAGGCCGACGCTGAGTTCGCTGGCGAAAAAGCGCAGCTTGCCGCAGATCGCGATGCGGAACTGGCACGTGCCGACCAGCACGAGTAAAGCTAAAACAGGTTGATTCCCCGTATGCGACCGAACTCACTGATCATCCGCCAGGCAACCAGGCCTCGACCAAACCAGTTCCCACGGCGGCCCAGAGTCAGCAGGACTGAAGCCGCTCCCGCCACCAGTAGGGGATGGCGCTGGACAAAGCGGACGGCCACGAGGCCCTGATCAACCACAGCCAGGGGAGCGGCAAACAACTCGACCTGCTGCCCCAGTGAATGACGCTGCCGGGCTATTTCCCCGAGCAGGACCCGCCTCCGCGCCAGAATATCCTCGTACTCCGCGCTCATAACTGCGTATCGGGCCGGATATGATCGCGCTTGAGTTCCGCCAAGCTGGCTGCAAAGATCTTCGGCCTGCTCTGCATGGTCCGGTGGGCGTTCCAGCCAGCGACAATCCCTGTGCCAATAAATCCGATGGCTATCGCTGCCAGCACCGGCACGCGATAGGACTCATCCACAGCCAGAACGAGCACCATCGTCGCCAGCACCACACCAATCCCGACGCAAAAAAGCATCACCTGCATCAATATCAGCCAGGACAGTAAAGAGGTTCTCTCACCCTCCAGCTCATTGATAAGCAGCTCGAAGCGGGTATGGGCGACACCCAGCAGACTGTCGGTCAGCGTGAGAACTGACCCCAGAAGTCCCTTTTTTTGCCGATTCGAATCTTCTAGCATGGACTCAGCGGTTGTTCATCGTGAGGCCAACGAAGAAGCCGACGCCAGCGGCGATACCTATGGATTGCCAGGGGCTTTCGTGAACATAGACATCAACGGCGTCCGCTGCCTGCTTCGACTTCATCACCATAGTCGTCTGCATTTCCGCAAGCGCGGCCTTGCCAACCCTTACGGACTCTTCCGCACGGGCCCGGATCTCGGCCAGCTTTTCATCACTTTGATCGGCGGTCGCCGCTATCAGTGCCTCGGCATCGGCCACGACTGCCTTGAAATCGGCGGCCAGCTGCCTGCTGGCGGAATCCATGGATGTTTCGTAGTTCATCATATTCTCCCCATCAAAAGTAAAACAACCAGAATCAATACCACCACGCCGATGGCGCCGCTTGGACCGTAGCCCCAGTTCCGACTGTGGGACCAAGTGGGAATGACCCCAATCAATACCAGTATCAGCAAGACTAAAAGAATTGTTCCTACACCCATGATCTCTCTCCTTAAGTTCAGTTCCCCGATGAAAGTCGGGAACCATCCTGCCGGACCGCAGCCTTTCCATAATGGAATTCGGCCAGATACAGGTCTGTACGCTGGCACACCTTGTCGGCATGAATAATTCAGAAGCCGGGCTCGAACCCTATGTGCGCTGACGGACTGATATGACCGGGGGAACACTGCATCATCCGCACAGAGCCGTTACCCTGAGGAAGAACCGATGAAATTCCGTTTGCTAATGAACTGCATGTTAACCGCCGCCATTGTCTGCGCTCCGATCACATTGCGTGCCGAGATGGTGGACACCCCCACAATGCTCCAACAGGAAGAACGTAGCACTCAGGTACAAATGGTGGAGACCTATCTGGCCCAGGAAGAAGTGCGCTCACAAATGGAAGCCATGGGCGTGGATCCAGTGGTGGCCGCCGAGCGGGTGGCATCCCTGACTGATGCCCAGTTGCAGCAGCTGGCCATGAACATAGAGGACGCACCGGCAGGTGGCGCCCTCGGTGTAATAGTCGCAGTCCTGGTTATCATTCTTCTGCTGGAAATACTCGGGATTACCAACATATCCAGTAAGGTTTGAAATTACTGGTCATGCTCGCTGTCCTGATGCTCGCTGCTTGTGCCAGCGGGCCTTCCCTGCGTGAGTACGGCCTGGCCGCCGATAGTATTGAACTCAGCGACACGCCGTTTTTTCCCCAGGATGAATACCAGTGCGGGCCAGCAGCTCTCGCGACCGTTCTGGCCGCGGGTGGACTGGATACCGACCCCGAGACACTGGTTCCCCTTATCTATTTGCCCAGTCGCCAAGGAAGCCTGCAAGCGGAAATTGTTGCGACGACCCGCCGCTATGGCCGCATGCCCTATGTGCTACAGCCAGATCTACACGCCCTCCTGACAGAAGTGAGCCAAGGCACGCCGGTACTGGTATTGCAAAATCTGGGGCTCAATATTCTGCCGCAATGGCACTACGCGGTGGTGATCGGATACGACGCCGCAGCAGACACCCTCCTCCTTCGCTCCGGCACCAATGCACGCCTGCGCATGCACCGGGTGCGATTCCAGGGTAGTTGGGCGCGGGCGGATAACTGGGCAATGGTGACAGTTCTGCCGACCGCACCCCCGTCCACGGCTGAGCCTGCGCACTGGCTTCGGACCGCGAGTGACTTCGAGGAACTCGGCAGGCCCGAGCTGGCGCTACAGGCCTACGAGGCTGCAACGGCGCGCTGGCCGGGGCAGCCTCTGCCCTGGCAGGCTCTGGCCAACGCCCGCTATGCCCAGGACGATCTCGCGGCTGCGGAATCGGCCCTGCGCCGGGCACTGCAACTGGCACCCTCCGCGGCCGGCCACAATAACCTGGCGCACATACTGCAAGAGCGAGGCTGCCTGGCCGCGGCCAGAACCGAGATCGGCCTTGCCGAACGCATGGCAGATGCGGCTGCTCTTACCGGGGTGCTCGCCCGGACCCGCGCTGAGATAGAAGCGCTGGACGACAGCCTCCAACAGGGTGAATGCGCGCCCGCGACTGCAGGTGCAACCGTCACCGACGGACCCCGATAAATCCATTGAGACAGTTCTCAAGCCCCGGCGGCGCAGGCTTCATTTATTTGCTTGTTTGCGGCTAGCAAGTATACTATCTTTCTCTCCCGGGTTGCCGACCGCTACCCAAATCAGCCATATTTGGTCGGCGCCGACACCAATAAGATGAGGACTTCCAGCATGACAACCCAGCAAACTGATTACGATGCCATCGCGATTGGCGCCGGCTTTGCCGGTCTCGCCCTCATTCACTATATACGTGAGGCAGGATTGTCCATCCGCGTGTTCGACAAGGCATCCGACATTGGTGGAACCTGGACCTGGAACCGCTACCCGGGCGCCATGACCGACAGTGAAAGCTACTACTACTGTCTGACCTTTTCCAGGGAACTCCTGCAGGAGTGGTCCTGGACTCAGCGCTACCCAGACTGGAAAGAGACCCACAACTACTTTCATTATGTGGCCGACAAGTGCGATATGTGGCCCCACATTCAGCTGAATACCGAAATCGTCAGCGCGGAGTACCAGCAGGACAGCGCGCACTGGCTGGTCACCACCGGTTCAGGGGAGACTTTTACCTGCAAATATTTCATCAGCGGTATGGGCATGATTTCGGAGCCCGTAATCCCGAAAATCAAGGGCATGGACACGTTCAAGGGCCCCCTGTTCCACTCCGCGCGCTGGCCCCAGGAAGGCCTCGACTATGCGGGCAAGCGCGTAGGCATTATTGGTGCCGGCGCAACCACCGTGCAGATGCTGCCGATCATGGCGCAAACGGCCGGCAGCGTGACGGTCTTCCACCGCACCCCGAACTTCATCCTCCCTGCCATGCAGCAGCCGATGACGCCGGAGTGGGAGAAGGAGATCAAGGACAACTACGACGGTATCGTCGCCAAGTGTCGCAATCACATGTTTGGCATGGCCTTTGACACTGCTGAGGGTCGCATGGCCGTCGACACCCCGGCAGAGGAACGGCAGCGCATCTTCGAGGAAAAATGGACCGGCAGCTTCCGCTGGGTGTTCGAGACTTTCGAAGACCTGTTGTCCAGCCCGGAAGCGAACAAGATGGCTTCGCAGTTCATCATCGACAAGATGAGGGAGCGGATCGAAGATCCCGCCATCGCAGATATTCTGGTGCCCAAGCTTGAGGATTATCCGCTGTTCGCCAAGCGCCCGCCTCTGGACCACGGCTACCTGGAAGCCTACAGCCGCGACAATGTGCACCTGATCGATATCAAGGATCGCGCACCCATTGTCGAGATCACCGAAACGGGCGTGCGCACCACAGAAGGTCACCATGAATTTGACATCATTGTGCTGGCCACAGGCTTCAGGGCCTATACCGGCGCCCTGGAAGCGTTCCCCATTCGCGGAGTCAGCGGCCAGACGCTGCGGGAGAAGTGGCAGCAGCAGTCCAAGTCAATCATGGGCGTCTGCGTGGCGGATTTCCCCAACATGTTTATCGTCACCGGCCCCCAGGCACCCTTTGCCAACCTGCCCACATCCATCGAGCAGAACGTGATCTGGATCAGCAACTGCATCAGGAAAATGGAGAGCGAAGGCTACGATGTGGTCAAGCCGCGGCAGGAAGCCGAGGACGAGTGGACCACGCACACTGCGGATATTCACAGGCAGACGCTGATGGCCGAGGGTGACAAGGTGAACTCCTGGATGATGGGCGCCAACCTCGAAGACAAGGCCCCGCGCGTACTGATCTATTTCGGCGGAGCCAACAATTATTACGACAGAATGGACGAATCCGCCAATCAGGGATACCCGGAACTCGAGTTCGAAACGCGCGCGAGCTAGCGTGCGCTAACCGATATTATTGACGGTCGCGATGGGCTATCATGAAGGGTCGCTCAGTGAGCCAGGATCCTAACCGTATGTCGATTTCCATTGATGACTCGACCGTCTTTACCCAGTTGCGTGACAAGGCAGAGGCGCAGCTGAAGGCGGGCAAGATGCCGCCAACTACGCACTGGACCATGGGTGTAGATGCCCTGCGCATGCTGCATCGTCTATCCAGCAATCCCCAGACTGCAGAGGATGCACTCAAGCTGCTGCATGAACTGCAGGTTCACCAGGTAGAGCTGGACCTGCAGAACGAAGAGCTTGCAACCAATGAGCTGGTGCTGGTGGAGGATCTTAGCCGCTACCGGGCACTGTATGAATACGCTCCGTCGGGCTACTTTTTCCTCGAGCCGGACGGCACTGTCGTCGAGGGCAATTTTGCCGCCGCAGAGCTGTTCGGATTCGAGCGGGAGGAGCTGGAGGGACGGCAGATCGACACTCTCCTGACACCGGAATCCCGCCCACTGCTCCGCGATTTACTGCAGCGGGTAGAGCGGAGCGAGAGCAGGGCTTCCTGTACCGTGCATGCGCAGTCTGACCAGGGTGGAGCCGCACCTTTGCAGATCCAGGCCGCCATCTTGCCAGGCCGCGGCTATGTCCTGTTGACCTGCATTAAAGGCAGTGGTGCCGGTTAGGCCTGATTGGCGACTCGCTGCAGTGGCTGCCCTGACTCCCGCCGTCTCTCCTCCCGCGCCCCCGGCCCCGGGGACCCTCATCGTCGGCCTCGGAGCATCCGCTGGAGGCCTGGAGTCCCTGGAGGCATTCCTCGGCAACATTCCTGCACGCAGCGGCATGGCTTATATCGTCGTGCAGCATCTTGACCCCACCCACGAAACAATGCTGGCGGAACTCCTGCAGCGGGTTACGTCTATGCCGGTACTCGAAGCGCGCCAGAATATGCGTATCGAGCCCGACTCCGTCTACACAATCGCGCCCAACAGTGAACTCAGCATCAGCGACGGCATGCTGCAGAGCAGACGACCTGTGAAGCCCCGGGGTCAGCAGTTGCCAATCAACGTGCTGTTCTCTTCCCTCGCGGGCGAGCTGGGTGAACGCGCCATCGCCGTAGTGCTTTCCGGCATGGGTTCCGACGGCACGGTGGGGCTGCAGGCAGTCAGGGCTGTGGGCGGTCTGACGGTCGTGCAGAGCCCGGATACTGCGCAATTCGACTCAATGCCCAAGAGTGCCATCGCCGCTCAATGCGTGGATATCGTGGCACCGGCGGAAGAACTGCCCACGCGGATTCTGGCCTACATCGCCCAGCTTCCGGATCCGTACGCTGTCGCCCAAGGGGAAGAAACAGAGAGCGAGCCCCTGGAGACTGTCTTCAATCTGCTGCTGCGACGAACCCGGCACGATTTTTCCCATTACAAGCGCAGCACGCTGCACCGGCGCTTGGAACGACGCATGGCGATCCAC
Source organism: Haliea sp. (assembly GCA_041746975.1). GTDB lineage: Bacteria > Pseudomonadota > Gammaproteobacteria > Pseudomonadales > Halieaceae > Haliea. The sequence goes on along the minus strand of JBGTGB010000042.1, from coordinate 5,758 downwards.
GCGATCGCCACCTACGAGGAGTACGCTACCTATCTGGGTTCCAACGACCAAGAGATAGACCTGCTTTTCAACGAACTGCTCATCGGGGTCACCAGTTTTTTCCGGGACCCTGCCGTGTGGGAGCACCTGGCCACGGTCACCCTGCCGGAGCTGCTCGCCCAGCGCAGCGACGTCAGCAGACTGCGGGCCTGGGTGGTCGGCTGCTCGACGGGTGAGGAGGCCTATTCGCTGGCGATCACCTTCAATGAAGTTACTCGCCAGCACAGTAGGTTCCGGGATCACTCCCTGCAAATCTTTGCCACGGACCTGAGCCGGTCGGCCATCGACACGGCCCGCCGCGGGCGCTATCCGACTGCAATCCAGGCCGAGGTGTCAGCAACGCGGCTGACGCATTTTTTCAGTGCCCATACCGACAGTTACCAGATCAACAGCGACATTCGGGACATGGTCCTGTTTGCCCAGCAGGATGTGATACTGGATCCGCCCTTTACCAGGCTGGATCTGATTTGCTGCCGGAATCTGTTGATCTATTTCGATTCCAACCTGCAACACCGTATCATACCGCTGTTCCACTACAGCCTGCGGCGGGACGGGGTGCTGCTGCTGGGCAGTGCCGAGACGGTTGGGCGGGATGCCCGGCTGTTCACGCCCTCAGAATCCAAGCTGCGCCTGTACCGACGCCAGGATGATGTCTCCAGCAGGCGGGCCGATTTTCTGCTGAGTTCTTTTCCACCACTGTTAAAAACAGTCAGGGAGCAAACCGTGTCCACTACCCCTCCCCCTAGCGATAACCTGCAGACCACTGCCGACCAGGTTCTGCTGCAGGTTTTTGCACCCTCCGCGGTCGTCATCAATGAAGACGGAGACATTCTCTATATCAGTGGCCGCACCGGCAAGTACCTCGAGCCCGCCACGGGGAAAGCCAACTGGAATCTCCACGCCATGGTGCGTGAGGGGCTGCGATCAACTATCAGTGCCGCCCTGAAGAAGCTGGCCGCCGAGGGCGAGACGCAGAACCTGCACGGACTGCACGTGGAGCTGCCGGGCGGCGGCGAACAGTATGTCGATATCACGGTACAGGCTTTGCGCCTGCCCGATAACCCGCGCGGCGCAATCATGATCATATTCCGCGATATCGTCCAGACGACGGCCAGGGACGCCTCCAAAAAGGGAGATGCACCGCTGGCGAGCTCGCACGAAGCCGAACTGCAACACTGCCATGATGAAATACAGAATCTGCGCGAGGAAGCGCGCGCCACCAAGGAAGAGCTGCAGTCTTCGAATGAGGAATTGCAATCCACCAACGAAGAACTCCAGTCCACCAATGAGGAGCTCACCACGTCCAAGGAAGAAATGCAGTCGATGAACGAGGAACTGCAGACCATCAATGCCGAGGTGCAGTCCAAGCTGGATGATCTCGCATTGGCCCAGAGCGATATGCGTAATTTGCTCAACAGCATCGAGATTGCAATCCTGTTTCTCGACCAGGACCTCAACGTCAGGCGCTATACAGACCGGGCAACCAAAATCATCAATATTCGCGAGAGCGACCTGGGGCGGCCACTCAGCGACCTCACCAGCAATCTCCAGTACACCGACCTCCAGAGTGATGCGCTGGAGACCTTGCGCACGCTCGCATTCTCCGAGAAGCAGATCCTCGCCACGGATGGTCGCTGGTTTACAGTGAGGATCATGCCCTATCGGCGGTTGGACAATGTGATCGACGGGGTAGTCATCACCCTGCTCGATATCACAGTGACCAAAAAACTGGAGAAGGAGTTGCGGCAGGACTCAAATACCTGAATACGACTAATGCGCGCCCTTGCCAAACAGCACGACTTCAACGGTCTGTAGCAGGACCATAAAGTCCAGGTACATGCTCTGGTTCTTGACGTAGTACAGATCAAACTCCAGCTTGTGTTTGGCGTCGTCTACTGACGCACCATAGGGATAGTTGAGCTGCGCCCAGCCGGTTATGCCGGGTTTGACACCGTGACGCTTGTCAAAAAAGGGGATTTCCCTGGCCAGCTGACTGACAAATTCGGGGCGCTCGGGGCGCGGACCCACCAGGGCCATGTCCCCTCTCAACACATTGATAATCTGCGGCAACTCATCGATCCTCAATTTCCGGATAATGTGGCCAACCCGGGTAATCCGGGCATCGTTTGCCGACGCCCAGCGCGCCTTGCCGTCGCTTTCCGCATCCACCGACATGCTGCGAAACTTCATCACATTGAACACTGCGCCGTGCAGCCCCACACGCTTTTGCCGGAAGATCACCGGAGCGCTGGCGCCGTCTTCCAGCTTGATCGCCAGCAGGGTGAGCAACATCACTGGCCAGGTGAGCAGCAGCAGCGCCAGGGCTGCGCAGAGATCGAACGACCTTTTTATAAGCCCGCCCGCCAGCTGACGCCTGAAGCCATGGGCGAAGATGAACCACTCCGGGGATGCCTCTTCCACCAGCACCTTGCCCGCCTCCTGCTCAAAGAAATCGAGAATACCCAACACCGACACCCCGAACATGCGACAGCGAAGCAATTCCTCCGCCAGGTTACTGTTATGCTGACTATCCAGCGCCACCACCACCTGATGGATATTGTTCTGGCGCACGTATTCGAACAGGGGCTGCTTGGTGCTGAGGATTTTGACCGACTCGATTGCGGTGGTCTCGCCAGGCACACGCAGATACCCACAGATGCAGAATCCATGATGGTCGCTGGTGCGGCGCATCTTGTGCGCTATGTTGCCGGCCACGCGCCCGGTGCCCAGTACCAGCACCCGGCGGTTGAACTGTTCCTGCCTCACCGTCGTGCTGAACAACTCACGGGTCAGCAGGCTTGAAACAAAAGCCAGCGCTGCGGCATAGAGCAATACCCCCGGGTCCAGATGCAGACCGGGTGCCAGATAAATAACCAGCATCATGCTGCTGATCATTAGCACAAAGGCCCCGGCCGTACGCAGCAAAATGCCGTTGGCGCGCTCACGCAGACGCGGCTGGTAAAGCCTCATGGAGAGCATGGCCAGGATCGTCACGCCAGTGAAAACCATGGCCTCGTGGGGAAGGGTCGCAAGATGCTCCGCAAGCGCCACCTGAGTCGGCAGATAATACAACCAGGTTGCCAGATAACAGGAGGCAAAAAAGAGCGCGGCATCCAGCACCAACAACCAGGAGTAAGTGACATGCAGCCGGTGGTTCAGGCGCCGTAATCCGACCAGATTTCCCGCGAACATTGTGGCAACCTCCATGCACAATCAGCAACAGAGGCGGGATGTTAGAACGCTGAAAATTTTGTGTATGTACGCTGAAACACGTTGCACCGAAAATTTGCGTTAACCGCGTCAGAGCCAGGTAGAGAAGATAATCAACAGACGTCGGAACGCCAATCTCGTAGGCCACCATCTTGAGCAGATCATCCACCTGCAGTTGGGATTCAAACTTGGCAGCGGTCTCTGTGCGCTTCCGCACATACGATCGAAGCTCCGTCCGCCAATAATACCTCTGCTCACGGAAAACGTAGGGGCGATCTGGAGAATGACGGTAGCCGCCGGTCATCTGGCGCTTGCCAGCAATTCCATGTACGTTATCGCACTGTCTGCAAGCGCTCATAGTCTATACTGGATATGACTTGGACCAAGCTGAGAGGCCCAAAGTAATCTCTATGATCAAATTTCTGTGCTTGAGGAAGTTCGCGGCATGATTCCAGCCGCCGCATTAAATCAGTGTCCGGAGCAGAACCTGCTCCTGGAAAGCCTTTCTGCGGAGGTGCGCGAGCGAATTTTCCCCCATCTGGAACTGGTGCCGCTGCCCCTGGGCCAGGCGGTGTATGAATCCGGTGATACCTTGCGGCACGTCTATTTCCCCATCGACAGCATCGTCTCTCTGCTCTATGTCATGGAAAGTGGCGAATCGGCAGAGATCTCGGTTGTGGGCAAGGAGGGCATTGTCGGCGTCTCCCTGTTCATGGGAGGTGACAGCACACCCAGTCGTGCCATCGTGCAAAGTGCCGGGCACGCTTATCGTCTGCTGGGCTCGCGGCTCAAGGAGGAGTTCAACCGCCACGGCGAGCTGCTTTACCTTATGTTGCGCTATACCCAGGCACTGATTACCCAAATGGCCCAGACCGCGGTATGCAATCGTCACCATTCCATCGATCAGCAGCTGTGCCGCTGGTTGCTGCTGTCCCTGGATCGCCTGAACGGTCCCGACCTGGTCATGACCCAGGAGCTGATCTCGAATATGCTTGGGGTGCGGCGAGAGGGCGTAACCGAGGCAGCAGGCAAGCTGCAAAAGGCCGGCGTGATCTCATACAAGCGTGGTCGGGTAAAGGTTCTGGACCGACCCCGACTGGAAGAGCTGAGCTGCGAGTGCTACGCCGTGGTCAAGCGCGAGTCGGACAGGTTGTTGACCAGCAGGCCGCAGAAGACCCGGTAAACCGCACACGCTTGCGTGGGTTCCCGAACAGACCGGCTGGTTGCGCCTCTCTAGCATGGCCCACATGGCCAAGACCGCGAACACATTCAAGCCCCTGACACCCAAGCTAATGGTCGGCCCGGTCCCAGCCACCAGCAGCCCGGCGTGTCCCCGATGCCATAGCCCCGTGTTCCGGATCCGGCGTCATCCGCTGGATCGGATAGCAAGCCTGTTACTGCCGGTCCGGCGCTACCAATGCGCGCACACGATAGATAGCAATTGCAGCTGGGAGGGTCTCCTGCGGTTTGAGCCGTTTTCGGATGAACCCCGCGCCGCGCGGAACCGTGAGCGGGCATCTGACGCGTTTGGCGATGTTTCTTTTGAAGACATGGCACAGATCACTCTCGACGCCATCGGCGATGCGGTACTTGTTGTCGATCCCAAGGGGGTCATTATCTATCTGAACAAAGTGGCGGAGACCTTGACCGGCTGGTCCAGCTCGCTGGCGGTGGGACGACCGGTCGAAGAGGTCTTCTGCATTGTCGATGGCACCTCCCGGGAGCCGGAGATGAGCCCCTCCATGCGAGCCATCAACCAGGACCAGATTGTGGAGCTGGCCCTGGGCAGCGTACTTATCCGGCGCGACGGCACTGACCTGGAGATCGAGGATTCAGCGGCTCCTATCCACAACCGCGAGGGGAAAATGGCGGGTGCGGTGATCGTGTTTCACGATGCGCGCCAATCACTCGCGGTCATGAAGAAAATGAGCCACCTCGCCCAGCATGACTCCCTGACCTGCCTGCCCAATCGCGTGCTGCTTATGGAGCGACTCACCCAGGCTATCGGCATGGCCAATCGGCACGGCAAGCAACTTGCGCTGCTATTTCTGGATCTCGACTACTTCAAGCAAATCAATGACGCTTATGGCCACGCGATCGGCGACCAGCTGTTGCGCGAGGTCGCGGAAGACATCCTCTCCTGCGTGCGCACCACGGACACGGTCAGTCGCCACGGCGGTGACGAGTTCGTGATCCTGTTGACCGAAATTGAGGAGAAGCTGGATTCGGCCCATGTCGCGGAAAAACTGCTGGCCAAGTTCGCCGAGCCGCGCTACATCAATGGCCACGAGCTCGAGGTCACCCTGAGTATCGGCATTGGTGTTTACCCGGAAAATGGGCTCGATGCAGACACGCTAATGCAAAGCGCTGACGCCGCCATGTACAGCGCCAAGGATCAGGGTCGCAACAATTACCAGGTGTTTGACGGGCAGCGGCAAGCTACAGGCGCTGCGGAAGGCTAGGCCCTTCATCGAGAGAAGTAGGCGGTCTGGGTTGGCGGGCCGAGTTC
>JBGTGB010000041.1:0-2405 GCA_041746975.1 Haliea sp. | reverse complement strand
GCTGGATCGGGCACTGTACCGGGACGGTGGCAGCGACTGGGACGGTGCGGCACTGCTCGCCGCGGTGACACGCCTGCGCGAAGACCGCCCGCAACGCGAGGTCGACAATGGCAGTGACGCCCTCACGCTCTATCCCCGCGGGACTTGAGTTCCACGCCTCGGGGCAGCGCCCTCAGGCGGCCAACGCCTTGTCCAGCACCTCATACACATCCCGGGAAACGTTCGGCAGGGCCGCCAGGCGCTGCAACTGGGCGCGCATGAGCTCCTCCCGGCCCCGGTAGTTGCGCCATTTGGTCAGGGGCGTCAGCAGGCGAGCTGCGATCTGCGGATTGCGGGCATCAAGTTCTTCGATCCGGTCCGCGAGGAAGCGATAGCCGGAACCGTCGGCGCGATGGAAGTTAACCGGATTGGCACCGCTGAAGGCGCCGATCAGGGCGCGCAGCTTGTTCGGGTTACGGCTGTCAAAGGCCGGATGCTGAAGCAGGCGCTGCACCCGGGCCAGGGTATCCGCCCCGGGTAGCGTCGCCTGCACCTGCAGCCACTGGTTGACCACCAGGGTCTCGTGCTGCCAGTCCTGGTAGAACCACTCCAGCGTCGCGTTGCGCTGATCGGCGCTGCCATGGAAGGCCAGCGCCTGCAGTGCGGCGAGCCGGTCAGACATGTTGCTGGCGTCGGCAAACTGCGCCGCCGCCAGTTCCAGACCCTCATCCCCGGCCAGTGCCAGATAATCCAGACAGGTGTTGCGCAGGCTGCGGGCGCCGATCTGGGCGGAATCTGGCGCGTACGGTTCACTGCTTGTCAGGCGCTGGTAACAGGCCAGAAAAGCGGCCTGGTGGTGCTGCGCCAGCGCCTCGCGGACGGCGTTACGGGCCGCGTGTATAGCGTCCACATCAGCACCGCCATGCGGCGCAGCCAGCTCTGCGAGATAGCTTTCGCCGGGCAGGCGCAGCATTTCTGCGACCATGGCCGGATCCAGCGAGGTGTCCGCCAACAGCTGTCCGCAGGCTTCCAGATACAGGGGGTCGACTGCCACCGGGGCGTCGGCCGCCAACTGCTCCTGGGCCTCTCCCAGCACGCGCAGGGCCAGCTGCTGGGCAGCATCCCAGCGCACGAAGCCATCCTCCTCCCTGCTCATGAGGGCGCAGAGGTCAGCGCTGCTGAAGTCGCAGTCAAGGCGCACAGGCGCGGAGAAACCCCGCAACAGCGCCGGCACCGGCGGTTCCATAATGCCCTCGAAGCAGAAAGTCTGCTCTTCCTCCTGTAGCACCAGCACCCGATGGGTGTTATCCGCAGTCTCCGTATCCGGCGTCTCAGCAGCCCTCCGCAGCGGCAGATTCCCCGCCGCGCCCAGCAAGCCGAGAGAGATGGGAATCATCAATGGCGCCTTCTCAGGCTGCCCGGGTGTCGGCGGCGTGCTCTGGCGCAGAGTCAGGGTGTAGCGCTGCTGCCCGGCATCATATTCACCTGTTGCACTCACCCTGGGGGTGCCGGCTTGAGAGTACCAGCGCCGGAACTGGGTGAGGTCCATGCCCGAAGCTTCCTCCATCGCCAGTACAAAATCCTCGCAGGTCACTGCCTGACCGTCGTGGCGCTCAAAATACAGGTCCGAGCCCTGGCGGAAGCGCTCCGGGCCCAGCAGGGTGTGAATCATGCGCACTACCTCCGCGCCCTTCTGGTAGATGGTCGCGGTGTAGAAGTTGGAGATCTCGACAAAGGAATCGGGCCGCACCGGATGCGCCATGGGGCCGGCGTCTTCAGCGAACTGGGCGCTGCGCAGTACGTTCACGTCCTCCACCCGCTTGACCGTGCGCGAGGTCATGTCGGCGGAAAACTCCGCATCCCGGAACACGGTGAAGCCCTCCTTGAGGCTGAGCTGGAACCAGTCCCGGCAGGTGACCCGATTGCCCGACCAGTTGTGGAAGTATTCGTGAGCGACGATGGACTGTACCCGCTGGAAGCCGGCATCGGTCGTGGTGTCAGGGCTGCACAGCACACAGGAGCTATTGAAAATATTGAGCCCCTTGTTCTCCATCGCGCCCATGTTGAAATCATCGACGGCGACAATGTTGAAGACGTCGAGGTCGTATTCGCGACCGTACACCTCTTCATCCCAGCGCATGGACTGCTGCAGCGAGAGCATGGCATGGTCGCACTTGTCCAGGTCCTTTTCTTCGACATAGATGCGCAGGGTGACATCACGACCGCTGGCGGTGCGGAACTGATCCTCAATATGGCGCAGGTCACCCGCCACCAGGGCAAACAGATAGGCGGGTTTGGGAAACGGGTCGTGCCAGCTGGCGCGGTGGCGGCCGTTGCCCAGAGTCTCCAGCGCCAGCGGGTTGCCGTTGCTCAGCAGCACCGGGTAACGGGTTTGATCGGCCTCGATGGTAACGTGGAACTCGGCC
>JBGTGB010000040.1:0-5424 GCA_041746975.1 Haliea sp. | reverse complement strand
GGGTGGAAAGGGTAACGAGAAAGGCCTGTTCGTCTGCGGACATCACCCGCCCTTCCCGGGACTGCACTACCAGGACACCGACCACGGCGCCGGCGCGCACCACCGGGACCCCGCAGAAGCTGCGAAACTCATCTTCCCGGGTTTCCGCCAGGTAGCAGAAATCCGGGTGTGAGGCGGCATCGGCGACGTTGATGGGGTGCCGGCTCTGGGCGACCCGGCCGACCAGACCGCGCCCCGGCGCCAGACGGCTGTAACCGACCGCCTGCGGGTCCAGGCCGTGGCTGGCCACCAGTACCATGGTGCCGTCTGCGGCCGCAATATACAGGCTGCAGACGTCGACGTTGATGGCGCGGTGGATCGCTTCCACGATCAGCTTGACCTGGTCTTCGGTCTGGTCCGCCTGGGCGGCGGCCTGCACGATGCGGGTCAACTCCTGCAATGTGTTCATCAACGCGGTGTCCGTTCCTGTGCTGGCGAAGGTTTTGGGGGCGGCGCAGTAGTCTAGTATCCGCTATAGTGGCAGCCCCTTGCCAGTACACCGATAGAGGATAAAACCATGGCCGACACCGGACTACAGCTCCGCACCCGCGTCAACGACGACAATACCCTGACCCTGTGGCTGGAAGATGCCCCCGTCCCGCAGCCGGGGCCGGACCAGGTGTTGATCCGGGTGGAGGCAGCCCCGATCAATCCCTCCGATCTCGCATTGCTGTTCGGTCCGGCCGACATGAGCACGGCGCGGCTCAGCGGCACGCCGGAGCGGCCGGTGGTGACTGCGGATATTCCTCCAGCGGCCATGCGCATTGTCCAGGCCCGAGTGGGCCAGGCGCTGCCTGCGGGCAACGAAGGTGCCGGCGAAGTGATCGCTGCCGGTAGTTCCGACACGGCCCAGGCTCTGCTGGGCAAGACCGTGGGTGTGTTTGGCGGCGAAATGTTTGGTCAGTATCGCTGTGTCAGCGCCCAGGCCTGCCTGGTGCTGAATGATGACACCAGCGCGGAGGAGGGCGCCTCCTGCTTTGTAAACCCGATGACCGCGCTGGGCATGGTGGAAACCCTGCACCTGGAGAACCATAGCGCGCTGGTGCATACCGCCGCAGCTTCCAATCTCGGGCAGATGCTCAATCGACTCTGCATCGCCGACGGCATTCCGCTGGTGAACATTGTGCGCAAGGAGGAGCAGGCAGCCCTGTTGCAGCAGCAGAATGCAGAGCATGTGGTCAACTCCGAAGCCGGGGATTTCCAGCAGCAGCTGCTCGCGGCATTGGACATTACCGACGCCACCCTGGCCTTCGACGCCGTCGGCGGCGGCAAGCTGGGCGGCACCATACTCAACAGCATGGAAGCCGTCGCCGCCCGCAAGATGACCGAGTACAACCGTTATGGCTCCAACACCTTCAAGCAGCTCTATATCTACGGCGCCCTCGACCTGGGACCAACCGTGCTGACCCGCAACTTCGGGTTTGCGTGGAATATCGGCGGCTGGCTGCTGCCGCTGTTCCTGCAGAAGGTCGGGATGCAGAAGGCCGGTGAGATGCGGGCGCGGGTTGCGGCAGAGATCAAAACCACTTTCGCCAGTCACTACACCAGCAAAGTGTCCCTGGCCGAGGCCCTGCACCCGGACGCCATCGCCGCCTACAACCGGCGCGCCACTGGCGAGAAGTACCTGGTGCTGCCCCAGGCCTGAGGGCCGGCACGTCAGGCCGATTCGCGTTATCATGGCGGCCTTTCCGTTACCGGAGGCCACCATGAGCCGATTCATCATCGCCCTGCTGCTGTGGAGCGCTACCCTTGTGAGCGCCGCTCCGGCAGAAGACTTCCAGCGTATCGTCGATGCCCACTGGCATTGGACCCTGGATCAGTCACCCGAACTGCGCACCCACCTTGGTGAGCGCAGCGGCAACGATCGCTGGGGAGATATGAGCCTGGCTGCCCTTGTCGCCCGGGACGCCCGCCGCCTCGATTTTCTGGCTGATCTGGCGGCAATCGAGGTGGACGCTCTGCCAGAGCAGGACCAGCTCAGCCACGCCATGCTGGTGCGGCGCCTTGCGGGAGAGCGCGAAGCCCATGCACTGGGCCTGCACCTGATGCCGGTCAATATGCGTTCGGGCCCGCAGCATTTGCATACCCTCGCGGAGCAGATCGATTTCCGCGGGGAGCAGGACTACCGCGCCTGGCTGGTGCGCCTGCAGACACTGCCGGACCTGCTGCTACAGTACCGGGAACTGCTGGAGGAGGGTATATTGCAGCAGCGCACCCAGGCCCGCATCGTCATGGATCGGGTGCCCCCCCAGATCGACCGCATGCTCGTGGGGGCGCCCGAAGACAGCCCGTTCTACAAACCGTTTCACAACGCTCCCCCCGAGCTATCGGCTGCCCAGGCAGCGGAGCTGCGGCGCAACGCCGCCCAGGTGATCCGCACCCAGGTCAACCCGGCGCTGGCAGAGTTCCGCGATTTTCTCAGCTCCGTTTACCTGCCTGCCTGCCGCGATGAACCCGGTATCGGCAGCCTGCCGGGTGGCGAGGAACTGTACCGCTATTTCGCCCGTTATTTCACCACTACCGACATGACCCCGGAGGAGATCCACGAGATCGGCAAGATCGAAGTGGCGCGGATTCTGGAGGAGATGGAGAAGGTCAAGGACAGCGTTGACTTCGAGGGTGACCTGCAGGCCTTCAACGACTTCCTGCGCACTGACCCGCAGTTCTACTACGACACACCGGAAGCGCTGTTTGAGGGCTACCTCGCGATATCCAAGCGGCTCGATCCGGAGCTGGTCAAGCTGTTTGGCAAGCTGCCGCGTATGCCCTACGGTGTGCGCGCGATTCCCGACACCATCGCGCCGGACACCACAACGGCCTACTACAGTCGCCCGGCCGCCAACGGCACTCGGGCCGGCTATTACTACGTCAACCTGTATCGTCCGGAAGTGCGGCCAAAGTACGAAATGGAGGTCCTCAGCGTGCACGAGGCGGTGCCGGGGCATCACCTGCAGATTGCCCTGGCCCAGGAGCTTGAAGGCCTGCCGATGTTTCGCAGCATGGGCGGTGAAACTGCGTTCGTTGAGGGCTGGGGGCTGTATTCAGAGCGGCTGGGTTACGACATGGGGCTGTATACCGATCCCTACTCCCGCTATGGCCAGCTCACCTATGACATGTGGCGTGCAGTGCGACTGGTGGTGGATACCGGTATCCACTATTTTGGCTGGAGCCGCGAACAGGCGATCGACTATTTCAAGGCCCATGCCGGCAAGACCGAGGCCGACATCATTAACGAGATTGACCGTTACATCGGCTGGCCGGGCCAGGCCCTGGCCTACAAGATTGGCCAGCTCAAAATCCTCGAGTTGCGGGCGCGGGCTGAACAGGACCTGGGCGAGCGCTTCGACATCCGCGCTTTCCACGACCACCTGCTCGGCGCCGGGGCGATCCCCCTGGATGCTTTGGAGCGGCGCATGGACGCCTGGATCGGCACCCAGCGCGGCTGATCAGGCCGTTGCGGCAGTCTGGCGGGGCAGGGCTGCGATCGGGGACTGCCCCAGCATGCTGCTGTAGCGCGCCTCCAGGCTGCTGCAGGCATCCCGCACGCTGCCCATGGTGGCGGGCTCCAGCGGCGGCAGCACGCTGATACGGATGGTTGCGGAGCGGATCAGGAACCCACCTTTAGGCAGTGCGTCTTTAACGTTGTGCAGCACAATGGGTACGATCGGAACGCCCGCCTTGCGCGCGAGCAGGAATGCTCCGTGCTTGAAAGGCTGGATGTGCCCCAGGGTACTGCGGGTGCCCTCGGGTGCAATCACCAGGGAGCGGCCGCTGGCCAGCACCGCCTGCGCTTCCTGCAGCACCGCGGTCTGGTTCTGTGCCTGGCGGTCGACGAAAATGGTCCCCGCCTGCTGTAGAAGGGACCCCAGCACCGGGATTCCCGCCATTTCCTGTTTGCAGAAAGGCACTACGTCCCGGCGCAGCAGGTGCGCCAGGACCATCGCGTCGAGCATGCTCTGGTGATTGAATACAAAGATTGCCGGGCGTCGTTGCTGCAGGTGCTCGGCGCCCTCGATGTCGAACTCCAGACCGGCGAAGCCGCTGCCCAGATCGCCCAGCAACTGGGTCACGCGGTTGGCGTTGGCAAAACGCGGCAAACCCAGCCGTCTGCCGATTCCTCCGACCAGTGCTGTCGCCGTCACCGCCTGTCCGGTCAGTGCCGTGCGCAGGAGGGATTCGATATCCGGCAGGCCGCGGCTGGCGAAGTGGAGCTGGGGCCAGCGCTGGCTGCGGGCGTGCGCGCCGAGGCTGTCCGAAGGGTTCACTGCCACCGGGTGGCCTACCAGTTTCAGCAGCGGCAGATCGGCGCTGGAGTCAGTGTAGAACCAGCACTTGTCCAGCCCGGTATGCTCGCGTCTGGCAATACGGCGCGCTGCCAGGGCCTTGCCCTCGCCGTAGCACATGGGGCTGATCACCTTGCCGGTGAAGCGTCCCTCCAGCACTTCCAGCCGTGTGCAGCAGATCTCATCGATGCCGAGCAAGCGGGCGATAGGCTCTACCTGATAGTGGCTGGCCGCGGTGACGATAACCAGCTTGTGACCCGCGGCCCGGTGTGCTTCCACCAGGCTGATGGCTTCCCGGTACAGGCTCTTGGTGAGGTGGCGATGACAAGCCTGCTCGCCCAGCTGCCGCAGGCTGCTTTCTGAGATTCCCGCCAGAGCGCGACTCAGGCGCCGCACCAGCTTATGGTAATTGCCGCCACTCTCACGCTGCCGTTGCCGCAGTGCGTCCCGGATCATTTTCAGGGACTGGCGGAGTTCGCCGCGGCCGAGGCCCGCCCTTGCGGTTTCCAGGGCCAGGGCCAGAATGGAGTAGCCAGCGATCAGGGTGCCATCGAGGTCGAAGAATGCGACGGCTCCGGTTTCGCCTGACCTGTTGATGATGCTTAAGTGCTGTTCCAGAGCCCGATCGCTCATGTTGTTGCTCCTGGCGGGCTGCGTGCCCCGCGGGTGATGGCGGGAAAGACTTGCTTCCATATATTTGTACCAGCAAAAACCTTGCCAAGTGTCTATATCATGCCCCAGCCCTGTGACAGCAGTATGAATCAGTAGTCTGATTCCGCGCCGCCGCGCTTCGCGGCGCTTCGGTGCACTAGTATGGTGCGGCAGAGCTGAGACCTGCACCGTCATTGGCGCCACCCCCGCCCTCGGCTAGTATGGTCCTATGCTCCTTGCCGATCTGCCTCGCCTACCCGTAACCGACGTGCTGCCCGCGCTGCGTACAGCCTTGGCGGCGGGACGTGATGTTGTGTTGGAGGCGCCACCGGGTGCCGGCAAGACTACCCTGGTGCCGCTGGCGCTGCTGACGGATGACTGGCTGGCCGGGCAGGTTATCCTGCTGGTGCAGCCGCGCCGGGTGGCCGCCCGAGCCGCCGCGGCGCGCATG
>JBGTGB010000039.1:0-8616 GCA_041746975.1 Haliea sp. | reverse complement strand
GGCGACCTCGCGGTGCGCCTGGCGGTGCGCGACCGGGGCGGCGATGAGACCGACGACCTGGCCCGGGATTTCAACCGCATGGCGGCCCAGCTGCAGCAGCGGATAGATGCCCAGCGACGTCTGCTTGCGGACGTATCCCATGAGCTGCGCTCACCGCTGGCCAGGCTGCGGGTGGCACTGGCGCTGGCGGAGCAGAACCCCGTAGCCGTCGCACCGCAGCTCCAGCGGATCGAACGTGAAGCCAGCCGCCTGGACGAGCTGATCGCGGAACTCCTGAGCAGCCAGAGCGAAGCCGGCGCCATGGACGAGCACATAGACCTGGTGCCCCTGCTACAGGACCTCTGCAATGACGCCAGCTTCGAGGGGCGGGAGAACGGCCGCAGGGTGCAGCTGCGGCGCGACTGCGACCAGGCACTGGTGCTGGGAGATGGTGGGCACCTGCGCAAGGCCTTCGACAATGTCTTGCGCAATGCCCTTTACTACAGCCCACCTGACACGGAAATCAGCGTCAGCGTCAGCACGGATATCGATCAGATTACGGTAACAGTGCAGGACCAGGGACCGGGGATTCCCGCCGCCGAGCTGGCCCGGATCTTCGACGAGTTCTACCGGGTGGATTGTGCCCGCGCCCGCGAGACCGGGGGTTACGGTCTGGGCCTGGCCATCGCCCGTCGGGCAATTCTCCAGCACGGCGGTGGAATCACCGCCAGCAACACCAGCCCCGGCCTGCGCATGGAAATCACTCTACCGCTATTTGCAAGCCACTAGGGAACATTCGCGCTACCATCGCTATTCATACTGCATTGAAAGGACTAACCCATGGGAATTCTCGAGGGCAAGATCGGTATCGTGACCGGTGCCGGCCAGGGCATAGGGCGGGCCATCGCCGAGTGCTTCGCCCGCGAAGGAGCGAAGGTCCTGATCGCGGACTTCAATGCCGAGTCCGGCGAGGAAACAGTTGCCAACATCGCGGCGATGGGCGGTGAGGCACTTTTCGTCCACGGCGACGTCAGCGACGAAACGTCGGTCAAGGAGATGGTAGCGGCGGCGGTCAAGGCCTGGGGGCGACTGGATATAGCCTGCAACAGCGCCGCCCTGAGCCGCGGTTCCGGCCCCATCCACGAGTTCACCCGGGAGGTATTCGAACAGACTGTGGAAATGTGCCTGACCAACACCTGGCTGTGCATGAAGTACGAGATTCCGGCGATCATGGCCGCAGGTGGCGGTGCCATCGTCAACATTTCCTCCAACGCCTCGCTCAAGGGCCAGGCCTTCAATACCGCCTACGCCGCAGCCAAGGGTGGGGTGAACATCCTGACCAAAAGTTCCGCCGCGGAATACGGCAGTCAGGGCATCCGCATCAACGCCGTGTCGCCGGGCGTCATTCGGACCCCGGGTCTGGAAAAGTATTTCGCTGAACAGCCGCAAGTTGCCGAGCAGTTGAAGAAGACGGCGGTGCTGAACCGCATCGGAGAGCCCGAGGAAATTGCTGAGGCCGTCGCCTTCCTGTGCAGCGACCGCGCGTCCTTCATCACCGGCCAGATCCTCTCCGTGGACGGCGGCGGCGCGGTGCGCTAGCCAGCCGGCGGGTAGCTGGTGTAGCCGTCAGGACCGGGGGCATAGAGAGTATTGGGATCGAATCGGGCCAGCGGCAGCCGCTGCTGCCAGCGCTCCACCAGGTCCGGGTTGGCGATAAACGGGCGCCCGAAGGACACCGCCGCCACCGCGCCGGATGCCACCGCTTCTTCGCCCTCCTCGAGCTTGTAGCTCTCGTTGGCAATCAGCCGGTCGGCAAAATAACGCTGCCCCAGCGCCAGGTTGTCGACCCGGCCCGCGGGCATGCGGATCACGTGCAGCCAGGCGAGATCCAGTTTGGCGGCTTCGGTCAGAAGGTAGTCGAAGGTCTCCTGCGGATTGTCATCCGCGAGGTCGTTAAAGCTGTTGTCAGGGCAAATCCGCATGCCAACCCGATCTGCACCGGCTTCGGCAACCATGGCCGCCAGGACTTCCAGGGCGAAACGCGCGCGGTTGGCAACTGAACCGCCATAGGTATCCGTGCGCAAATTGGTGCCGGTAGAGAGGAACTGGGCCGGCAGATAGCCGCTGGTGCAGTGCAGTTCGACCCCGTCGAAGCCGGCGCCGAGGGCGTTGATGGTAGCCTGTCGGTACTCATCTACAACGTCGGCAATTTCTTCCAGCGCCAGGGCCCGGGGTGCATCCATGGGCTGCATCCCGGCCTGGTCCGTGTACATCTCGGCCCTGGCAGTCACTGCAGAGGGCGCCACGGTCTCCGCGCCAGGGGGTTTATTGTAGTGGCTGGCAACCCGGCCCACGTGCATGATCTGCGCGACGATACAGCCCCCTGCGGCGTGGACTGCAGCGGTGACCTCGCCCCAGGCTGTCACCTGTGCTGCATTGTAAATACCCGGTGTGCGGCAGTAGCCGAGGCCATTGGCGCTGGGCGCGACACCCTCGCTGATGATCATGCCGGCACTGGCGCGCTGCCGATAGTATTCGGTCATCAAGGGTGTTGGCACGGCGTCGGTCCCTGCGCGGCTGCGGGTCATTGGTGCCATCACAATGCGGTTGCGCAGGCGCAGGGCGCCGAGTTCCAGTGGTGTCAGGAGATCCATGCGAGTCTTCGTCCTTGGTCAGAAGATTGGTTTCAGCGTACGCGGATGCGCGGTTCGGGAGCGTCCCGGCGCATGGTGGCGAGGAATTCCTCCAGCGGTGCCGGTGCGGCGACTTCGGGTTTGTCTGCCGTGGGCGGGTTGGCCCAGAAATCTGCCCAGGAGGGCCACAGATCGTGGTAGGCGCCATCGTAGGACTCGCGGTCCGGCCAGCGCATCTTGTGCTCGCCGACGGGCGGGCTGTTGAGATCCGTGGCGTACCAATAGCAGGGCAGGCGGCGACGGAAATACCAGCGTCCGTCTATGCGCTCATAATTGTCCCAATACAGCATCTGCATGATGACCCAATGGTCGCCGGTTTCGTGCTCATTCTTCGAGTAGACCACGCCGTGGGCATGATCGGGGTCGTCAAACTCAATAATATGATTGCCGACATGGTGGGAGGTACCGGTGAACTGCAGACGCAGGGTATCGTCCAGCCAACGCTTGAGGTGGCTGCGTCCTGTCTTCTCCCGACTGACGCGAATATCCGCCGCGAACAGATTGACATGGGCGTCGAGGTCGCGCATGTCCAGGGACAGGGAATATTTCGCGGCCAGCTGGCGGATTTCGTCCAGGGACTCCAGCCGGTCCAGGCGTTGCAGCAGGCTGTCATCGGTCATCGCCCTACTCCCAGCTCGCCGCACCGGCGTTCAGCTCCGCCACCCGACCGCCGTCGACCACCAGTTCGGTACCGGTGATGTAGGAGGCTTCCTCGCTGGCGAGAAACAGGATCGCATTGGCGCATTCCCGGGGGTCACCAATACGGCCGATCGGGATGGACCTGGCAGTGGCCTCGCGCGAGGCTTCGTCCGGTAGTACCGCCTCGGTGGGCGGGGTAAGGAAAGCGCCCGGAATGACCGTATTGACCCGGATACCTTTTTTCCCCCACTCCATTGCGGCGTTGCGCGACAGGCCCAGCATGGCGGATTTTGCCGCGCTGTAGCCGGCCATCGCTGGAGAGCCACGCAGGCCACAGACCGATGAGACGTTCACCACCGCACCGCGATTGGCCTTGAGCTGGGGATACGCTTCACGCATCAGGAACATTGCTCCATCCAGGGAGACAATGAAATTCTGCCGCCAGGCCCTGGTATCGTGGGTGGCGAGCATGCCCGGCACCATGAGTACCGCATTGTTGACCACAATGTCCAGCCGGCCGAAGCTTTCGACAGTGCGTGCTACCAGGGCGCGCACCGCGTCCTCGTCGGCGATGTCTGTGGGGCAGACCAGGGCGCGCCCCCCCGCAGCTTCAATCGTGGCCGCGACCGCGGCAAGCTTGTCTTCGCTGCGGGCTGCCAGAACCACCGCCGCGCCCTCTTCCGCAAAGCGCAGGGCGGTGGCGGCACCGATACCCTGTCCCGCTCCGGTAACAATCGCAACCTTACCCTGCAATCTCATGTTCCTGACCTCGGATGACGCTGTTAAGAATGAGCCGCAGCTTAGGCAGCGCCGGGGCACAGGGTCAACTCCCGCGACTCACACGAACCCCCGCCAGCTGCCCGCCGGGAGCGAATAGCCGGTCGGGTATAATTATTTACTCCGGTAACGTTTCGTCAGAATTTTGCAAGTCATACCAATCATTCAGGGCCTGCCGTAGAGTACGCGCCATGACGTAATGATAGCTTTGCAGGGAGTGTCGCAACATGAGTCAACGTATCCCCATGCCGATTCCACTGGGCTGGTTCCAGGTTGCCTACTCGCAGGAACTGGCCGTGGCGGAATCCATGCCCCTGCGCTACTTCGCCACGGACCTGGTGCTGTTCCGGACCGAGAGCGGCGAAGCCAAGGTGCTGGACGCCTACTGCCCGCATATGGGCGCTCACCTCGGCTACGGCATTCGCGGAAAGGCGGGCGGCGGCTCGGAAGTGCGCGGCGACTCCATTGTCTGTCCTTTCCATGGCTGGGCCTATAATGGCGACGGCCAGTGCACGGACGTCCCCTACGCCAAGAACCTGCCCCCCAAAATCGCTCGCGGTGAGCAGGTCATTCGGCCCTGGCACGTCAGGGAGCTGAACCAGGTGATCTATGTCTGGTACCACCCGGAAGGCACCGAACCCTGGTTTGAGCCGGAAGAGATTCCCGAGGCCGCTGCCGCCAACCAGGACTGGGGCAGCTTCAAGATCCACAGCTGGGACATCGGTACCCATATGCAGGAAATCGGCGAGAACGCCGTCGACGCAGCGCACTTCCTGTATGTGCACGGCACCCAGAATATCCCCACGCCAGACGTCATGGAGTTCGACGGGGTCCACCGTTCGGGACGACTGGTGAGCAAGATGGCCACGCCCCGCGGCGAGGTCACCGGCATCATCGCCAACAAGAGCACCGGCCCGGGCCAGGCCACGGTGCGCTTCAGCGGCATCTGCGACACCGTGCTGATGGCAAACCTGACCCCCGTGGACCGCGAAAACTCGAAGGCATTTTATGCCTTTATCCAGAAGAAGGTGGATGGCAAGGAACCGGTCGGCGGTGTGGCCGATGCCATCGTCAAGGACATCTACCGGCAGATGGAAGAGGACCGTATCATCTGGGCCCACAAGCAGTATTTTGAAAAGCCGCTGCTGTGTGACAACGACGGCCCCTTCGCCAAGTTCCGCAAATGGTATTCACAGTTCTACACACACGACACCTGGCGCCCTGCCGCCGGCGAGTAATGTTAAACCCGGGGATGTCTCTCGTGCCATTGTGTTGCCTCTTCGTAGGCGTGGCCGATCCGGCACAGCATCGCCTCGCTCAAGGGACTGCCGGCGAGCTGCATGGTGTAGGGGGGACCTTCGTTGGACAGGCCACAGGGAAGCGTCAGGGTCGGCGTTCCCGCAAAGTTGTGTAGAAACGTGAAAGAGGTGTATGCCTTATCGATTGCCACCGACTGGTCTGCCATGGCTTGATTCCAATCCGTCATGGACCCGTACTGCAGCCCTGAGGGAACCGTGAACGGGCTACCCCCCGACGGACTCAGGACCGCGTCGACGCTGGCCAGGACAGCGCGGAAGCGATCGCTGAACTCCCTCCCGACCTGACGGGCGTTCGCGAGCTCACTTTCACTGACACTCGCGCCAAAATCGAGAAACTCCCGGAAATAGGCCCCGTACTCATCTGCCCGTGAGGGGAAGGTTTCTCGATGTGCCTGGGCCGCCTCGGCGGCGCAGACGACAGGCCAGGCAGCCAGCACCGCAGTCACGTCGGGGACCTGAACGTCCACCACCTCAGCTCCCAGCCGCACCAGTTCTCCCAGGGCGACCTCGATCGCCGAGGCCAGACCCGGTACCGAGCTGTTCAACGCGTAGGCACGATCGAACCCGATCCGAAGCCCCTGGACGCCCCGACCGATTTCGTCAAGCATGCGCGGCACTGGAACGTCCAGAGAGGTGGGGTCATTGGGATCATGACCCGCAATGGCCTCGAGGACGATCGCCGCGTCCCTTACGCTGCGCGTCATCGGGCCCACATGATCCAGCGACTCCGCAAGTGGCAGGACGCCGTAACGGCTCACCCGACCGTACGTGGGCTTCA
This sequence comes from Haliea sp., assembly GCA_041746975.1. GTDB lineage: Bacteria > Pseudomonadota > Gammaproteobacteria > Pseudomonadales > Halieaceae > Haliea. Next base: position 2,431 of record JBGTGB010000039.1, on the reverse strand, counting down.
GCCCAACGATGCCGTTAGCCGTGGACGGGAAGCGTATCGACCCTCCGGTGTCAGTTCCGAGAGAAGCAAAACACAGTCCGGCCGCCGTGGCGACACCCGACCCGCTGGAGGACACTCCGGCCCAGAGCTCTTCACCCCAGGGGTTCATCGGTATGTCGAAGTCGCGATGGTAGCCGATCATCGCGCCTTCGGTCGTGGTCAGCTTTCCAAGCAGCACAGCCCCGGAGGCCTTAAGCTTCGCCACCACGCTTGCGTCGAACTCGGGGATAAATCCATCCAGAACCTTCAAGCCACCCCTCGTTGGTGTCCCCTTCGTGTAGCAGAGATCCTTGACCGCGATGGGGATACCGTGCAGCGGCCCCCGGTAGTTTCCGGATTGAATCTCACGCTCGGCGGCATGGGCGGCAGCCAGGGCCTCGTCCGCCATGACGGTGGCATAGCTGTGCAGACTGACATCCAGTGTGTGGATGCGGTTGAGCATCATCTGCGTGAGCTCAACCGGTGAGACTTCCCTCGCTTCAATCAGCCGGGCGACCTCCGACAGACTCAGGTAGTGCAATGGTCTGAGATTCGGGTCATTTTCAACAGACGTCGTGGACGAATGTGAGTAGGCGGGCAGAAGCGACGCCGCAACGCCACAGCCCAAACCGGCCAGGAGATCCCGTCGGGAGAGCCGCGCACTGTCAAGTGTTGCGATGGCAGGTCGAACCATGTCTTCTTGATGGGATTTCATCTGGGCTCCTTGGGGACGATCGCGACTGGTATACTTCAATAAGGAAACTCAAGTGCTCCGGGAGAAAGCATAGTGCACAGGCAGGCTCATTGCATCCAAAGCCTGCTTTACTGGCGGGAGTCCTCATGCAACGTTTACTGATCCTCGCCGCCGTCCTTGTGCTGGTTGCCGCGGGCGCGCTATACAGCCTGCGCACCCCGCTGCGGGAGTTGGTGGTGGAGCAGCTCACCGAGGATATGTTTGTCCCGGCTACGCAGCCCCAGCGCTCCCTGGGGCCGGCAGTTGGTTCCCATTTTCCGGGGCTGCGTGCCCTGCACGAGGGGCGGGAAATCAGCATACTCGACAGCTTCGCGGGGCCAAATGGAACCGTGCTGGTGGCCAGCCGCTCCCTGGTCTGGTGCCCCTACTGCATGGCGGAGATGCGTCAGCTGCAGGAACATAAAGCAGAATTCGAGGCGGCCGGTATCGGCCTGGTTGCGATTACCTATGACACCCCCGGGGAGCAGGAGGCTTTCGCCAGTCAGCACGGGATTACCATACCCCTGCTCTCTGATCGGGAAGCGCTCAGTTTCAAGACTCTGGGAATTCTGCATGAGAATTACCGACCGGGGGATGAGCACTACGGTATCCCCCACCCCGGCATGATCGTGGTAGCGGCGGATGGCACTGTTGCCGGCAAACTGTTCCTGGAGGGCTACAGCACCCGGGTCGCCGCGGCGGCAGCCCTGGACTATGCGCAGGAAGCGCTAGGGCTGATACCAGACCGGTGAGGTCCAGGCCCGCTCCTGCACCAGCGATCGGTGCTCCGCCGCGCAACAGCCGTCGAAGCCCTTGCCGATCGTCTCGGGGCGGCTGCAGTCGACACCTCCGGCGAGGCACTGGCGCTGGCTCCAACGGCAGCTGGGATTCTCCACGACCCGCGTGTAATAGAATGCACGCTGTTCCGGGTTAAAGTCCGGGTCTTCCCAGACAGTGCAGAGCCGGCTGTGACCGGTCCCGGCGGTGGCACAGCTTTGCAGATCAACCTGCCCGCGACTCAACGGGTCACCGACAACGTCCACCACCCGCTCGCGGCTGTTCCCCTCACTGTCCAGCCAACCTTTGATCACCTGGATTTTTTGCAGGGGCATACCGGGGCTGTCGGCGGTGCCCGCATCCTGCTGGGCCACCACCAGCAGGCGCAGGGCGCTGCCAGCCGGCGCTGACCCCAGCTCCGAGCCCATCGGCACCGCCGTGGCGTAGGCCCGCTCGATCTGGTCTGGCGCCGCACACAGCCCGGGATCAAGATCCCAGCCGGCAAACAGGCGGGTGACAATGCGCGGTCCACTGGTGCCATAGGCCTCGCGCCGCTGCATGGCCGCGAACAAGGCATCGCGAGAGTTCTCTTCTGCCCAGAGCACAGCGAGCCCGCCGGGATTGTACTCGAGCTTGTCCGGCAGGCCAGGGGGCACAGCCTTGAGGGCAGGCACCCCCGCGCCGCCGTGGCCCAGGAAGCGATCTTCCTCTACGGCACCGGGGGCCCCCAGGTGGGTGTCCGTGCTGGCAATCACGCCGAAACGGAAGGGATTGGCGCCCAACGCTGCCTCCAGGGTCAGGCCGTGCTGCCAGGTTTCCCGCAGGAAACCCGTTCCCGGGGTGGGAGGGTTATTGAAACCGGCAATGTTATCCAGCGGCAACTGCTCGAACGCACAGAGCTCA
>JBGTGB010000038.1:0-6674 GCA_041746975.1 Haliea sp. | reverse complement strand
CCAAAGCGTCTGGTGGTGTCGGAGTTTACTGGAACATCGCAAAACCGTGATGCCAGCGACTAAGAGGTTGGGGGACGTGCATCAACTGACACGTGCCTATCCCGCGTCAGAAGTCTGTATTTTTCTGCGAAAGCACATTTCTGAAATGTAAGAATGTTTTCAAGTTTCAGTGCTGCGCGTCTGAAGCGAGCTTGGGCTTGTGCCCGATAGAAATACGAATCAAAGGGGGGAGTAAATGGTTAAGTCAGACTTGGTCCAACCACTGTTCATCGGTCGTTGGCGAACGGCTTCTGGATCATTCAAAGTATTGCCAACACTTGGCGTCGTCGCTGTCTCATGCAGTCTGATGCAGTCAGCAGCTGCCCAGCAGTCCTTGGAGGAAGTGACTGTTACCGGCACGCGCATTGTCCGTGACGGTTACGAGGCACCAACCCCCCTGACTGTAATAGGTATTGACGACCTCCAAACACAGTCTTCGACTGGTAACGTCGCCGATACCCTTAACATGCAGCCCGTGTTCCAGGTAAGCCAGACTCCGGAAGGATCGTCCCGGGGTACAAGCGCAGGTACACAAGGTACCAATGTCCTAAGCCTCAGAGGCTTGGGGCCAACACGAACATTGACGCTGCTCGATGGCCAGCGTTCCGTACCCTCGTTGCTGAATGGTTCAGTCGATACGAATAACTTTCCGACACAACTCATATCGCGTGTTGATGTAGTCACGGGTGGTGCCTCCGCGGTTTATGGATCGGATGCTGTAGCGGGCGTGACAAACTTTGTTCTTGACCGAACGTTTACAGGGCTGAAAAGTGAGGCGTCCTACGGCATTAGTGACTACGGGGACGCAGCGAACTATCTCTTTAACGTCGCCGGCGGCTTTCCATTCGCCAACGATCGTGGCCATATCTTGTTAAGTGGCGAGATTGCCGATTCGGACGGCATTCAACCCGGTGCCGGCAACCGTGAGTGGAATCGCGGCGGCTGGGGCATCATGGTCAATCCTAACTACACCGCGAGCAATGGACAGCCGCGATTGCTGGTTCGGCCGGAGATAGCGCTCAGCAATGCGACCCCTGGTGGCATTATCGTGTCCGGGCCGTTACGTGGTACCGCGTTTGGTGAGGGCGGCGTTCCTTTTCAGTTTAACTACGGTCCAATCACTAATGATCCCTGGATGCAGGGCGGAGATTGGAGGGCGAGTGAAATCCGTCATGATCGAGCCGGTAGCCTTCACCCAGAAGTGAAGCGGGAAAACGTCTTTGGCCGAGCAAGCTTCAACCTGACCGATGGTGTCACGGTTTTTGCTCAGCTGGCGTCATCGAAGACCACAACCCACACGCTGCCGTGGCCAGCGTTCCAGGCTGGCAATGGTCCGACGATCCTGTCGGGAAACCCATTTATTCCAGACACGGTTCAGCAGCGAATGGATGCATTGGGTGTCGCCTCGTTTCGAATTGGTAGTATGAACTACGATTTGCCGGGTACCGAAAACCTGACGCGGCGACAGACAGACCGGATTGTGCTCGGTGCAGACGGTCTGTTTGACGCATTCAATTCGGAGTGGACCTGGAACGTTTACTTTCAGCACGGGGAAACTGACTCGCGAAACGAAATCAGTGGCAACATGAGACGCGCAGAGTACGCAAAAGCCGTGGACGCTGTTGTCGGCCCGAATGGGACCACCATTTGCCGCGTCCAGCTGACAAACCCGGCCGAGCGCTGCGTCCCATGGAACCCATTAGGTACTGGAGTCAACGGGACGAATCGTGGTGAATCCTATCTGGCAGCTATCCAGTACGTTACTGGAACCGCGAGCGTCGACGAGAATCTCGTTCAAAAGGTCTATTCTGCATCAGTGACGGGTCAGGCATTCAATACGTGGGCGGGTCCTGTGTCCCTTGCGTTTAACCTGGAGTATCGAGACGAAGAAGCGAGTGCGAAGCCAGATGCAAACTCGGGTAACTGGTTTTCGGGAAACTTCCAGGCTTTTGATGCCACAATTGACGTTAAAGAGTTTGCCATCGAAGCCGTTGTGCCGCTGGCTCAGACACTCGATTTGAATGCGGCTGCTCGTTACACCGACTACAGCCAGGCAGGTGACGTCACGACTTGGAAGGTGGGCGTGGTATTTGCGCCCATATCGCAACTCAGCCTGCGCTCGACGTTCTCGCGAGATATACGCGCACCGAATTTTCTGGAGCTATTCACGAACGTTAACTCGGGCTTCAGATCGGCATTCGATCCGTTTACCAACACGATTCCGCAGTTTTTCGGCCGCAATAGAGGCAACCCGAATTTGACGCCGGAAGAATCGGAAACATTTGAGGTCGGCCTGGTATTCTCGCCGGAATTTCTCCCTGGGCTGCGCGCTTCCGTCGATTATTGGAACATTAAGGTGGAAGAAGCTATCGGCGGTGCGAACGACGATCAGGTCTTACAATTTTGCTTTCAAGGCCGCACTGAGTTCTGCAATAACATCGTCCGCGATAGCAATGGGGTAATCATCGAGTTGATTCAGACCCCATTCAATCTGGCATCTCAGACGATAAGCGGTATCGATTTCGAAGCAACTTACTCCATGTCTGCAGAATCGCTGAATTCATCGTGGCCCGGGGAACTGAGCTTCAACGTTCGCGGTACCCACTATCTTGAGAGTGAAGTAGATGATGGGCTTGGTGCCGGCCCGATCGATACGCTTGGCCATGGTGGTCAGCGCCTCAACGGCCCTGCCGAATGGGGTGCCATAGCTTCAATCAACTATAAGAACGAAGCGCTGCGCGCATCGTTGATCGCTCGTGCGCAGGCCTCGCAGGTCATCGATAATCGAAACATCGTATGCCTATCGTCGTGCCCACCGCGGCCGACAAATGGTGGTGACCTTATTGAAGACAATAGCCTGGATGGGTACTTTTACCTCGATGCTTCTCTTGCGTATGCATTTGACATAGGTTCGGCTTCGCGGCTTGAGGTGTTTTTGAATGTCAGGAATCTCCTGAACGAGGATCCCGGTATCGTTCCTCAGGGACCGACCGACTTTACCTATGTCTCTCCGCTTTCCCGTGGCCAGACCGGCTATGACCTGCTGGGTAGAATGTACCGAGTCGGCGTGCGTTTGAGGATGTAAGGTTGAACGATGAGGGGGTGGCTTCACCCCCTCATTTCTTTCTGTGATTGGCACGAAGTGCCCGGGTGACTTTCCGTGTGTCTCTGGATAGAGGCGCACGCAGGCGTAAACACCAGAGTTTAGATTGTAGTTATGGAGACTTGGATGACACGACTCTATTTACGCAATATAGCGGCGGCTTTTATGTTGATAGTGATCGGTCACTCTTCGGCAGCGCAAGCCGATGACGAAGATGTCATTGAGTACCGAAAACACATAATGCAGGGGATGCATCATCAGTCCGCTATTCTGGGCCAAATAGTTTCATATGCAGTTCCCAACGACAACGTGATCGCGCATCTCGAAGCTCTGTCTTTGTTGGCATCTACAGCACTGGAGTCTTACAAGAAGAAAGTGCCAGGAGGAGAGTCAAAGCCGAAGGTCTGGGAAGATTGGCCAGACTTCGCCGCTAGAATGAATGAGTTTTCCGAAAAGACCGCAGCCGCTACGGAGAACGCCAAGAAAAATGGCAAGGACGCCGCTCTGTCAAACATTCTCGATGTTCTTACCTGCAAAGGCTGCCATGATGTTTATCGCGAAGAGCCCAAGTAAGACGGAATGCTGACCGGCTGCAGCTCGTTAGGCGAGAGCTGCTTGCGTTTCTGTGCGGGATCGGATTTGGAGATGGCGCGCGATCCGAGTCAAACCGGGCTGGCGTGCTAGCTTATCCCGCTTGACTTGTGCTGCGCGACATTGCCGCTCACGCGAACAACAATTACAAAAAAATCAATCGCAGCAAGGGAGCAAAACCAGTGGTATCGAGTGGCGAACAGCATCATACCGCGCTCGAAAGCGGCGAGATGCACAGGGATAACTTCAAGGTCATCGGCGCTTCCTCGGTGGCATCCGTTTTCGAGTGGTTCGATTTCTTCCTATACGGTGCAATGGCTGTCGTCATCAGCCGTAACTTCTTTTCAAACGTCGATGAGTCGAGTGCGTTTGTCATGGCCCTGCTGGCGTTCGCCGCGGGCTTCGCGGTACGCCCCTTCGGCGCAATTGTTTTCGGATTCCTCGGGGACCTCTGGGGCCGGAAGAACACGTTCCTTGTTACCCTGCTGCTCATGGGGGTCGCGACCTTTGGCGTCGGTCTGCTGCCCACCTATGATCAGATCGGAGTGGCGGCTGCCTGGATCCTGGTCGCCCTTCGCATGCTCCAGGGACTTTCCGTGGGTGGCGTGTACGGAGGCGCCGCTGTCTATGTCGCCGAGCATGTCGCCCCGACACGCAGGGGCTTCTACACCAGCTGGATCCAGATCACTGCCACGGTCGGCATGGCTCTTAGCCTTGCCGTAATTTTCCTGACGCGGGTGGCGGTTGGAGAAGAGGCTTTCAACGAGTGGGGCTGGCGAGTCCCGTTCCTGCTGTCCATTTTCCTGCTGGTCGTTACGGTGTGGATTCAGCTCAAGCTGGCTGAAAGCCCGGTTTATCTGAAGATGAAGGAAGAGGGAAAGAGAACAACTCGACCTTGGGCGGATGCGTTCGGGAACTGGAAGAACCTTCGTCTTATTCTCATAGCGCTATTTGGCGCGATGGTGGGTCAGGCAGTTGTCTGGTATGCGGCGCAGTTCTATGTGCTCTTCTTTGTCGAGCGCATCCTCAAAGTCGATGGGGCACTAACGAACATTATCGTGGCGTCCGCGCTAGTTATCTCCACCCCGCTCTATATCTTCTTTGGCTGGCTATCTGACAAGGTTGGCCGTAAACCCATTATTCTCGGTGCTTGCCTCCTGGCCGCATTGACCTATTTCCCGCTGTTCAACGCACTCACTGCCGCCGCAAACCCGGATCTCGCACGAGCGATCCAATCATCTCCAGTAACGGTCCACGCCGATCCACGGGAGTGTTCCTTCCAGTTCGATCCGGTCGGCAATGCTCGCTTCGATACGTCCTGCGACATTGCGCGTTCCTATCTCGCTCGAACAGGAGTGACCTACGACACCATCGATGCCCCGCCGGGGGCAGTTGCGGAGCTTCGTGTAGGCACTGAGGTACTCAAGTCGTTCGGCGGTGAGCAACTCAGCCATCAGGATCTCACGGAGCGTCGGACGGCGTGGGGGAGCGAGGCAGGGGCAATGATCGCCGCAGCCGGCTATCCGCTGCGCGCGGATCCCGACAAGATGAATATTCCTTTGGTGATGCTTGTACTCGTCACGATCATGAGCATTTCAGCGATGGTATATGGTCCGATGGCCGCGTTCCTGACCGAACTCTTTCCGGCCAAGGTGCGGTACACTTCAATGAGTCTGCCCTATCACATTGGCACGGGGTGGTTTGGCGGATTTCTGCCTGCTGTGGCGTTTGCGATCGTTGCGGCAACCGGGAACATCTTCTCGGGTCTCTGGTACCCGCTGATACTGGCCTCCTTCACTTTCGTTGTGGGAGTGCTCCTCCTTCCTGAGACCAAGGGAACCGATCTACACGCGTCGTAGTCACATGCTTCAGTGTGATACTCGTCTGGAGGCCAGCATGCACGTATTGAACGCGCCTTTTTCCGTGGCACTTCTGCGGAGTGCGTGTCTTGCTGTTGCCGTGGCAGCGCTGTTAACGGCAGGCAGCAGTCTGGCCGCGGAGCCGCCCAATCCCAAGGACCTGACCCAGGGCATGTGGGAGATGGACTTGAATAAGTCCAAGTTCTGCAAGCCGACGCCGAGGTCTTCGTTACGCCATATCTTTCATGCAGGGTGGGGCCTGATGGTTGTCCACTGGACTGGCATCGATCATGAGGGCAAGGCAGTGGAGTCCCGGTACGTCTGGCGATACGACGGCGAGAAGTATCCAGCGACCATCGGTGGGCCGGATCAACCGACTCGGGAAGCCATTTCATGGAAGCTGGTGAGTCCGTCCCGCGTAGAGTTCGTACACTGGTCGAAGGATGACAAGATCACCGAGGAACTCGTGCGCACGGTATCAGCCGACGGCCAGGAGATGACGCAATCACGGAAATACCTGGGCGGGGCGGATTGCGTGGATATCCAGGTTTTCCAGCGCAGATAGCGAAGATGCGTGACTTGCGCGACCGCCAGTCGCTGGTGGCTATTGAGGTGGAGTGAAATTCCCATGAGTAAAGCAAGCAGCTTGATTGGTGTTGCAGCACTATGTGCTGCAGTGCTACTGCCGGCGGCACAGGCTGAAGCGCCTGCCAATAGCAAGGACGTCATCGAGTATCGCCAGCGCATCATGAAGTCGATGAATGCACAGGCCGCGATTATGGGACAGATCGTTTCGTATGCGATTCCCAACGACAATCTTCCCGCCCATTTGGACACGATGGCGCTGTTGGCCGCCACCGCGCTCAAGTCCTATGAGCCGAAGGTGCAGGGTGGTGGATCGAAGCCGGAGGTCTGGTCAAGCTGGCCTGACTTTTCGGCGCGCATGCGCGACTTCGCCGCGAACACTGCGAAGGCGGCAGAGCTCTCCAAGACTGATCCTGAGGCTGCACTGGCGAACATGCTGGACGTTCTCGATTGCAAGAGTTGTCACGACACCTACCGAACAGAAAAGTAATAGGCAG
>JBGTGB010000037.1:0-7569 GCA_041746975.1 Haliea sp. | reverse complement strand
TGCGAGCAAAGACCGGGGAGCCCGTCACGTTCCGTTCAGCGCTGGTGCCGCCCTATGTCCGCAAGGCGCAGTCACTGGAGGCTGCTCTGCCGTGGCTGTACCTAAAAGGTGTTTCCACCGGTGAGATGAGCGCGGCCCTGGAGGTCTTGGTGGGTGCGGAAGCCAGGGGCTTGTCCGCCAGCACAGTATCGCGACTGAAACGGGGCTGGGCCACAGACTACCAGGCATGGCGGGAGGAACCACTGGGTAAGGATCGCTGGGTCTATCTCTGGGCTGACGGCGTCTACAGCGGCCTCAGGGCCGAGCAAGCCAAGCTATGTGCTTTGGTGATCATCGGCGTGAATGAGCGTGGAGAGAAGCATTTTCTGGCGATTGAAGACGGTGTCAGGGAGTCAACCCAGAGCTGGCGCGAGGTGCTGTTGAGGCTGAAATCCCGCGGCATGAACGTCCCGCAGCTTGCCGTGGGCGATGGTGCGATGGGCTTCTGGGCTGCGCTGGAGGAAGTCTATCCGGGAACACGGCACCAGCGGTGCTGGATGCATAAAACGATGAACGTACTGAACTGCCTGCCGAAGTCGCTGCAGCCGAAAGCCAAGCAGGCCCTGCATGAAATCTGGCAGGCCGACACCCGGGAGGACGCCGAGAAAGCGTTTGATCTGTTCGTCAAGACGTACGAAGCCAAGTACCCGAAAGCCGTGTTGTGTCTGCAGAAGGATCGAGAGGAGCTGATGGCGTTCTACGATTTCCCGGCACAGCACTGGCAGAGCATACGGACAAGCAATCCGATCGAATCCACCTTCGGCACCATTCGCCATCGCACCAAGCGATCCAAGGGATGCCTGACGCGGGACGGGATGCTGCACATGATGTTCAAATTGGGACAGTGTGCGCAGCAGAACTGGCGGCGTCAGCGAGGGTTCGAATACCTGGCGCAGGTCATCATCGGAGTGAAATTCAGAGATGGAGTCGAGGTAACAGAATCAAACCAGGCCGCCGCTTGATTCAGGCTCTTGAACACCAGATTTGACAATAACTCTTCACGGATTCGCACAGAGCTTAAGTTTTCCAGCGAGTCTGGCAGCTCCGATAACGCAGTGCCGTGCATTTTGTTGGCAGGAAACGAGGCGGCCGGTTCCAGGTGGGGGTTGCCGGACTGTATGAAACATGGATGTTTCATACAAGCCTACATGGATGTATCTACGGCGTGTCCGGCAACCCCCACCTGGAACTGGCCGCCGGCTTCGAACACCCCAAATCGTCACTAGCAAACCGCAAACCGCGCAGCGTTAAACCGCCGCAAGGTCGAGAAACTTGGACTCTCGAGGCCTGCTATAAGTCTTTTTCATTTTCTTTGCCATGCCACAACCTTAAAACAATTATCTCCTCTCCTTGTATGAGATAGCGAATTGTATAGTTGCCTATAAATAAATCTCGAACCAGTTCTGGTTGCGGCGCTCTTAAAACCGGTATGCCCATTTTTGGCAATACTTTTAATTTTTCAATGCCAAAAAGCAGCGCATTGGCGACCCTTTGCGCCGCAATAGGGTTGTTAATTTCTATGAACTCACGAAGCCGGGATAAATCGGCTATGGCTTCGGGGGTATAACTTATTTTCATTTTGTGGGGGGAGACAGCTCTTTATCAGTACCCCAACTCTGAAGCCATTCGGTAACATTTGCCTCATCAACCAATTGGCCTTCCTTAACTGAACCAAGCGCCGCCAACGTGTCCTCCCAACGGCTATCTTCCATCATCTGACGGGCAATAAACTCCTTAATAGCTTGATTTATAAGGTAATTTTTACTTCTATCTAGCCGGTGTGCCAGATTTTCAAGTGGCGCTTCCACTTCTTGCGCAATTCTCAGACTAGTTACCCCCATGACACACTTCCAAAGTATTACGATGTATTACATGGTATTACTGCGATTCGACTAAGTCAAAAAAGACTTACGGCCTGCTACACCGCCGCAAGGTTGAGAAACTTCTGCACCCCATCAAAAAACATCTGCACCGAAATAATCACCAGCACCATCCCCATCAGCCGCTCCATCGCAATCAACCCGCGCGCACCCAGCGCCCGCAGCAGTAGCGGCGCGGCCATCAGCAGCACGGCACAGACACCCCAGGCGCCGATTACCGCGATGGTCCAGTCCAGCATCCGCTCGGGATCCTTGTGTACCAGCAGCATGGTGATTGCCAGCGCCGAGGGTCCGGCGACCATGGGGATGGCGAGGGGCACGATAAAGGGCTCGCCGTCGGGGGTGTCGCCCATCACGCCGTGGGGATTGGGGAAGATCATGCGCAGGGCGATCAGGAACAGGATGATGGCGCCGGCAATGCTGATGGATTCCTGGCGCAGGTTGAGCACGTCCAGCATGGCTGAGCCCGCATAGAGGAACAGCAGCAAAACGGCCAGGGCAATCAACAGTTCGCGAAAGATGACCCACTGGCGACGTTTGGCCTCCACGTCTTTCAGCACCGCGAGAAAGACCGGGATATTTCCCAGCGGGTCCATCACGAAGAGCAGGGTTACGAAGGCGGATACGGTGTCCATGAGGGCTCCGGTGCAAGGACGCCCATTTTAACCCGCGGAGGGGTCCCGCCGCGAGGACGCTCAAGCTGTGGTCTGATAACATGCCGGCTGATATTTTCACTGGAGATCTTTGATGCAGCGGATGCCCGCAGGCTGCTTGCGGCAGCGATTGTGCACCTTGGGCGTGGGGTGGGAGCCGGCGCGATGAGCAGCCGCGATGAGCGCATGCAGAAAGCGCTGGCCGCCCTGCGTGCTGGCAACGCGGAGGCGGCGGCATCCATGCTGGAGCAGCTGACTTCGGAGGGTCCGGTACCCGCGGCGAGTTGGCTGGCGCTGGCCTTTGCGCGGGTCAATCTGGAGCAGGCCGAAGCCGCCCTGGCGGCGGTGGACCAAGCGCTGGCGCTGGAGCCGCGCAATGTCAGGGCGCTGCTGTTCAAGGCGGATCATCTCGATCGGCTGGGGCGCACCCGCACCGCGGTCAGTTTTTATCAGGGGGCACTGCAGGTGGCTGCGGCCATACCCCAGGTGCCCCAGGATGTCCAGCAGGGCCTGCGCCGGGCCCAGGGTGTCTGCGACGAGCAGGCCGCCCACTACGAAAATTACCTGCTGGAAGCGCTGGAGGCTGACGGCTTCAACCGCCGCGCGCTGCCACGTTTTTCCGAGTCCCTGGACATAGCCTGTGGCAAACGCCCTGCCCAGCTGCAGCAGCCCACCCGCTTTTATTTCCCGGGCCTGCCGCAGCGGGCCTTCTACGAGCGCAACGAGTTTCCCTGGGTGGAGGCGCTTGAAGCCGAGACCGCTGCGATCCGCGAGGAGCTGCTGGCGATTGAGCAGGACGCGGATCAGTTCCAGCCCTATCTGCAATCCAATCCGGATCTGCCTGGATTCAATGCCAGCGCAACCCTGGACAGTATGGACTGGAGCGCCTGCTACCTGTGGCGCGAGGGTGTCCGGGTGGACGCGGTTGCGGATCGCTGTCCGCGCACCGTGGCCGCGCTGGAGCAAGTACCCCTGTGCCTGATCCCGGGACAGATGCCTTCGGTGCTGTTCTCACGCCTGGCCCCGGGCACCCGTATCGAACCGCATCACGGCGCGGTCAACAGCCGCCTGATCTGTCACCTGCCACTGCTGGTGCCAACAGACTGCGGCGAGCTGCGGGTGGGCAACTACAACAGAGTCTGGCGCGAGGGCGAGTTGCTGGTGTTCGACGACAGCATGGAGCACGAAGCCTGGAACCACAGCCGGGAGCGGCGGGTGGTGCTGCTGTTCGATATCTGGCGACCGGAGCTGGATCCCGAGGAGCGGCACTGGGTGGGGAGAATGCTGCAGGCCGTAAAGGCTTACGCTGAACCATGACCGGGCCCGATGGCTTTACCGTAGCCTGGGATACCTACTGGCAGGGGACCCGGGAGAAGGCGGCTCACAAGGAAGGGGGGGTGCAGGAGGCGCTCCTGGCGGAATTCTGGGATGAGCTTCTCAGCTCGCAATTGCAGGCGAACCCGTCCCTGCGGGTGCTGGACCTGGCCTGTGGCAATGGCGCCGTAACCGGATTCCTGCGTCAGATCAGCCCGGCACTGGCGGTGCACTGCTGTGACTATTCCTTGCACGCCCTGGTGGACCTGGAGCGTCGTCACCCCGGCAATCTGCGGGTCGTTGCCGATGCCGCCCGCCTGCCCTATGCGGATGCCAGCTTCGACCTGGTCGCCAGCCAGTACGGCGTTGAATATGCGGGGCCGCAAGCCATTGTCGAAGCTGCGCGCCTGGTGGCGCCGGGGGGCACTCTCGCCCTGTTGGTCCACGTATTCGAGGGCGCGATCTATCGCGAGTGCGAGCGCAATAGGGATGTCATTGCCGCCATTCGGGCGCTGGATATCCTGGCCCTCGCCCAGAGTGCGTTTGCTGCAGGGTTTGCCCTCAACGCCGGTACGGGCACCCCCGCTGCTTTCAAACAGGCCGAGCAGGCGTTCACGCCGGCGGTCAGAGGGCTGGAGCAGATACTGCGCGATGCCGGGCCGACGGTGGCGGGGGGCTTGCCCGGGCAGTTATACCAGGACATCGCACACATGTACCGCAAGATGTCAGCCTACGAGCCGGCTGAAATCTTCGACTGGCTGGAGGGCATGACCGGAGAACTTGATGCTTACCAGGGGCGTATGCAGTCAATGCTGGACGTCGCGCTGGCGCAGCATCAACTGCTGGCGCTACAGGAGGACCTGGTTCCGCTGGGATTTGCCGACGTCACGCTGCGAGATATGGCGGTGAATGAGCATAGTCCGGCCGCAGCCTGGGCTATGCTATCGCAGCGGGGTTGAGCCCTCAGCTGCCAATCATGCCAGAGGTGTGCACGGAGTCGCGCTGGATTTCATCCATTGCCTCTTTGCTGGTGCGGGCATCCTGTTCCCACTCCCGGTTCGGCTTGCAGGTGCGGGTACCGATGCGGGTTCCGGTCTTGACAACATTCTTGCAGGTTATGGCGTTGGGGCTGCCGGGTTCCGCGCTCGCGACCTGGGAATCGGCAGCGGCGGCAGGAGCAGCAGTATTGGCAACCTGGGTGGAAGAGCAGGCGCCCAGCAGCGCGGCGACGGTGATTAGTGTGAATGCCTGTAACGATTTCATGGATATCTCCGATTAAAAGCAAATTGTGGACTCTTGTAACGCGGCCGTCAAACCGGTCTTGCAAGCCGGGGAGCGCGCGGCTAGATTGCCAGATCCAGTGACCAGACCGAGGTACCCCCCATCGCTTCCGCAACTGACCTGATCCGGCTTGCCCGGCAGCTGGTGCAGCAGGAGCCCGCCGAACCCCAGTACTGGGACCGCCTGGCCACCTTGCTGGAGCGTAGCGGCCAGCGGGATGAAGCCCTGGACTGCTATGAGCAGTTTTTGCGGGAGTATCCTGGAGAAACTGTCAGCCGCTACAACTATGCCTGCGTGCTGCGCCGCGCCGGCCGTAACGAGGATGCCCTGGTCCAGTTCCGGCGCGCCCTCGATGAACAGATCTCTGATCCCCAGGAGGTGCTGGCCACCATGGCGGCTATTCTGGCCGATCTTCAGCGCCACAAGGAAGCCAGGCGGGCGCTTGAGCAGGCGCTAGCACTGGATCCGGATTTCCGCCCCGCCCTCTATAATCTGGCATTGCTGGAGGAAGAAGAGGGCAACCCGGCCGAGGCACGGACGTGTTTGCAACAAATCCTCGCACGGTCACCAAATGACTCCGCAGCCCTGGCTCGTCTGGCCCATGGCCAGCGCGTCGCCGATCCGGCGGATCCATTGCCCGGACAGCTGGAGCGAGCGCTTGGGGCTGCGCGTGGTGACCTTTTCGCCGAGGAGCAACTGCGCTACGCACTGGGTAAGCTGCAGGACGATCTCGGCCAATATGCCGCGGCTTTCGCGCACTACGCGGAGGGCAACCGGCTCAGCCGCCAGCGCGCTGGCGGGTATGACCTTGAAGGCCAGGAACAGCTGCTGACCTCGCTGAGACAGCGCTTCAGTGACCGACCGGTAGCTACCGATGGAGCAGAAGCGTTTAGCCCGGTATTCATCTGTGGCATGTTTCGCTCCGGTTCCACGCTTTTGGAGCAGATGTTGGCGGCACACCCGGCCATTACTGCCGGGGGCGAACTGGACTTTTTTCCGGCCCGGGTGCCACTGGAGGCGCTGGCAGGGATGTTGCCTGCGGAATCTACGGGCCTGGCGGGTGGTTACCGACAAATGCTGGCCAAAACGTTTCCGGGTGCGGAGGTAGTAACCAACAAGCGTCCGGACAATTTCCTCTACCTGGGCCTGATCCTGCGCCTGTTCCCCAATGCCCGGGTGCTCTATACCTGCCGCCAGCCCCTGGACAACTGCCTGTCGGTGTACTTTCAGCAACTGGGCCCACGGTTCCGCTATGCCAACGACCTGTTGGATATCGGCCACTACTACCTGCAGCAACAGCGTCTGCTGGAACATTGGCAACAGCTGTTTCCGGAAAACATCCTGTGCGTGGAATACGAACAGCTGGTGAAAGCGCCGAGAGAGCAGCTGGCGCAGGCGCTGGCCTTTCTCGGTTTGCCCTGGAGTGACGACTGCCTTGAGTTCGACCGGGTGCGCAATCGGGTGCGCACCGCCAGTGCCACTCAGGTTCGGGAGGGGCTTTACACGCGTTCCTGTGAACGCTGGCGCAACTATGCGCAGCAGTTGGCACCGCTGGCGGAATACCTGCAGCACGCGCTCCCCGATCGCCGGGCATAAAAAACCCCGGCACCTGGCCGGGGTTTGGAAGGAGTGCTGGGCCCGGTTTGCACCGGGTCCAGCAAGTAACAGCTTAGAAGCTGACGGTCACACCGACGTACATGTAACGGCCCAGCGCATCGTAGACACCGGGGAACGTGTTACCGTTACCACCGATGGACGGGCCAGCCGCGTTACCGGCAATCGGGGGCTCCTTGTCCAGGATGTTGTTGATACCGGCACGGATGGAGGTGCTTTCCAGAACGTCCCAGACGCCTGCGACGTCAAGGTAGTTGGTGGAAGGCAGATCCAGGTTACCGTTCAGGTCTTCAACCTTGCCCATGTGGCGCCACAGCACGCTGGCGGTGACATCCCAGGGAGTCAGCCAAGTTGCCCGCAGGTTGTTGCGGAAGTCCGGGTTCGGGAAGCCGCAAACGCCGCCCCAGACACCTTTGCAGTCTTCCGTCGGCGCTGAGGCCAGTTCCTGCTGGTCCCACTTCTCGACAATGGCCATGGTGTTGCTAAGGGTCAAAGTGCCCATGTCGCCCAGAGTGATGGCGTAGTCAGCGACGATATCGAAGCCTTCGACTTCCTCGATCGCCAGGTTGTCGAGCAGTGCGACGACCTTCCCGCTGTTGACGACGTCAGAGCCTATCCAGAGGTCACCGCTGGCGCCGCGCTGGACATTGGCGCACTGAGCGTCATTCCCATTGAGACACTCGTTAAGGATGAACTCGGGGGTCAGGTTGCCGATGCCTTGCTCGATTTCGATGGAGTACCAGTCAACACTCAGGGTCAGGTCTTCCACGAAAGACGGTGACCAGACG
>JBGTGB010000036.1:0-3192 GCA_041746975.1 Haliea sp. | reverse complement strand
GACCTCGAGGGCGCGCTGCTGCAGGGTACCGCCGTGGTCGAGGACGGGCGCGGGCAGCGCCGCTATTTCAACGTGCACCGCAACAACGGTGTGGCCTATGACCGCAGCCGCAAGCCCGAGGAGCAGGAGCGCTACTGGTATTTCAAGGAAGTGCCCGGGGTACTGGGCTACGGCAAGGATGCGGACTACAAGATCCCGGTCAAGCCACTGGTCACCGTGGCCGGCGATATCTTCCAGCTAGGCCTCGGCCGCCTGGTGCTGCTGCGGGCAGAGGAAGCCGGGGAGCCCACCTTCCGGCTGACCGTTCTCGCCGACACGGGCGGTGCCTTCCACGATAACCTCTACCAGCTGGACTGGCTCAGCGGCTACTACCGCGGCTGGGACGACTATCACGCGGCGAACCGGCATATCAGTGATTATGCGGACGTGTGGTTATTGCTCAAGCGTCAGTAAATCCCGCCCATAAAAAAACGGCGGCGCATTACGCGTCGCCGTTTCCCTTTTTGCTACCGCGGATAGTTAGCGCAGATCGAAGCGATCCGCCTGCATCACCTTGGTCCATGCCGCCACGAAATCATTGACGAACCTCTGCTCGGCATCGCTGGCGGCGTAGGCCTCTACGACAGAGCGCAGCTCTGAGTTGGACCCGAACACCAGGTCGACGGGGGTAGCCGTCCACTTGCGTTCACCGGACCTGCGGTCGATGCCTTCGTAGATGCCCTCGGCCGTTTCTGACTTCCTCCACTGCGTGGACATGTCCAGCAGGTTGACGAAGAAATCGTTGCTCAGGGTTCCCGGGCTAGCGGTGAAGACACCGTGCTGCGCATCCCCGGTATTCGCTCCAAGGCTCCGCATACCACCTACCAGCACCGTCATTTCCGGTACGGTGAGGTCCAGCAAGCTGGCGCGATCCACCAGCATGTCCACCGGCGAGCGGTAATTGCCGTCACCGAAGTAGTTCCGGAAACCATCCGCAGTCGGCTCCAGCACTTCAAACGCCTCGACGTCGGTCATTTCCTGGCTGGCATCGGTGCGGCCCGGCGCGAAAGGCACCTCGACCGTGTGGCCGGCTGCCTTCGCCGCCTGCTCGATAGCCGCCGAGCCGGCCAGCACAGTCAGATCAGCCAGGGACACCTGCTTCTTGCCACGGCGTTGCGTGCCATTGAAGTCTTCCTGAATGGCCTGCAGACGCTCCAGCACCTTCGCCAGTTCCTCCGGATTGTTCACCGCCCAGTCTTTCTGCGGCTCCAGGCGAATCCGCGCACCGTTGGCGCCACCGCGCTTGTCGGTGTCGCGGTAGGTAGACGCCGCTGCCCAGGCGGTGCGCACCAGCTCACCGGTGCTCAAGCCGGAGTCGAGAATCTCCGCTTTCAGCTTGACGATGTCGCGCTTGTCGATCAGGTCGTGCTCCACCGGGGGTACCGGATCCTGCCAGATCAGCGTTTCATCCGGCACTTCCGAACCCACATAGCGCGCAGCCGGACCCATGTCGCGGTGCGTCAGCTTGTACCAGGCCTTGGCAAACGCGAGTTCGAACTCTTCCGGGTTCTGCAGGAAGCGCTGGGAAATCTCGCGGTAGGCCGGATCCACCTTCAAGGACAGGTCAGTGGTGAACATGATGGGCTGGTGGGACTTGCCCTCGACATGTGCGTCCGGCACTGTGTTGGCCGCCTGATTGTTCACCGGAACCCACTGCACAGCGCCTGCCGGGCTGCGGGTCTGCTCCCATTCAAAGGCAAACAGGTTGGCCAGGTAAAGCATGCTCCATTGCACCGGAGTTGCAGTCCAGGCGCCTTCCAGGCCGCTGGTGATGGTGTCTTCGGCATTGCCTTTGCCGCATTTGCTGGTCCAGCCAAAACCTTGCTCCTCAATGTCCGCCGCAGCCGGCTCGGGGCCTATGCAATCGTCGGGCTTGGCGGCACCGTGGGCTTTACCGAAGGTGTGACCGCCCGCAATCAGGGCCACGGTCTCTTCATCGTTCATGGCCATGCGACCCAAGGTTTCCCGAATGTCATCTGCCGCGAGCTGCGGATCCGGGTTGCCGTTGGGGCCTTCGGGGTTTACGTAGATCAGACCCATCTGCACCGCGGCAAGGGGATTTTCCAGTTTACGCTCACCCTCGTAGCGCTCGTCGGCGAGAAATTCTTTCTCCGGGCCCCAGTAGACCAGATCGGGTTCCCAGTCGTCTTCACGGCCACCGGCGAAGCCAAAGGTCTTGAAGCCCATGGACTCCAGCGCCACATTGCCGGTGAGGACCATCAGATCCGCCCAGGACAGGCTGCTGCCGTACTTCTGCTTTACCGGCCACAGCAGGCGCCTCGCCTTATCGAGGTTGGCATTGTCAGGCCAGCTGTTGAGGGGGTCAAAACGCTGCTGACCACCACCGGCACCGCCGCGGCCGTCGGCCAAGCGATAGGTACCCGCACTGTGCCAGGCCATGCGGATAAAGAACGGCCCGTAGTGGCCATAGTCCGCGGGCCACCAGTCCTGGGAACTGGTCATCAGTGCTTCGATGTCCTTTTTGACTTCCGCCAGGTCGAGCTTGGCGAAAGCCTCCGCGTAGTTGAAGTCCGCACCCAGCGGATTGGACAGGGGGCTGTGTTGGCGCAGCGGGGACAGGTTTAGCTGTTCCGGCCACCAGAACTGGTTCGACATGTTTGCGGACTGGGTAGTGGCGTGGGCGTTGGGCAGCAGTGAAGCGGTAGCTATTGCCACCGCGGCCATTAACGGAATTGTCTTCTTGATCATCGCGAGCCTCTGTGGTTTCCCTTAAACTGAATCACGTTATTTTACGGACATACTGGTCCGATGCTTCGAAGACTACCTTAGCCGCGATGTTTTGAAAATAACACCTAAATCGAAGTTTATATTCCAAAAAACTGAACGTAGTGCAACTTAGTCCTCCACGCGCTGCAAATCACCGGGGAAATGCACCCCCGCGCGCCAGTAGTGAAATGCCGCCCAGAGATTGGCCATGGAGCAGATCAACAGCGCCCAGCGCAGGGAGTCGACGCCGTATTGTGGCGCCAACAGATCGCTGATCATGCCCACGACTGAAGGCCCGAAGGCGAGGCCGACAATGTTGATCACGAACAGCAGAATGGCAGCGGCAACGCTACGCATGCGCAGACCCACGAGGGTCTGGGTCTGGGCGAAGGTGGTGGCCTGGTAGAAATTGCCCAGCATCACCGG
>JBGTGB010000035.1:0-2720 GCA_041746975.1 Haliea sp. | reverse complement strand
GCAGACTCGCCCGCTCCAGCATGGCGCCGGTATCCAGCCCCGCGTCCATCTGCATGATGGTGATGCCGGTGGCGCTGTCCCCGGCTTCGATCGCGCGCTGGATAGGCGCCGCGCCGCGCCAGCGTGGCAGCAGCGAGGCATGGACGTTGATGCAGCCCAGCCGCGGGGCGTCCAGCACTGGTTGGGGCAGGATCAGGCCGTAGGCCACCACCACCATGACATCGGCCTCCAGTGCCGCGAGTTCGGCCTGGGCCTCGGCCTTCCGCAGGCTGGCGGGTTGCAGCACGGGGATCCCGGCTCTCAGTGCCTGCTCCTTTACCGGGCTGGCCTGCAGCTTTTTGCCGCGGCCGGCGGGGCGGTCTGGCTGTGTGTAGGCGACCAGGACCTCGTGTCGGCTGGCCAGCAGGGCCTGGAGATGGGTGGCGGCAAAGTCGGGAGTGCCGGCGAATATCAGGCGCAAAGGATCATTGGCCACCACTCAGGCCTGGCGCCGCTGTTCTTTCTCCAGCTTCCTGCGGATGCGCTGACGCTTGAGGGGGGACAAATAGTCCACGAACAGTTTGCCGTCGAGATGATCGATCTCATGTTGCAAACAGATCGCGAGCAGACCCTGCAGCTCCCGGGTGAACGGTTTGCCGTTGCGGTCCAGGGCGGTGACCGAGATCCGCTGCGGCCGCTCCACCGTTTCGTAGAATCCTGGTACCGAGAGGCAGCCCTCGTCATATTCCCCCAGGGCGGGGTCGAGTACGGTGATTTCCGGGTTGATGAAGACCAGCGGCTCACTGCGGTTGTCGCTGACATCTATTACCAGCAGCCGCTCGTGGACATTGACCTGGGTTGCCGCAAGGCCGATTCCCGGTGCCGCGTACATGGTCGTGAACATGTCGTCGATCAGGGTACGGGTGGCGTCCGTGACCGTTTCCACAGGCACTGCCCGGGTGCGCAGCCGGGGGTCGGGAAATTCGAGAATGTCGAGTACTGCCATGGTGTTAGCTGCCTTCGGTGCTCTGCTGGCCGATGGTAAATTAGTCACATTGGGGCTTGCCACGGGACTATGCCCATCGCAAACTGTGGCTATTATATAACTGCTGGCAAGGTAGTGCCCAGCGTCGGCCGAGCGCCAGCGCACTTGTCTGCACGGGGATGCCGCCGACGCCGGCTTGGCGGGCGGATGATAACAGGGGCGTGCTGGACGGAATCATGAGAGCGAAGTCTTTTTCGGTTTACCTGGTTTTACTTGGAAGCATGTTGCTCAGTTCCTGGCTGCACGCTGCGGTGGAACTCAATGAGGATGTCCCTGATACCTATATCGTTAAAAAGGGCGATACGCTCTGGGGTATTTCCGGCATGTACCTGCGCGAGCCCTGGCGCTGGCCGGAACTCTGGGACGTCAATCCGCAGATAGACAACCCCCACCTGATCTACCCGGGCGATGAGCTGTACCTGACCTGGGTCAATGGTCAGCCGCGCCTGGGGATCCGCCGGGGGCGCGATATCAAGCTTGAACCCGGTATGCGAATAAGCCCGCTGGACCTGGCGATCCCCGTCATTCCGTTAGACCAGATCGGCTCTTTCCTCAAACGTCACCGCATTCTCGCGGCGGAAGAGTTGAACAACTCAGCCTATGTGGTGGCAGGCGATCAGGGCCGCCTGATTGCCGCCCCCGGTGACCGCGTCTATGGTCGCGGGCCGTTCCCCGATGGCGAACGCAGCTATGGCATTTTCCGCGCCGGAGACACCTATCGCGATCCGCTTACCAATGAGCTGCTCGGCTACCAGGCCATGGACATCGGCAACGCGCGGCTGCTGAGCAGCAATCGCGATGAAGTCACCGAGCTGGACATCACCCGGGTGACCGAGGAGGTGCGGATTGCAGATCGCCTGTTGCCCGAGCGGGAGCGCGTTCTTGATGCAACCTTCCAGCCGCGAGCACCGGCTATGAAGGTTAGCGACGGTTTCATGATTGCGGTGGACGGTGGTGTCAACCAGATTGGCCCAGGCAATATCGTGGTACTGAACCGCGGTGAGCGCGAGGGGCTCGAGGTTGGCCATGTGCTGGCGATTTACCAGGCCGGTGGAGTTGTCTTCGACACGGTTGCACGCCAGAACGTGACCCTGCCGGATACCCGCGCCGGCCTGTTGATGGTATTCGAGGTGTTTGAGAGAGCCAGCTACGGGCTGGTGCTCAGAGCCAGTCGTCCGCTCAAGGTTTTGGACAAAGTAAAGAACCCCTGACAGGACTGCGGGGGAAAACAGAACAGACATGACGTCAAGGATGATGTATGGATGTTGCTCACGACCGGTTGTGCCTGTTGCTGCACAGCCTTCCCAACCTGGACAATCGCCAGCTGCGGTCCCTGCTATTGCAGTTCGGTTCTCCCGCAGCGCTCTGGGAGGCTGATCCAGGAAATCTCGCTGCAGCCGGAGCCAGTGCCCCCGCACTGGCTGATATGGCCATTGCCCGCAGCCGTGGCCGACACCCGCAAGCGCCGCGGGATGTCGATCGCCAGCTCGAAGCCCTGCTCGCTGTTGATGGGCGCGTAGTCGCCCTGGGCGCTCGCGAGTACCCGCAGCTGCTCGCGGCAATTCACGATCCGCCACCCCTCTTGTACCTGCGCGGGAATGCTGCCTTGCTGCGGGATCCCCAGCTCGCCGTGGTGGGCAGCCGCAAGGCCAGCCCTCCCGGACTCCGGTATGCCCAGGAGCTGGCCGCGGCCGCG
>JBGTGB010000034.1:0-5355 GCA_041746975.1 Haliea sp. | reverse complement strand
AGGAACTGCAGCAGGGATTCCATGGTGTTGGTGACGTAGCTTAAGTCCGGCTCGCGGTACTGGTTCAGGGGGGTGGGAACGCAGATGATCAGGGCGTCTGCCTCTGCTGCGCGGGAAAAATCGGTGGTGGCCTGCAGCTTGGTGGAATTGACCGCGGCGACACGCTCAGAAGGTATGTGGGCGAAGTAGCTCTTGCCCTCGCTCAGCATCGTGACCTTTTTTGCGTCGATGTCGAAGCCGAGGACGGCGTAGCCGGCTTCGGCATAGCGCAGCGCCAGCGGCAGGCCCACATAGCCCAGGCCGATGATGCCGATCATTGCGGAGCGGTCCTGAAAGGCGTTGATCAGGCTGTCTGCTGTGGCTCATATGGCGTCTCTATATCCCAAGCTGAAAGTCGGCGGGCGTCGTGGATCGAGTCTGCAAATAACTTCGTGCTTCGATATAAAACACCACATCATCCCAGCAATGCCCGCAGCTGCGGCACAAAGACGCCAAGAACGAGAACACCAAGCATCCAGGTGTGAACGTCCAGCGTTCGATCCTGCTTGCTGAAACGCCCCTCGAACTTGGCATCCTGTTCGGCGAAGCGATTGTCGAATTTGGCATCCCGCTCGGTGAAGCGCGCATCCATCTGGGCGCCAAACTCGCCAAAACGTGCATTCAGCACTTCTGTGAAGTGATCCTTGGTCAGGATGTTGTCCGCGTAAAATCCAAATGCTTCCGCCATAAGCTCCGCCTGCGCGTCGGCCTGGGGCTCCGGAACGCCGGCGTCTCTCAATCGGCGGGCATACCTGAGCGAATCAAATGCCAATGTCGCCATCATAGCTCTCCTGCGGGTGCTCGCAAGCGCCTCCCTCAAGCCGAACCAGTAGCATGGCAAATCGGCAGCTGTATTGGTACGTCAAAAACGCCCAACATGATGCCCAACTACTGACCGGTGATTATAAGGAGTCCAATCGATTCAGGGCGACCGCGTGCTACCATTGGCAAAACATGGCAAAACCCCAAGCTATGCCAAACACATGCAATCTGCCTGAACAGCAAATCCCCCGGTTGCGATGAGCGGCCAGTTCCAGGCCATGATCACCGCGCCAATGCAGAAACCCATGGTAGACGACGCAGGCACCCCAAAGAATCCAACGCTGCGCGTCTTGCACCTGGGCAAGTACTATCCACCCCATCACGGCGGCATGGAAACCTACCTTCGGGACTTGCTGTCGGCGCTGGGAGAGATGGGCGTCGAGTCCACCGCACTGGTACACCGCTCTGAACGCAGTCTGCGCAGCACGGAAGATGAAAGCAGCCACGCACGACAACAGCCGCGGATTGTCAGGGCCGCGGTGTTGGCGACAATGCTGTTTGCACCACTGAGCCCCGCCTTTCTCATCCAGCTCAGCAGACTGATCAGGGAGGAAAAGCCCGACCTGCTGCATATCCACATGCCCAACCTGTCGGCTTTCTGGGCCCTGTTGCTACCCTCAGCCCGCAAGTTGCCCTGGCTGGTACACTGGCACGCCGATGTTCCGCTCACTGACCACAGCGCGGCGCTGCGCCTGATCTACCGCTTTTTCTACCGCCCTCTGGAGCGCCACCTGCTGCGACGGGCCCAAATCATCGCCGCCACCTCGCCACCCTACCTGGAGTCCAGCCCGGCCTTGCAGGATTTCCGGGGCAAGGCGGTCGTGGCGCCACTGGGACTCAAGCCCCCGGACCAACAGGCAGCCCGCGAATCGGACGCTGACGCAGCAAGACCCCTCCGGCTTGTAGCAATCGGCCGGCTCACCTACTACAAGGGCTTTTCGCTGCTGTTGCAGGCCCTGGCGGAGTGCCCCGGAGTCACGCTCGACCTCATCGGTGAAGGCAGCGAACGGGCAACCCTGGAGAACCTTGTCCACGCCGCAGGTATCAGCGACCGCGTCACCCTGCACGGTGCCCTGGCCGACCAGGAATTGCTGCCACTACTGGCCAGGGCGGACGCGCTGTGCCTGCCATCAATAGAGCGCACGGAGGCTTTCGGCATGGTGCTTCTCGAGGCAATGGCCCAAGGCAAGGCCTGTATCGCCACGGCGGTCCCCGGAACCGGCATGGCCTGGGTGGTCAAGCACGAGGAAACCGGCCTGATCGTGCCGCCAGAGGACATTGGGGCCCTCACCGCAGCAATATCCAGGCTGGCCGCGGACCGACAGCTGGTACAACGCCTGGGGGCCCAGGGAAAAATACGATTTGAGGAAAATTTCCGGATTGAGCGCTCCGCAACCGGTATACTCGCTGCCTGCCAGCAACTAGTCCCTTCCTGACCCATGGAGAGAGCTGCAATAGCAGATACGGCCCCCCGTATCGCCATCGTGATTCCTGCATTCAATGAAGAGGCAGTAGTCGGGAATGTCGTGGCTGCGGTCCGCAAGTGCGTCGACTACCCCATCATAGTCATCGACGATTGCAGCACCGATGGCACACGGCGTGTGGCGTCTACGGCGGGAGCAATTGTCATCCCCCTACCCGCCCAGCTCGGCGCCTGGGGCGCTACACAAACAGGCATACGCTACGCCCTGCGCCACGACTTTGACGTAGTCCTGACAATGGATGCCGACGGTCAGCACGAGCCGTGCTGGTTCCCCGTATTGCTGGCCCCCATACTTGCCGGCCACGCCGACGTCGCCATTGGCGCCTGCACGCAAAGGGGCTCGGTGCTGCGGCAGATCGCCTGGGTACTAATGAAATCGACTTCAGGCCTGCGCCTGGAGGATGTGACTTCAGGCTTTCGGGCCTACAACCGAACCGCTCTGGTCACGCTGTCACAATGGCAGGCCACATTGCTTGACTATCAGGACATCGGGGTACTTCTGCTGCTCGAGTCCCGCGGACTGGAGATCCACGACATCCCAGTCACCATGCGCGAGCGGCAAGCGGGCGCATCCCGTGTTTTCCATTCCTGGCTGATGGTGGTTTACTACATGCTACACACACTACTGCTGGGCTTTACCAAGCGAAGGATCACAAAAAAACGGCCGATCGAGCGCTCTGGTAAAGGGGGGGAGAGAGAATGATCGCTTGGGTAACCGGAGGTATCGGTATCTTTACCGCGGTGGCGATCATGCTGCTTATGCGGCATGACCGCCTGCACGCCCGGCACGGCATCGGGTGGGTATTGGTCGCCGTGGGCTTCGCCGGCTTCGGCCTTTTTCCGGGGTTGCTGGACGCTATCGCCGGTAACCTGGGCGTGGCCTACCCGCCCGCCCTGGCGCTGACGCTCGGAATCACCTTGCTGGTCCTCAAGGTCCTCGTCATGGACATAGAGAGGTCCCATCTGGAGATACGCTACCAGCGCCTGGTCCAGCGCGTTGCGATGCTGGAGACTGACCTGCAGCAGTACCAGAAATCAGGAGACGACAAGACACACGGCTCATGAATCACGCCCTCCTGCTCGCAGGCCTGCTGTTGCCCTGGCTGCTGGGATACAGCTGGTTATACCCTTGGCACAGAGCCCTGGGTATCGGCAGCGCGGGCCTGCTTGGCTATGGTTTTTTCCTCGGTGCGGCTCTGCTCTACCTGCTTTTGCTAGGCTGGCACTCGCTGTTTGGGGCTATTTCCTTTTGGCCGCCGGCTGCGTTTATGGCGGCGCTTGCCGCGGTCAGCCTCATCGCCGGCAGCCGGCTGACCGCCCCGGACTCCAATGCTCATTCTGCCCCGGTCAGAACCCACAGCGGACTGGACTGGCTGGTGGCGGTTTTACTGCTGCTTACCGCCCTCCACTTTGCCTTTATCGCGCTGGAGCTCTACTACCGGCCAGTATATCCGTGGGATGCCTGGCAAACCTGGATGTACAAGGCCAAGGCCTGGTTCTACGCAGGGGGCCCCGTGCCCCTGGATGCTCCCGGTGACTGGATCCTGAATGGCAGCGGCAACCAATACAATGTCCAGGCCAATCATTACCCCGGCCTGATGCCAGCGATGTCCTACTGGGCCGCCGTATCGCTGGGGCAATGGTCGGAAACGCGCGTCAACTGGCCAACCTTCCTGTGTGGTGTGGCCCTTTGCCTGGCGCTGTGGGAGCAGGTGAAACAGACAACAGGTAGCCCCCGCCTGGGCGCCGCCGCCTGCCTGCTGTTTATCTCGATTCCTTTGGTGGGAACCCACCTGAGTCTGGCCGGCTATGCGGACCTGTGGCTGGCGGGCTTCAGCGGGCTGGGGCTGGTCGCGCTCCTGCGCGGGCTGCTGCAGCGCCACCGCGGTCAATGCCTGCTGGGGCTGCTCTTTCTGACGCTAGGGCTGCTCTGCAAAAAGGACGCCGCGGTTTGGCTGGCCTGTGGCGTAGCGCTGCTGTTACTGGTGCGCTACATCCGTTTCACCCTGCTACTGGCCGGGCTGAGTGCTTTGGCTGTACTGGTGCTCGCACTGGCGGGGGTTGAATACATCACACTCCCCTACCTCGGGCCGCTCGGTATTCAAAAGAATATGCTGGCGCTGGGTCCCCTGGGCAGCTGGCCCATCGACCCGAAGAATGTTTTGCCGGCCTACCTCGAGCACCTGTTCCTGCTGGGCAGCTGGAACCTGCTCTGGTATTTGGTCCTGGCATTTGCGCTAACGTTGCTGATCAGCCCGCAGCTGCGGGAGCTGCGCGCCCCCGCCGGGTGGTTTCTGTTGCTCCTTGTGGCCAGCCAGGCGCTTCTTTTTGGATTCACCTCCGCAGGCGCCTGGGCCACGGACGGCACCGCCATCAACCGGTTGCTGCTGCACATCACACCGGCCCTGGTTTTTTTGCTGGTTCTGGCGGTGTCGCAATGCAGCCGGGCGCAGGGCACGGGCACACCGGCCGGTCTGCGACACGTGCTGATAGCCGCCGCGTCGGCGACTCTGCTAACGGGTGCTGGTGCGAGCTTCTGGTTAGTAAACGAGGCCGCCGAGAGTAACTCTCCCACCAAAACATTCACTGCCACGGATCTCCGCGCGGTCATGGGCCGTGCCCAAGTCAATGATGAGCAGTTGCTGGTGACCCACTATGCCGATGGCGCAGCGGTTATTGCCTCCAAACCCATCTTGTTGGACGCCGATCAGCTGCAGCTGGTGGAACTGCACACCCACCCGGACAACCGTGAGCCGCGAGAGCTTTTCTGGCGCCAGGTAAATGCACCTCAGGCGTTGCAGACGAAGACTGTGGCAGCAAGCGAGTCATGGATAGACCTTCGCCGGCAACCCGATTGGGCCGGTCCGGTGGCCGAAGTTGGTGTGGTCTTCTACGAGGACGGTGATCAAATAACAGGGGTGTCAGAGCTGAGCCTGCACCCGGCTACTGCCTGGAACCTTGCGAAGCTCACCTTCAGCCAGTGGCGACAGGGAGAAAGCTGGTCACAGAGA
>JBGTGB010000033.1:0-7479 GCA_041746975.1 Haliea sp. | reverse complement strand
CGCAGCCGGGTCAGGCCCATCACCAGGTTGATGATAAAGAAGGGGAAAATGGGCACCAGACGCAGGGTAAACAGGTAGAAGGCACCGTCCCGCTCGATACCCCGGTCGATCGCCTTGAGGCGCTCGCCAAAGCGCCGCTCTACGGTATCGCGCAGCAGGAAGCGCGCCACCAGGAAGGCCAGGGTGGCGCCGATGCTGGAAGCGAAGGACACCAGCAGCAGACCCTGCCAGAGCCCGAACAGGGCGCCACCTGCCAGGGTCATGATCGCCGCCCCCGGCAGTGACAGGGCGGTGACTATGACATAAATGACAAAGTAGGCGGCCGCCACCAGCACCGGGTGCTGCGCCAGCAGCTCGCCGAAGCGGGACTGGCTGGCCTTGAGCTGGCTCAGGGTCAGGTAGTCGTCCAGACCCAGAGCGAAGAAGCCCAGGACCACGGCGCCTACACCTACGAGCAGTAACAGTTTTTTGTTCATGAGGTCAGCGCGCCGCCGCAGCTGCTGCCCTGGCCCGCGGTGCAGCCATAGCAGTGGTCGGCAGTGCGGATTTCCCTGCCGTCGATAATGGTGTCCAGCAGGCTGCGAAGATGGGGGCGAGGTCCCGCGCCCGGCAGCGGCAGTTCAAGCTGCTGATTGAAGTCGCAGTCGTACAGGTAACCCTGCCAATCCACGCTCACCAGTGACCGGCACATAACCGAGTCGAGGTTATGCGGCTGGTAGGCGTCTTTCAGCAGCTGCATATAGGCGCCGAACTGGCCCTTGGAGATCAGGGTGCTGCCAAAGCGCTTGATCGGCATGTTGGCGAGGGTGAACAGGGCATTGAATTCGATGCCGAAGTGCTTCAGCAGCTCGCGCTTGTAGTCCGCCTCCAGTGTCTGCTCGTCCGGCGGCAGGCTGGGTCCCTGAGGGTTGTAAACCAGGTTCAGGATCAGGCCACTGCCGGCCTTGCCGTAGCCCAGGGCATTCAGCTCCTGCAGCGCGGCGATACTCTTGTCGAACACGCCGTCGCCCCGCTGCTGGTCGACATTGGCCAGGGAATAGCAGGGCATGGAAGCAATGATCTCCACCCGATGCTGCGCCAGGAACCCGGCCATGGTCTCGTAGCCCGGCTCCCGCAGGATGGTCAGGTTGCAGCGGTCCATCACCTTCACCCCCAGCGCGCTGGCCGCCGCCACCAGGTCGCGGAAACGGGGGTGCATCTCCGGGGCACCGCCGGTCAGGTCCAGCAGCTGGATGTTGCGGGCCTTGAGGACCTGGGGGATCAGGTCAATGTGCTCGTCGTCGAGCATTTCAGTGCGGGTGGGGCCGGCATTGACGTGACAGTGCACGCAGCTCTGGTTGCATAGATAGCCCAGGTTTACCTGCAGGGTTTGCAGCTGGCCCCGCTCGATTGGAGGGAAATCGGTCGCTTCCAGCAGGGGTAAAGTAGCGTGCATCCAGTCAAGTCCTTTTTTGCCCGGGTGTGTAGGTGCTGATGAGATGCGGACTTGTCGGGTTTGTTACAACTCTCCGTAACAAACTGAGGGGACTCGCATCAAAACATGCCCCACCCAACTTAGAGTAACTGGTCGTAGAGCGGTTCCCCGGGGTGAATTCGCGGAAGTCGGATCTCAATTTCTCTTTTGGAAAAGTTTCATTATGCACTCAAGGATATTCACTACCTGCATCGTTTTGCTAGCTTTGGCCGGATGTAGCGGGGATCACACTCGGCTGACCATAACCGGCTCAAGCACCATGGCGCCGCTGATCGCGGAATTGGGTCTGTTGTTTGAGACACAGACAGATATGCGGGTGGACGTGCAAAGTGGTGGTTCGGGACGCGGGATCAACGATACCCGCAATGGCCTGGCGCAAGTAGGGATGAGCTCCAGGTCGCTAACAGCCGATGAGGTGGCATGGGGACTGGTGGCCCACGCCATTGCTTGGGATGGCATTGCCTTGATAGTCCACCAGGATAATCCGTTGGCGGAGCTAGAGCGGGAGGATATTCGCGCAATCTATCGCGGCGAGATTAGAAACTGGCAGCAATTGGGAGGTGCCCAACAGGCGATAACGGTCATCAACAAGGCGGAAGGTCGATCAACACTGACGCTGTTTTTGGAGTACTTCGATCTGGAGAGCTCTGAGGTAAGGGCCGATCTGGTGGCCGGGGAGAACCAGCAGGTGATTCTGTCGGTGGCGGGCAATCCGGGCGCCATTGGCTATGTCTCCATCGGTGCGGCCGAAGTGGCCGAAGCCGGGGGCGAGGCGATCAGGTTGCTGCCTCTGGTCGGTGTTCCGGCATCGGTTGCGGCGGTTCGGACAGGCGAGTACCCCCTTCGTCGGGAGCTGAACCTGGTCACTTTGGGGACGCCATCGCCATTGGCGGCAAAGTTCCTGGAAATGATTCAGATGGCATCAGTACGTCCTGTAATCGAGGCGCATCATTTTGTCCCTGTACCCCAGTGACCGCTGGTTAAGCGCGGCGCTGTTCGGCGCGGCAGTGCTGGTCGGCGCGCTGCTGCTGGGCATTGTGGTCACCACCCTAATCGGTGCCTGGCCGGTACTTGCCGAGATCGATGTCGCATTGTTCTCGGTCGATTGGCAACCCAGCACGGGGCACTTCGGCATGCTGGCAATGCTGGTCGCCACCCTCGCCGTCAGCCTGCTCGCCCTATTACTGGCGGCACCGCTGGCGGTGGCGCTGGCGGCCTGGCTGAATCTGTACGCACCGGGTGTTATCCAGGGTCCGCTGCGGGCACTCTACGAACTACTGGCGGGTATCCCTTCAGTGGTGTACGGCTTGTGGGGATTGATAGTCCTGGTACCCCTGGTCAACCAGATTGCACCCCCGGGCGCCAGCCTGATCACCGCCGCACTGGTGGTGGCACTGATGATTCTGCCCTATGGCCTGCTGCTGGCAGACAGTGACTTCCGTCAGGTGCCGACAGCCCAGAAGCAGGCGGCCATTGCGACGGGGCTGTCCCCCTGGGGGACGTTCCGCTGTGTTTACTGGCCGCTGTGTCGTGGCGGGATCGGCCGCGGCATGGTGCTGCAGTTTGGCCGTGCTCTGGGGGAAACCATGGCGGTACTGATGGTGGCGGGCAATGTGGTGCAGTTGCCGACCTCCCTGGTCGCGCCGGTGCGCACCCTGACCGCCAACATCGCGCTGGAAATGGGCTATGCGAGCGGGGATCATCGGGCGGCGCTCTACTTGTCCGGTTTGCTTCTACTGGCGATTGCGCTGGGGGTGATGAGACTGGCAACCGGGCGAGGCACGCCATGAGAAGCCTGATAGTCAGATATCCGGTGGCTGACGGGGTTTTTCGGGTGCTGACAACGCTGACCACCGCCGCCGTGCTGGGAATCGTCCTGTGGTTGCTGCTGGGCCTGGTCCTCAAGGGCGCTGGCGATCTGTCCCTCGCCTATTTGTTGACGCCACCGGAAGCGAGTGGCCTGGGCGGCGGCATCAGCAGCGTGCTGGTGAATACCCTGTTAATCCTGTCGGTGTGTCTGCTGGTGGTGATCCCCCTGGGGCTGGCCTGCGCCCTGTTTCTGACCGAAATGGTTTCGCCGGCAAGCGTGGCGGGACAGGCTACGGGTTACTGCCTGGATGTGCTCAGCGGCGTACCTTCCATTGTTTTTGCGCTGTTTGGATACCAGCTGTTCGCGATTACTCTGGGGCTTGGGTTCTCCATCGTCGCTGGCGGGTTGACCCTGGCCTGTATGGCGCTGCCGCTGATGGTGCGCACCAGCCAGCAGGCTGTGTTGAGGGTACCCGCCGATTTGGTTGAGGCCGGTCATGCCCTGTCCCTGTCTCGCGCCGGGATGCTGCGCCGGGTGATATTGCCCTCGGCTCGCCACGGTATTGCGGCCGGTATTGTGCTGAGCATCGGCCGCACCCTGGCAGAGACAGCAGTATTGTTGTTCACCGCGGGGTACGTGTTGAGGCTGCCCGGTTCGCTGCTGGACTCAGGGCGGGCGCTATCCGTGCATATCTATGATCTTGCCATGCACGTTCCGGGTGGCCAGCCAAGGGCTGCGAGCGCTGCCCTGGTGCTGGTGGCCCTGATTATTTTGACCAACCTGGCGGTGCATCGTCTGCTGAAAACTCACAGGGATTGATGGGATGAAGTTACTGAAAAAGCATCTGGATAAGTGGTTGTCTCCCGAAGAACAGCCGGATGCCGCTGTACTTCCTGCGCTTCAGGGGCGCAGCGAAACGGCCCCGCCACTGACCATAAGCAACCTGGCAGTCAGCTACCAGGGGCGGCCAGCCTTGCGGCGGGCAAGCCTGACGGTGCCAGGCGGCAAGCTGATGGCGGTGGTTGGCCCCAGTGGTTGTGGCAAGAGCAGCCTGCTGCGCTGCATCAACCGCCTGAGTGATACCGTCGCCGGCTGCGACGTGAGCGGCGACATTTTTATGGGCGGCGACAATATCCTTGAAAGCGGGATGGATGTCAGGGCGTTGCGGCGCCGGGTGGGCATGGTGTTCCAGCAACCCAATCCGTTTCCCCTGTCTATTGCCGACAATATCCGCTTCCCGTTGCGGGAGCACGGTATCAGGGATCGGGATGGGCTGTCTTTTAGCGTGGAGCAAAACTTGCGGGACGTTGGCCTTTGGGCGGAGGTAAAAGACCGCCTGAGCCAACCGGCACTGTCCCTGTCGGGCGGTCAACAGCAACGCCTGTGCCTGGCCAGAACCCTGGCCTTGCAGCCGCAAGTGCTGCTGCTCGACGAACCCTGCTCTGCGCTGGACCCCATTGCGACCGAGCATATTGAGCAGCTTATCCAACGTCTCAAGGGCCGCTATACCATCCTGATGGTGACCCATAACCTCGCCCAGGCCCGGCGGCTGGCCGATCACGTCACTGTCTGCTGGGTCGATGAGGGCTGTGGCTGTGTGGTGGAGTCCGGCAGTCGGGAGGGAATCTTTGTCAATTCGCGTCATCCCATTACCCAGGCTTACTGCAATGGGACAAAGGGGTGATTTCAACATATTCCGCGATGGAGCAATGATATGGAAAAGCGAAAGGTGGAAATTGCGATCATCGGTGCTGGCACCGCAGGCCTCACCGCCTACAGCGCCGCACGCAAGCACACCGACAGCCTGGTGCTGATCGAAGGTGACAAATACGGCACCACCTGCGCGCGGGTGGGCTGCATGCCCAGCAAGTTGCTGATCGCAGCGGCGGAAAGCGCCCACGAAGCCAGACAGGCTGACCAGTTCGGCATTCAAATTGGGGACATTGCCGTCAATGGCGAACAGGTGCTTGAACGCGTGCGCAGGGAGAGGGACGGATTTGTCGAGTCGGTGCTGGCATCGATGGACGCTATCCCCGCAGCCCACAACCTGAAGGGTTGCGCCCGGTTTCTCGCGCCGGGAAGGCTGGCGGTCGGTGACATGCTTGAAGTCGAGGCGGATCGTATCATTATCGCCACCGGGTCGAGCCCCACGATTCCCGATATGTTTAACGGCTTGGGAGAACGGCTGCTGGTCAACGACAGTCTGTTTGAGTTGCCATCCCTGCCCGCATCTGTCGCGGTGTTTGGCTCCGGGGTGGTGGGGCTGGAGCTGGGGCAGGCGTTGAGTCGCCTGGGTGTTCGGGTAGGTATGTTTGGCCGAAGTGGTGCCCTCGGCGGCATTGCCGACGAGGAAATACGCAGCTATGCCGAGCAATGTTTCAATGAGGAGTTCTATCTGGATACCCGTTCCGAGGTGACGGATATTTCTCCAATTGAGAACGGTGTTGCCGTCAGTTTTACCCATCAGGGAAAAGGCTCTGTGACGGAGCTGTTTGATTATGTCTTTGTGGCGACCGGTCGTTCACCCAATCTCGATGGCCTGGATCTTCACAACAGCGGCCTGACCCTGGACGAGAAGGGTATACCCCTGACCGATCCGTCGACACTGCAATGCGGCGACAACCCAATTTTCCTGGTGGGGGACGCCAATCGCCAGGCTCCCTTCCTCCACGAAGCAGCCCACGAAGGCAGGATTGCCGGCGACAATGCGGGTCGCTATCCCAATGTGGTCTCAGCAGAGCGGCAGGTATCTTTTTCCGTGGTGTTCAGCAGCCCGCAAATTGCCACCGTTGGCGTCTCGGTAGGTCGCATGTCCCCAGCCGAACGCACGCGGTATATCGCGGGCGCAAGCTCCTTTGAAAATCAGGGCCGTAGCAAAGTGATCGGCAAGAACCGGGGAATACTGAAAGTCTATGCCGAGAGCGACAGTGGCCTGTTCGTGGGTGCCGAGATGTTTGGCCCCGCCGCTGAGCATATCGGTCACCTGCTGGCCTGGGCGGCTGAGCAACGCATGACCGTGGAGGCAATGCTGGCGATGCCGTTCTATCACCCGGTGATCGAGGAAGGAGTGCGCACTGCACTCAAGGATTTGCACAACCATTTGAAAAAGACCAGCGCCGAAGTCGAGCCCTGTCTGGAGTGCGGACCGGGTGGTTAATGTCCGAGCGACGGGAAGCGTCCCAACAACGGACACTGTACATAGACTGGAATCTTTCTCATCTTGGAGTGTCCATTCACTATGCCTTTAACGATTTATAGATAAAGGCCAATGCAGTAAAAACAGGAGTCAATCATGTCAACACAGACAAGCATCGACAAGCCATTTCCCACCATATCTTTACAAACCCTGAGTGGTAAGTCACTGGCACTCGGACAGCCCCCGCAGGGGCAGTGGCAACTGCTGGTCATTTACCGCGGTCTGCATTGCCCCATCTGCAAAAAATATTTGAGTCAGCTCAACGATATGAAGGCGGACTTTGACAAAATGAACGTGCAGATCGTCGCGGTATCCACCGACCCCGAGGACAAAGCCAAAAAGTTCGCGGCTGAATTGGGTCTGGATTTCGAGGTTGCTTATGGTCTGAGTATCGACCAGGCGCGGGACCTGGGGCTGTATATTTCCACACCTATGGATAGTACGGAGACCGACCAGCCTTTTGCTGAACCGGGAATGTTCTTTATCCGCCCGGATGGCGGACTGCATTTCGGTGAAGTCGCCAGTGCGCCATTCTGTCGGCCAGATCTTGAAATGATCAAGATGGGGGTGGGTATTATCCAGGAGAAAGACTACCCCGCTCGTGGTACGGGCTGATTAACGCCCATCCGAGTTGAGGTGGGCATTCTAAACGGCTTGGCAAACTCGGAGGTGACCAATGATCAGCAATACGGCAATTGTGGACGGAATTACCATGCGGTGGGAGGAGTCCGGCGAGGGAGTGCCTGTCATCCTTATCCACGGGATTCCCACCTCCCCCGCGCTGTGGCGTCACGTTGCGCCCCGGATTACCGGCGCACATTGCCTCGCCTGGGAATTGGTCGGTTATGGTGCCTCCATTCCGGAAGGTCGTGGTCGGGATATATCGATTAGCCGCCAAGCCGATTATCTCGCAAGCTGGCTGGAACATCTGGGAATCGAGCAGGCAATTCTGGTCGGACATGATCTTGGCGGGGGCGTCGCGCAGATTGCAGCTGTCCG
>JBGTGB010000032.1:0-7260 GCA_041746975.1 Haliea sp. | reverse complement strand
CTTGCGTAAAGCCATTAACCTCCACAGGAGCGGGGATATCCAGGACGTCATAAATCGTAGGTACGATATCTATGACGTGGTGGAACTGGGGCCGCGGCGTCTTGTCGCTTTTTATTTTTTTAGGCCAGGATACAGCCATAGGTTG
This sequence comes from Haliea sp., assembly GCA_041746975.1. Classification (GTDB taxonomy): domain Bacteria; phylum Pseudomonadota; class Gammaproteobacteria; order Pseudomonadales; family Halieaceae; genus Haliea. Next base: position 7,115 of record JBGTGB010000032.1, on the reverse strand, counting down.
ACGGGTGCCGCCAAAATGCGCTGCAACCAATTTGGTTGACCTATAAGGTGTAGAGCCAGCCCATGCCCAACCAGCATGGTACATGTTGTCAGTCTTAGGCGAGCCTAAAGCGTCCAGGCCGCCAAGATCTTCAAGCGCATCAAGATGTTGCTGGATGGTAGTTGGAATACTGTTTTGTGCGAGCAGTTCGCTTATGGTTCCATTTTGTCCTTCTGCAGATGAGCCATTGTCACCCCAGATATAGAAAATGATGGTGTTGTCCAACTTGCCTTGACGTTCTATCTCATCAATCAGTAAGCCTACATTGTGATCCGTGTGTTCAGTAAAGCCGGCATACACTTCCATTAGCCTGGTTTGGAAGGCTCTTTCAGATTCGGGAATGGATTCCCACCCAGGCATAGTTTTGTCGCGTTTTGTCAACTGCGCATCCCGAGGAATCCAGCCCATTTCTTTCTGTCTTTTAAAGGCTCTCTCACGATAGGCATCCCAGCCACTGTCGAATTTGCCTTTGTATTTATCTGCCCACTCTTTAGCGACGTGGTGCGGACCATGCACAGCACCCGGCGCCCAATACATAAAGAAGGGTTTGTCAGGCGCAAAAGCTTCCTGTTCCCGCAGCCATTTGATGGCATCTTCGGTAATATCTTCCGTGAGGTGGTAGTAGTCATTGCCTTGCGTGGTTTCAGGATGCGCTACCGGGGTCGTGTTTCTAACCATCAGTGGTTCGTATTGCGATGCTTCACCAGCCAGAAAACCATAAAAATATTCAAAACCATAGCCGGTAGGCCAGTAATCAAAAGGACCTTTGGATGTTGTTTGCTGGGCAGGCGTGTTATGCCATTTACCAAAAGCACTGGTATTGTATCCATATGCCTTCAGCACTTCGGCAACGGTTGCCGAAGTCTTGGGAATCGTTCCGCTAAAGCCATCCCAGTCGTTGGCAAACTCTGCAATCTGACCATTCCCAACTACCGTGTGATTTCTCCCGGTAAGTAGCGAGGCCCGCGTTGGAGAACACATGGCCGTTGAGTGAAATCGATTATAGGAAATCCCCATGTCAGCAACACGGCTCAAGTTCGGGGTGTTTATTTCACCACCATACGTCGAAGGTGTGGCAGGCCCAACGTCGTCAATAAGAACAATGAGGATATTGGGTGCATCTTCAGGAAGCCTTTGCGGATCTACTCTTTTTTTATACGTTGACGTTTCCATGGTAAGCCCGGCTTCACTAGCTGAAGGGGTTGGCGGAAACGGCAATACATCCTGTGCCCATGTCGGCAGGGCGTAGGCTATGGTGAGAGCTACAAGTGTTGCGACGGCTTGTACTTTCATGTGTGACCTCTTTTCTGTGTCATTTCTATCTGGCGTTTCCGGATATCTTGAAATTTCCGTTATTTCGGTGGCCCAAATTCACGCTGCTGTCCAATGAGACGCGGTCACCTCGAAAGTGGGCTGACGCTGTCTTTCACAGGCAGTCAACAGGTTAGGCAAAAGCTTACTGGCGCGCACTTGTCTTGTGGCGGTGCACAAGAGAAACTTACCCAAAGCAACTGTGCTCCTTGCCGGCACCTTTGTCTGCCGTCCTGCGGGCCCCGCCCCTGGCGGCGATGCATCTCATTCTGGAATGTTGTACCGAGACTGATAATGCGCAATTCCTGCATGCTGCCTTTTCAGTATATACATGATAAATTCCTCTTGTCTTACCATTTTGAGACACGCTCAGCCTGAGTTGCCCATAAGCCTGGCAAGAATATCTGGCTGGCCGGATAATGCAGACAGTAGTTGGACAGCCCTTCCAAAGAGCGAGAGATATTGTGAGCGAAAGTAGGGTCATACCCGGTGGCTTTGATCGGGTGTCAACAATACTAGCCTTGGTGCCTCTTCTGGATCAGTTTGACGTGGAACTCGACAGCGTCCTGGCAGATTGCAATTTGGCGGTTACGCAGTTCGACGATCCTGACAACCTGATCCCTTTTCGGGAAGGCAGTCGACTGCTCGGTTTGTGTGCAGACCGCGCGGCTTGCGAGAGCCTCGGGCTGCTGATCGGAAAGAATACAACTCTGGAGTCCTTCGGCATTGTTGCCGAGCTGACTCGATCAGCCCCGGATGTTCGCGGGGCGCTCAGGCTGCTTTCGCGCCATCTGAATCTGACGGACGGTGTTGGGCTACTGTCGTTGACCGAGAGTGGCAACTTTGCGACTTTAGACTATGCGCTGTACGAGCCGGGCGTTGAGCGGGCCGACATTATCTACGACATCGTGTTGGCTACCTCCTGGAATATCCTGCGAACGCTTTGCGGCAACCGATGGCTGCCGGCGGAAGTTCTGTTCATCCGAAGTAGCCCGGCTGACTGCAAACCCTACCGGAAGTGCTTCCAGGCTCCGCTGCGCTTTGATATGGAACATTCGGCTCTGGTGTTCCGGAGAGAGTGGTTGGATGTGCTCCTTGCGACCAGCGATCCGTTACGCCAGCAGGCACTCGAGGCGAGCGCACACGAAATAGAATTGTGCAGCATGGGTAATCTGCTCAGTCAGGTCCGGCGCATCCTGCGACACCAACTTTTGCATGGGGGCAAGGTTTCAATGCAGGTGGTTGCAGGTGAGTTGAACATGCACCGCCGCACCGTCGATCGTCGTCTGCGTGCAGATAATACGAGTTTCAGATCGATTCTCAGCGAATTGCGCTTCGAGGTTGCAAAACAATTGCTGGCAACCCAAATGCCAGTTTCAGACATCGCGCTGCACCTTCAGTATGCCAATCCCGCGGCTTGCACGCGTGCCTTCCGGCGCTGGTCTGGGGTTACGCCGACTGAATGGCGTACAGTCAGAACCGCTGCGGTTCAGCCATAGGCTGCAGGGCAGAGTGGCTCATCAGTTTTTTTCGACCAGCAGCTTATTCGGCAAGATACGAATAAGACGGGCAAGCAGCGCCCACGGCCACGCCGGAACATAACCAAAATTTACTTTGCCTTCGATCTTGTCCGCCAGAATACGCGCGCCTTTTTCCAAAGGAATAACAAATGGTCTAGAGGCCAGGCCGCGATTCATATCCGTATCGATGAACCCCGGCGCAAGTTCAGTGACAGTGATGTTGCTGTTGTATACCTCGAGTCTTAGTGACTCCAGGTAGCGACTCACAGCCGCCTTGGAGGCGGAATAAATACCCTGCCCGGGCAAACCTCTTATAGCCGATACGGAGCTAATCCCCACAATATGACCGCCGTCCTGGCGCTGAAAAATTCGGACAGCGGCATCAATAGTGGCAACCGCCCCGGTAATGTTGGTATCTATGGTGGCGCAGACATCTGCAAAGTGATCGCTTGCCACAGGAAAAAATTGCCCGACGCCAGAATTGGCCACCACTATATCCAGGCCACCCAGCTCAGCAGCTATCGCGTCAAGCGTTGGTTGCACAGTATCGTACTGAGTAACATCTAAAACTTTTACGATTACCTGCGGGGCAATCGCCTGCAGTTCCTTTTGTAACTTCTCCAACCGGTCCTTGCGCCGCCCGGTCAGTGCTACACGATACCCGCGACGGGCAAATTCTCTTGCCATGCCTTCACCCAAGCCTGAGGAGGCACCTGTAATCAATATCGACTTGCTCATACTCATTATCCACGCCAAGCCCCGTGGAGCGTTCAGGTCGCTCCGGGCGACAGCCCATGCGACCTGAACATTCCAGGCGCAGTCTAGCCGGCGGAGTCATCCGCCTTAAACCAGTCCAGAATCAGGTTCGTCACCGCTTCAGCTGCGTCCATCATCATCCAGTGACTGCCACCTTCGATGCGCTCGTAGCGCCAGTCGGCGTCCATAAATCGCGCTGTCCTGGTCATCCAGCTCTCGTCCGACAGATAGGCATCGCCGGTGGCCCACAAACCCATGGTCGACACCTTACACCTACCGTACTCGAATTCACCGCGAGCGTGTGCAAGATACAAATCGAACATCTGGTTGGCCCTGTCCCAGTTCAGCATGCCGTTCATGGCAGCCGGTTCTGCCATTCGGCTGATGACTTCATCCAGGTCAGGGTGGGACGGAATGAACCCCTCACGCATAAACTTGAAATTGTTCTGGGCGTACAACTCGGCGGCGTGCTCCTGGCTGTTCATGTACATGTACCAGTTGTCCCTTACTGAATCTATCGATACATCTTCGAGAATGCCGCCGGGATGCCCCACTGCCAGGGTAACATGTTTCTTGAACAATTCTGGCTTGCGCAACACCAGTTCCCAGGACACATATGCACCCCAGTCGTGGCCGACGATGTCCATTTTCGGTAACTGCAGGTGCTCGATCAGCGCCAGCATATCCGCCAGGATGTGATCCGCAGTGTAGCGCGCAGCGGCCTGGGGTTTGTCGGTCTCACCGTAGCCCAGCATATCCGGTGCGATGACGCGGAAACCGGCGCCGACCAGAGCGTCGGCCTGGTGTTTCCACATGCCCGAGGTATCCGGCTGGCCGTGCAGCAACACCACCACCTGGTCGCTATCGCCCTCGTCATAGACGTGGTAGCTGACGTCGTTGATCTGAATTTTTTTGCCCGGCAAGCTCATTAGCTGATCTCCTTATTTTTTAAAGCGCTGAAAAATAACGTGAAAGGCTGTCGATATCCTCATCCGACAAGCCGGCTGCAAGCCCGGGCATAACGCCTGCCGGATCAACACGGCCGCCGTCGCGGAATGCGGTCAATTGTATGGTCAGGTACTCAAAGCCCTGGCCCGCGAGGCGGGCGTAGTTGTCCTGGCCCTGGTAGGCCTGGCCGTGACAGGCCGCGCAGCCCAGCGCCTCGGCCCGGGCCTTCCCCGTGACAGCCGTAGCCGTTGCCAGCAGTTTCGGGTCTGCGGCGGGCGGTGCCTGCTCCGCGAGGTAACCCGCCAGCTCATCGATCTCCTCGGTCGTCAATATTTTTACCAGGGAAGACATGATGGCGTTTTGACGCACACCGTCGCGAAAGGCATTTAACTGCTGCAGGAGATAGCCTACTGGTTGTCCGGCAAGGCGCGGGTAGTAAGAAGACTCTGCCCTGCCCTGTTCGCCGTGGCAGTAGACGCAATCCTGGTAGAGTTGCGCCGCGGGCGATCTCTGCATCAGCTCTTCGCCCTGCGCTTCGATTGCGAGCATGAATTTTTCCGCGTCAAATTGTCCGGTATCAGTTGCTGCTGCCAGGCCCGTGGTGGCGCTCAACAGCAATAGCAGCGATGCCGCGATACGGCTGCACAGCCCGCGGACAATGGCCGTGGGGCCTAATGATATTGCACTCGACGGGTTCATACGCATGCCTCCCGCGCTTGTGACGCCAGGCCGCTGAGTGCCTCCAGCGCGGCCCGGTGGCCGGAACGCACCGCCCCGTCCATGTAGGTCTGCCAGATCTGGGCGGTTTCTGTGCCCGACCAGACTAGGCCACCGATGGGGCTGCGCAATGCATCCATCAGACCGCTGGTCAAGAAGCCGGGGGCCATCGGCGACACGCAACTCATACACCAGGGTTCCTCACCCCAGTCCTGGTCGTGGAATTCGGTGTAATCCAGCGCCGCCTTGCCAAAGGCCTCGGCATACATGCCAGCGAGTTGGGGCGCAAGCACCGTCGGATCACTGGACATGGCGGGATAGATAAAGGCGTTGATGACGCCTACGGAACCATCCTCCGGCGAGTTGTCGTAAGCCCACACGAGTTCGCCACCTATATCGAAAAGCCAGCCGTTAAAACCCGCCTCGCGCCAGAAAGGCCTGGAGTACACATGGCAGGTCTTGCGGCCGGGCGCGAAAGCGGGCCAGGTTTGCTGTAACTCCTGCCGCTTCGCAGGGAGTGGCGGCTCGAATGCGACCTTGTTGCACAAGGCCGGGGAGATGGCCAGGATGACCTGACGTGCACGAAAGACGCCGTTATCGGTATGAACGCTCACAACATCGCTGTCCCAGTCGGTAACTTTGCGCACCGGCGTAGACAGCCGCAAGCGATCGCCAATACCCTCCGCCAACACTTCACTGATGTATTGCGACCCGTTTTCGATGCGCTGCTCCTGAGCGCCACCGGTAAAGCCCTCCAATTGCTCATAGCTGCCCGCGTAGTTGATCCGCGACAGCGCATAAAGCAGCGATACTTCCTGGGAATGTATGGTATCGGTCAGGCGCATGCCCAGGTCGAAGGACAGTGTATCAAGGGTACTAAGGCCATAGGGTTCGACGAATTCCGCCAGCGAGATAGCATCCAGTTCCGCCGCGTTCGGCGCGGTCCAGGGCGCGCTGGAGGGTACCTCTGCGGCCAGTTCGTTTAGCTTATGGATAACCTTTTCCAGTTCCGGGCCCACCGAGAAGCTGCCGCCTGCGTCCTCCGCATACATGCTGCCATCGGCGGCGCGATAAACCGACTTGCCTTTCAGGTAGGTGGGATGCATGCCGATATCCAGTTCACGGCACAGATCGTAGATGGCGGTTTGGCCGGGGCCAACCCACTGGCCACCCGCCTCCGAATAGTGGCCGCCCGCCAACTTGTGATTCAAAGTGCGTCCACCGACTCGGTCATTGGCTTCCAGCACGACAAAGCTATTGCGGCCAGCCAGCATCAGGTCCCGGGCAGCGGTGAGCCCGGCAAGACCTGCGCCGATTACGACTACGTCGAGCACGTTGGCATCAGCGCCCGTCAGGGTACCCGAGCCCTTGCTCGCCGCCAGACTGGCGGAGCCAGCCACGGTGGTAGCCAGGGCCGCGCCTGTCGCGGCGAGCAGCATTTGCCTGCGGCTGATACCAGCGTCGACACCTTTGTCGTTGACGGGATTACCTTTCATCGCTTGCTCCACTGCCGTTGTTAGTGCGATTGATACTCCGCTTTTAAAAAAAGGGGTCGGCTGCGACCCCAAGACCGGGCCGACCCAAAACCAGTGCTAGTAGTTAGCCCGGACCGTCAACCCGTAAGACCTGGGAGGCTGGACGTAGCTAGCAAAGCTGTTGTCACCCGAGTAGATGTTGGCGGTGGCCTCAACATTACTGACTCGCTCATCGGTCAGGTTCTCCCCCCACAATACAAACTCCAGGTCGTTCCAGTATGTGCCGATGCGGGCACTGAACCAGCTGTAGGAAGACTGCACCAGCAACGGGTCCGCCGAAAAGCTGGTA
>JBGTGB010000031.1:0-12862 GCA_041746975.1 Haliea sp. | reverse complement strand
GAGGGGCCTGTCGCGGAGGGGGTCGTGGGCGAACCCGGCCCGGGCCAGCAGCCGGTCCCGCGGCAAGCCGCTGGCTGCGATCGTCGCCAGAAGACTGCGGGTCAGCGCCGCAGGCACCCGGGACAGCGCTGATTCACTGGCATCTTTGCTACTGCGACGGCTCACACCCTGCTCCCGGGTTATCGTTATGGCCGCATTATAGTCCTGTGTCCTTCGCGGCCAAAAGCGAATTTGACAAGGCTGGTCGCGCTGCCCAATATGCCGGCATTGATGAAGCTTCTGATGCCCGCATTGCCATGAACGATATCAGTCAGCTAAGCAAATGGAACAGGGATCTGTCGCGGGCAATTTCCACGCTGGGCAGCGATCAGTTTTTTCCCTCACTGATCGAAGCCATTCGCCATCAGGTGCCTTTTGAGTATCCCCAGATCTGGCTCTATCACCGGGATTTACCGCCACAGGTTCTCTACCATGAGATTCCCGCTGCAGCCATCGCCGCACAGATCGACACCTATCTCGACGGTCCCTACCGCGAAGATCCGTTCTACCAGGCATCAATGGACCAGCCGCGGTCCAAGTTCTACCGCCTGTCCCGGATTACCGCGGGGAGGCTCCGCGAGTCGCAATACTATCGGGACTACTATGCCGATACCGGGACCGTCGACGAGGCCATTTACCTCTCCCGGCTGCGGGCCGGCAACGTTATCAACCTGTGCATGATGCGCCTGCCCAGGCAGGGAGAGTTCACCGAGCAGGAGTACGAGACCCTTTACCTGCTGGCAGAGCCGGTGTCGGAGCTGATCAAGTCCCACAGTGAACACGACGACTTCGCCGTGACCCACCTGATCCAGCCCGGCATCAATCACCAGATCGACCTGGCATTCCGCACTTTCGGCTCGTCGCTGCTGTCGCCCCGGGAAAAGGACGTCCTGGAGCTGATGCTGCGCGGCTACGGCACCGACACTTCCGCGGGGCGATTGGGCATTGCTCTGGAAACCGTGCGCCGCCACCGCAAAAGCATCTACCGCAAACTGGATGTCAGCTCCCAGACCGACCTGTTTTCCCTGTTTATCAACTCTCTCACCTGCCTCGGGGAAGCTGCCGGGGAGGACCCCCTGCGGGTGTACATGGCGCCCGCCAGATGACCCCTGTGATACAAGTCCCGGCACTGCCCCGCTTGGGGCATTGAACCGCGTCGTTGAAATCCAGATAGTGCGCACTTACTGGCCTGAATCACGGTGTCCGAATGTCCCTTGAAGCCGACTGGTTCTTGCGGGCCCACCCGGAAATCACCACCGTTGAAGCCCTGCTCCCTGACTGCAATGGCATCATGCGCGGCAAATGGCTGCCGAGGCACAAGCTCGCCAAGATTTTCGAGGGCGAACTCAAGCTCCCGAAAACCGCCCTGAGCCTCGATATCTGGGGCCGGGATGTAGAGGAACTGGTGTTCGCCTCAGGCGATGCCGACGGCATCTGCCGCCCTGTGGAGGGGTCACTGCTACCGACACCTTGGTCCGCAGGCGGCCAGCACGGCCAGATAATGCTGTCCATGTTCGACGCCGATGGCACCCCCTACATGGGCGACCCCCGCCACGTGCTCAAGCAGGTCGTGTCGCGCTTCCAGGACGCCGGCTGGACCCCGGTAGTAGCCGCGGAACTTGAGTTCAGTCTGGTGCGCTGGGACAACGTGGTCCCCATTCACACCTGCCCCTCCCCTGCGGGCGGCCATCCGGTCGGCGGCAATATGTATGGTCTCGATGTACTCAACCAGCACCAGCAGATGATGGAAGAGCTGCGGGTGGCTTGCGAGCTGCAGGATCTGCCCTTCGACGGCGTGGTCAAGGAATCAGCCCCGTCGCAGTACGAGATCAATATGCAGCACGTCCCCAGCCCGGTACTGGCGGCCAAGCAGATACTGATGATGAAGCGGCTGATCAAGGGCGTTGCGCACAAGCACGGCCTGGTGGCCAGCTTCATGCCCAAACCTTTCGAGGATACAGCGGGCAACGGCATGCATGTGCACTGCAGCGTCCTCGACCAGCAGGGCAACAACGTCTTCGATGACGGCACTGAGCGCGGCACTCCACTTTTGCGTCAGGCCATCGCCGGCTGCCTGCAGCATATGGCCGATTCGATGATCGTTTTCTCTCCGGGCTTTAATGGCTATCGCCGCTTCCAGCCCGGAACCCATGCCCCCACCTACCCCAGCTGGGGCTACGAGAACCGCACCGTTGCGGTGCGCGTGCCGGCCGGCTCCCACGCGGCAAGGCGGCTGGAGCACCGGGTCGCCGGCGCCGACTGTAATCCCTACCTGCAGTTCGCCGTGGTCCTGGCTGCCATGCTCGACGGCATCGAACAGGAGGCATCCCCCGGCAATCCCACCAAGGGCGACGGGTATTCCCAGAAAACCGGCTCCCTGCCGGGATACATGCACGAGGCGCTGGACCGGTTCCGCGAGTCCGAGTTTATCCGCGCCGCGCTGGGGAGCGAGCTGCAGCGGATTTTCACCCTCACCAAAGAGCAGGAGGAGGCTGAATTCCGGCGCCGCATCTCCCTGCTCGAGTACCAGTCCTACCTTGAGCGCAGCTGAACTATAAAGAATAAAGATGGAACCAAGCCCCGCGTCAGTGATCGAATTGATCCTGAAGCACTGGCGCCAGAGGCCGCAGAGTGCTAAAACTCTTGCCTGACCCACTGCGATGCCAATGATGAGTATATCCACCACCCGCCAGACCAGCCGGCCACTGCGTCATCTCGCAGCAGCGGCAGCCCTGTTGTTGCTGGCGGCGCAGTCCAGCGGCGACAATCTGGTGGCCCAGGACTGTGCGGCAAGCCTGGGCAGCATGGCGTTCAGCGAAGAGCAGGCGCTCGGTCCGGAACTGCAAATTATCAGCTGGAATATCCAGAAGGCCGGCCACAGACATTGGGCGGAGGATCTGGAGCAGCTTTCCGAGGGGGTGGAACTCGCCTTTCTCCAGGAGGCTGCGTTCGGCACCACACTCGTCGACATCCTGCCTGACACCCTGCACCGGGCATTCGCCCCGGGTTTCAGCAATGGCCAGCAGGTCACCGGTGTGATGACCCTGAGTCGTCACAAAGCCAGCCTGGAGTGCGATTTTTCCGCCCAGGAACCCCTGCTGCGAACCCCCAAAGCGACTGCGGTGACCGAGCATCCCCTGCGCGGGCGCGAAGATCGGTTGCTGGCCATCAACATCCACTCCGTCAATTTCAGCTTCGGCCTCACCCGCTACCGAGAGCAGTTGCAGGCCTTGTCCGCCGTGATCGAACGGCACGAGGGCCCCGTGCTGATTGCCGGAGATCTCAATACCTGGAACGGACCCAGGGTACGTGTACTCAACGAATTCATGGCCAGCCACAACCTCACGGCAGTGGAATTCGAGGATGACCTCCGCACCACCGTCTTTGGCAACCCGCTGGACTATGTCCTGACCCGGGGCCTGGAAACCGCTGCCGCGTATGCCATTCCCGTCGACAGCTCGGACCACAATCCGTTACTGGTCAGCCTCAGGCTGCAGTGACCTGCACTGCCACTCGCGCGACGCGGCCTACGCGGCCACCCGTACATACATTCCGCGCCCAACCGTCTAAAATCTGATCTGCTTCCCAACTCCAGAGCCCCACGCCCATATGTCCAGAGCCCCAGCCAAGCCGCCCCTGATTCCGGTGAACGTAGCCATCTTTGTCGGTTTTCCACTTCTGGCCCTGATCCTGGTGCCCCTGTGGGGGGTTTACCACGGCTTCTCCACCGCCCAATGGCTATGGGCACTGGTTTTCCTTTATCTCAACGGACTGTCGATCACCGGCGGTTATCATCGGCTTTGGGCGCACAAAGCCTACGAAGCACACCCGGCCCTGAAGTGGTTTTTTGCCCTCTGGGGCGCCGGCGCGCTACAGAACAGTATTCTGGTCTGGGCCTCAGACCACCGCCGCCACCACCGCCATGTCGATGACAACCAACAGGACCCCTACTCCGCTGGCCGCGGCCTCTGGTTCAGCCACATGGGCTGGATGTTGCGCAACTATCCCAGTGGCGACAATGACTTCAGCAACGCCAAGGACCTCCAGCGCGACCCAGTGGTGATGTTTCAGCACCGCCACTATGTTCCCCTGACCACCTTCATGAACCTGGGCCCGGCCCTGCTGCTGGGTGTCGCCCTGGGCGACGTTATTGGCACCGTTCTGCTGGTGGGTCTGCTGCGGCTGGTGGTAAACCACCACGTGACCTTCTTCATAAATTCCCTGGCCCACTTCTGGGGCAAGCGCCCCTATGCGGAGGACAACAGCGCCCGGGACAATGGCTTTCTCGCCTTACTGACCTACGGCGAGGGTTACCACAACTATCATCATATTTTCCAGAACGACTACCGCAACGGTATTCGCTGGTGGCAGTGGGATCCTACCAAGTGGATGATTGGCCTTTGTGCCAGCCTCGGCCTGGCAAGCAATCTCAACCGGGTTCCGGACTTCAAGATCCAACGTGCGCTGGTAGACGCCCAGTTCGCCCGGGCGCGGCGAGAGCTGGAAGTGCAGGCGGGCAACGAGACCCTGCGGGAACTGCTGGAGCGTGAATACCAGCTGTTTACGGAATCCGTCAACCAATGGCGGGCATTGCAGTCGCAGCGCTACGAGCGCAAAGTAGCGGAGTTCGAGGGCGCGCTGGAAGCCAGGCGGCTGCAAGTGCGCGACAGATGGGAACACGCCGCGGTACGCAGCAAGTTGCGGGAGTTGGAATACGCGCTCAAGAACCAGCGCAAGCGGATGGGGATGCTGTTGCAACATTTGCAGTCTCCGATGGAAGCAAGCGGAGCCTGAGCGGGGCTTAGCTGATCCTGCTGCCTGCCCGATGCGTACCCGTATGATAAGCGACAGTAACTGCCGACCAGGGAGAACGCGATATGACCTCTACGGTTTATGATTTCAGCTGCCAGACACCTGCAGGAAAAAAGCAGTCTCTGGAGGATTACCGGGGCAAGGTCCTGCTGGTGGTCAACACCGCCTCCAAGTGCGGCTTCACGCCACAGTTCGCTGGTCTGGAAAAGCTGTATGAGCAGTTCCGCGACCGCGGCTTTGCGATTCTGGGCTTCCCCTGCAACCAGTTTGGCAAGCAGGACCCGGGCAGCAATGAAGAGATAATGGAGTTCTGCCAGCTCAATTACGGTGTCAGCTTCCCCATGTTCGGCAAGATTGATGTCAATGGCGGCAGCGCCGACCCTCTGTTCAAACATCTGAAGAAGGCCGCTCCCGGCGCCCTGGGTTCACAGGGAATCAAATGGAATTTCACCAAGTTCCTTATCGACGGCGAGGGAAATGTGATCAAGCGCTACGCGCCCACCACCAAGCCCGAGGACATCGCCAGCGATATCGAGCCCCTGCTGTCCTGATCCCGCCCGGGTCAGTGCTCCCGGGTGGCCCGGAACTCGACCTCGGGCCAGCGCTCTTCCATCAGCGCCAGATTGACCCGAGTGGGCGCCAGATAAGTCAGGTGCCCCCCGCCATCGATTGACAGCTGGTCCGCTGCTTTCTTGCGGAACTCCTCCAGCTTGCGTGCATCGTCACAGTGCACCCAGCGCGCGGTATACACGTTCACCGGCTCATACACCGCCTCCACCTTGTATTCATCCGCCAAGCGGTAGACCACCACATCGAACTGTAGCTGACCCACCGCGCCGACAATCAGGTCGGCGTTGTTGAGGGGGGCGAAGACCTGGGTCGAGCCCTCCTCCGACAGCTGCTGCAGGCCTTTCTGCAGCTGCTTGGACTTCATCGGATCGCGCAGGCGGATGCGGCGAAACAGCTCCGGCGCAAAGTGGGGTATCCCGGTAAAGTTAAGATCCTCTGCCGCCGTGAAGGTATCGCCGATCTGGATGGTGCCATGATTGTGCAGGCCGATGATGTCGCCGGCGACCGCCTCCTCCACCAGCACCCGCTCCCCCGCCTTGAAGGACACAGCATCGACGATGCGCACCTCCTTGCCGAGGCGCACATGGCGCATTTTCATGCCCTTGTCGTAGCGGCCGGAGCACAGGCGGAGGAAGGCAATCCGATCCCGATGCCGGGGATCCATATTGGCCTGGATCTTGAAAACGAAGCCGCTGAACTCGGCCTCCCCGGCACTGACCACGCGCTCCTGTGCTTCGCGGCCCAGGGGCGGCGGCGCCCACTCGACAAAGTCATCGAGCATCTCGCGGACCCCGAAATTGCCGAGTGCAGTGCCAAAGAACACCGGGCTCAGCTTGCCCGCCAGGAACGCCTCGGGGTCAAAGGGGTGGCTGGCACCGCGCACCAGGTCGATCTGATCAACAAAGGCCGCATATTCATCGCCCAGCAGTTCCCGGGCGGCGTCACTGGCCAGGCCCGTGATGCGGCGGTCGTCCGGGAGCACGCTGCCCTGGCCGGGCGTATAGAGATGAATCACATCGGTATAGAGGTTGTAGACGCCCTTGAAATCGCGGCCCATCCCAACTGGCCAGTTGATCGGCGCGCCCTGGATCGCCAGGACCTCCTCAATCTCATCCAGCAGTTCGATCGGGTCGCGAATGTCCCGGTCCATTTTGTTGACGAAGCTGAAGATCGGCGTATCGCGGAGGCGGCAGACATTCATCAGCTTGATGGTGCGGTCCTCGACGCCCTTGGCGCCGTCGATCACCATCAATGCCGAATCCACCGCAGTCAAGGTGCGGTAGGTATCCTCGGAAAAGTCCTCGTGTCCGGGCGTATCCAGCAGGTTGACCGTTCGACCATGGTAGGGAAACTGCATGACCGAGGAGGTCACGGAGATGCCCCGCTCCTGCTCCATGCTCATCCAGTCGGAAGTGGCGTGAGGGCCACGCTTGCCCTTGACGCTGCCCGCGACCTGGATCGCATTCCCCAGCAACAGCAGTTTCTCAGTTATCGTGGTCTTGCCCGCGTCCGGGTGGGAGATAATGGCAAACGTGCGCCGCGCGGCAATCGCTTTGCTCAGCTCTAACATTGATGCAGCCTGCTGGAAAAAGCGGGGATTATACGCGCTTTGCCGACCCATGGCAGTGTCGAGCCGCGGAGGTCGGGCCGGGTGGGGAACCCGAGGGCGGCAGCGGGGTCACACCGTCATGGATAAACAGACTCGGGAATTTGGCGTATAGTTTTAGCCCCCGTGTCATCGGGGTACTCCCTTCTAACGTATGGTTGCCATGAAAAAGTTTCTGTTGCCGGCGCTGGCCGTCGCTGTCATTGCCGCAATTCTGGTGCCTCGAGTGCTGCACTCGCCCGAGGGCGAAGGCGCATCCGCCCGCCCGGCAGCTGGGGGTGCAGCGCCTGTCCGCACCCAACGTCTTGAGCCGGTGGCATTTGAGACCCGGCTGACTTTCAACGGCACCCTGGTGGCAGACCAGTCCATCGACATTCTCAGCGAACTCCGTGGCAAGATCGAACAGATTCACTTTACCGACAGCCAGGACGTGCGGAAAGGGGATCTAATCGTGGTCATCGAGTCCGGGGAGGTCGAGGCTGAGCTGCGTTCCCTGCAGGAGCAGCTGGCCCTGGCGAACACCCAGGCCGAACGTCTGCAGAACCTGTTCAACAGCGGCTCGGTGACGGCCAGCGAGCGCGACGATGCCGCCAGCCGGCGGGAAGTACTGCGTGCAGAAGTCGAGCGGCTGCAGGTGCGCCTGGCCAAAACCCGGATCACCGCGCCCTTCGACGGCACCCTGGGGCTGCGCAACATCAGCACCGGCGACCTTGTCGAGGCCGACACCCTGATCACCACCTTGCAAACCGTTGCCAACCTGACCGTGGATTTCAGCGTTCCCGAGCGCTTCCTGCGGCTGGTGCCGCCGCAGACCGAACTGTCCCTGCAGGTTGCCGGCCACGAGCAGCCCTTTACCGCCGTCGTCCGGGCTATCGACCCGCGCGTGGACATCGCCACCCGCACCCTGACCGTACGCGCTGATGTTGACAACCCCGACCGCAAACTACTCCCCGGCAACTACGCCCGGGTGGAACTGGTAAGCCGCAATGATTCGGCCCTGGTGGTGCCCAGCATCGCCGTGCTGCAGAACCTGGACGCCGTCTCTGTATTTACCGTCGAGGACGGCATTGCCGTTCGCAACAGCGTGCAGACCGGCTACCGTGACGAAGCCCGCGTGGAAATCCTGCAGGGCCTGGAACCCGGCGCGGAGATCATTACCTCGGGCATCCAGGCCGTCCGGGAGGGCCAGCGAGTGGACATCCAGCGTCGCCTGGACCTTGGCTGATGCGCCTTCATGAACTGAGTATCCAGCGGCCGGTGCTGGCGGTGGTAATGTCCATCGTCATCATTGTCTTTGGCCTGATCGGCCTCAGCCAACTGGGTGTGCGCGAGTTTCCCATGGCCCAGCGGCCTATCATCTCGGTCCAGGCTGCCTACCCGGGGGCCAATGCCAGCGTGGTGGAAAGCCAGATCACCGAGGCCCTGGAGGAAGAGCTCAACACCGTGTCCGGCATCCGCACCATGACCTCGATCAGCCGCGAGGGCCTGAGCACGGTAACCACGGAGTTCAACCTTGGCGACGACCTGGATACCGCGGCCAACGACATTCGCGACCGGGTCGGCTCCGCCCTGCGCAGGCTGCCCAATGACGCCGAAGCGCCGACCGTCACCAAGGCCGGCGCCGACGGCGACCCCATCATCTTCCTGAGCCTACGCAGTCAGCAGCGCAACCTGCTGGAACTCAGCGCACTGGGCGATGATCTGTTCAAGACCCGCTTCGAAACCATCTCCGGCGTAGGCCAGGTCGACATCTGGGGCTACAAGGAATACTCCATGCGGGTCTGGCTGGATCCGGATGCGCTGGCTGCCCATGGGCTCACCGCCATCGATGTGCGCACCGCGCTGCAGGCCGCCAACGTAGAGCTGCCAACCGGTCGCCTCGAGGGCGACAGCATGGACCTCAATATCAGAACACTGAGTCGGCTGGGCGACGACCCGGAGGATTTCGAGAGCCGGATCATCAAACGCAGCGGCGACCGGACAGTGCGCCTGCGGGATGTGGGTCGGGTCGAGCTCGGCGCCCTGAACGAACGCACGGCGCTGCGGCGAGACGGAGCCCCCGGCGTCGGGATAGTCCTGCGGCCCCAGAGCGGCGCCAACGAGATCGCCATCGCCGATGAGTTCTACCGGCGCCTGGCCATTATCCAGCGCGACCTGCCACCGGATGTGGAGGTGGCGGTAGGTTTCGACGACACCACCTTCATTCGTGCCAGCATCAGGGAGGTTATCCAGACACTGTTTATCGCCCTGCTGCTGGTCTGTGCAACCATCTTCACCTTCCTGCGGGAATGGCGCACCACCATCATTCCCATTATCACCATCCCCATCGCCCTGATCGGCACCTTCTTCGTCCTGTACCTGGCTGGCTTTTCGATCAACGTGCTGACCCTGCTGGGCATGGTACTGGCCATCGGCCTGGTGGTGGACGATGCCATTGTGGTGGTGGAAAACATCTATAAACGGATAGAGGGAGGGCAGACCCCCGCCGTCGCCGGGGCCGAGGGAGTGCGCGAGATTTTCTTCGCGGTGATCGCCACCACGCTGGCACTGACGGCCGTTTTTGCGCCGCTGATCTTCCTCGGGGGCCTGACCGGAGTCCTGTTCCGTGAGTTCGGTGTCACCCTGGCGGCCGCCGTAGTCATCTCTTCCTTCGTGGCGCTGACCCTGGCACCCATGCTCTGCACCCGCTTCCTCAAGAACCGGGCCCGGCATCCGGCACTGTACCGTGCCACCGAGCCCTTCTTCGACGGCCTCACCGACGGCTATCGCCGCTCCCTGCGAAGCTTCCTCAGCCATGGCAGCTGGGCACCACTGATACTGCTGCTCTGTGTAGGGGTGATCTTCACCCTGTATCGCAGCCTGCCTCAGGAGCTGGCACCACTGGAGGACCGGAGCCAGATGTTCGTGGGCGTCCGGGGCCCCGAGGGTGCAGGCTTCGACTACATGTTCGATGCCATGACGCGCTTCGACGATATCATCAGTGAGAGCGTTGGCGACGACCTCAAGACCCGTGTCACCGTGACCTCGCCCAGCTTCGGTGCCTCGACCACCGTCAACACAGGCCTCTCCAGGGTAATCCTCAAGGATCCAGCAGAGCGCAAACACACCCAGGCCGAGGTCGCCTCCCTTTTGACCGAGGCCCTGGCGGGCTTCCCCGACCTGCAGGCGACAGTCCGCCAAACCCAGACCATCAACGTGGGCGGTCGCGGCCTGCCGGTTGAGTTTGTGGTGCAGAACACGGATATCGACAAAGTGCGGGAAGTCATACCCCGCTTCATGGACGTCGCCCAGCAGCACCCGGCCTTCAGCTTTGTCGAGGTAGACCTCAAGTTCAACCAGCCGGAGCTGGTGCTCGATATTGACCGCGACCGGGCCGAGGCGCTGGGAGTCAGCACCCAGGCAATTGCCGACATCGTGCAGGCCTCTTTCAGCGGCCAGCGCTTCGGGTATTTCCTCAAGGACGGACAGCAGTACCAGATTATCGGCCAGATGGTACGCGGCGGGCGGGACGACCCCACCGACCTGTCGCGCCTGTCGGTGCGCGCCAGCGATGGGGCCATGGTGCCCCTGCAGAACCTAGTGACTGTGCGCGAGCAGAGTTCGGCTCCGGTGCTGTACCGGTTTAACCGCTTCACCGCCGCAACCTTCTCCGCCAACCTGGCCGAGGGTGTGACCCTGGGTGCAGGCATCCAGGCCATGCGTGAGGTCGCGGCAGAGGTGCTCGACGACAGCTACAGTACGGAACTGGCAGGGCAGTCCCGTGAGTTTGATGAAACCGGCAGCAGCCTGCTGTTCGTCTTCTTGCTCGCCCTGCTGCTGATCTACCTCGTGCTCGCAGCTCAGTTCGAGAGCTTCCGCGACCCGCTGGCTATTATGCTGACGGTGCCCATGGCCATCACCGGCGGCCTGATCAGCCTGTGGTACTTCGGCCAGACCCTCAACATCTTCTCCCAGATCGGATTGATCATGCTGATCGGCCTGGTGACCAAGAACGGTATCCTGATCGTGGAGTTCGCGAACCAGCGCCGGGAGGCCGGCCTGAGCATTCCGGACGCCGTCGAAGAAGCGGCCGGGGCCCGATTCCGGCCCATTCTCATGACCACCCTGTCGACCGTGCTGGGCACCCTGCCCATAGCCATGGCTCTGGGCGCCGGCTCCCAGAGCCGGGTGCCGCTGGGTTTGGCGGTGATCGGCGGCATGCTGCTCGGTTCATTCCTCTCCCTGTATGTGGTTCCCGCCGCCTACCGCCTGTTCGCGAGTCGCAGCGTCAGGGGGCAGGTACCGGCATGATTGCCGGTCCGCGAGCGCCAACTGAGCGCCAATGGCTTGCCACAGTTTTCGCCGGCACGCCCGGCTCGGGGCGCCCGCTTTGCCAGGGAAACACTGCATCGATCGCGCAAATACCCTTATACGAGCTGGACGATTCAACGCATTTACAGGATCGGGCCCGCCGGGCTGCAGTTGCCAGCAGTTGTTTTTTTACCGCCTCCGCGAGCTCGCTGCGGTTTCCTGTTTGCTGTTTCAATCGCACGCAAGCAATCCAGTGCTGTGGTCACGGTCTTTATGCGATTGCCGGCATCCTGCGCAACGTGCTTGCAGCGAGGACAAGCAGCGCGACCCTGCACATGAATGGCAGCGACATCCTCGCCAGGTTGGACGGGCAGGGAGTAGCCATCGCCCTGCCGCGAACCGATTGCAGACAGTCACCAGTGCCCGCCTGGGCGTCCTCGGTGGCGAGTGTCGCGCCGATGGTGGTTGCCCATGCCGGGGGCGAAAACGGGTATGCCCTCTGGGTCTACTCTTCTGTCGATGAGGTGATAAACCTGCAGCTTGCGGGGGCGGACCTGATTGCAAATACGGCTCGAGCGATTGTTGCAACCAGCTGGGACACAACGGTTCCATCTGGCTTTGTCCTGCGTTACTTTGCGCCACAGTACGGCGTAGCTGAAGACCCGGTGACAGGATCGGCGATGCGGGTTGCGGCTGAATATTGGCGCAAGCTCAGCGGCAATTCCAGCTTTCGGGTCTGGCAGTGCTCGGCGGTCGGGGGCGTCGCCCACTTGACCCTGGAGCAGCGACATTGCTGGCTGGCGGGCTCACATGTAGCAAAGTCGGTTCCGGTGGCTGCATGAATATGAACAGTCACCTGCGCAATCACTACACGGCCGTGCGCCGAGCCTCGGAGCAGTTTTGTGCGCCCCTGGCCATTGAAGATTATGGGCTGCAGGCTACCGCAGAAACCAGTCCGCCGAAATGGCACCTCGCCCATACCAGCTGGTTCTTTGAGACCTTTCTGCTGCGTGTCTTCATGCCTGGCTACCAGTCACCCTGGCCTGAATATGCCTACCTCTTCAACTCCTACTACAACGGTATCGGTGAACAATTCCCCCGCCCGCAGCGCGGCTTATTGTCCCGGCCCACCTTGGAGCAGGTCTTCGCCTACCGTCGCTGGGTAGACGAACAAATGCTTGCCCTGCTGTTTGATAGCGAACGGACAGACCATTCCCAAGTGCTGCAACGTACTTCACTGGGAATTCATCATGAGCAGCAACATCAGGAGTTGTTCTTCACTGACCTTAAATACAGCTTCTCCCGCAATCCCCTGCATCCGGTCTACCAGGCCTGTGATGCACCGGAGTACTGCGCTGATGAACCTCTGTTGCCAGCGACCTGGCATGAATTTACCGGCGGAGAGTGCGCTATTGGCAATCAGGATGAGCGCTTTTGTTTCGACAATGAATTGCCGGTGCATCAGGTCCTACTGCAACCCTTTCTCCTGGCAACCCGGCCCGTGACGAATGCTGAATATCTGGAATTTGTTACCGCGGGAGGTTA
>JBGTGB010000030.1:0-17501 GCA_041746975.1 Haliea sp. | reverse complement strand
GCCCGGCGTGCCCGGCGGCACAGGCAGGACCTTTGACTGGACGGCCGTTCCCACCGGTCTGCCGCGGTCCCTGGTGCTGGCGGGCGGGCTCGACGAGCACAATGTCGCAAGCGCAATCGCCGCCGTCCGGCCGGCCGCGGTAGACGTCAGCGGTGGCGTTGAGAGCGCGCCGGGAATCAAGGATGCAGGCAAGATGAAGCGCTTTGTAGCTGCAGTACGCGGCTGAACTCACCCAGGGGAGTACACCATGACTACGGAAATGACCAGCAGGGTTTTTGCGTCAGTGCCAGACGCCGAGGGCCGTTTCGGCGTCTATGGCGGCAAGTTTGTCGCCGAGACCCTGATGTCCGCGCTGGCGGAACTCGAAGCCCTGTACCGGGAGTTGTCCCAGGACGCGGAATTCCAGCGCGAGCTGGACCAAGATCTCGCCCACTATGTCGGGCGTCCCTCGCCTCTGTATGAAGCCAGCCGCTGGTCTGACCGCGTTGGCGGCGCCCGCATCTACCTCAAGCGCGAGGATCTCAATCACACCGGTGCCCACAAGGTGAACAACACGGTGGGGCAGGCGTTGCTGGCCAAGCATATGGGCAAACGCCGGGTGATCGCCGAGACCGGTGCCGGCCAGCACGGCGTGGCCACGGCCACGATCGCCGCGCGTCTGGGCCTTGAGTGCCATGTCTTCATGGGCGAGGAAGATGTGCGCCGGCAGGCCCTTAATGTCTATCGGATGAAACTGCTGGGGGCGACGGTAGTGCCTGTCACCTCCGGCTCGCGAACCTTGAAGGACGCCATGAACGAGGCCATGCGCGACTGGGTCACCAATGTTGACGACACCTTCTACATCATCGGCACCGTGGCCGGACCGCACCCGTACCCGATGCTGGTGCGTGACTTCCAGTGCGTCATCGGGCGCGAGGCCCGGGCCCAGTCCCTGGCCCGGACCGGGCGTCTCCCCGACGCCCTGGTGGCCTGCGTTGGTGGCGGCTCCAACGCCATCGGCCTTTTCCACCCGTTTCTGGAAGATGAGAGCGTGGTCATGTACGGCGTCGAGGCCGGTGGCCACGGCGTCGCCAGTGGCGAACACGCGGCACCACTGACTGCGGGGACCCCAGGGGTGCTGCATGGAAACCGCACCTACCTGATGCAGGACGAGGACGGTCAGATCTTGCATACCCACTCGGTGTCCGCGGGCTTGGACTACCCTGGCGTTGGCCCTGAGCACTCGTGGCTCAAGGATATCGGCCGCGTCAACTATGTCACCATCAACGATGACGAGGCCCTGCTTGCGTTCCACGCGCTGACCCGCACCGAGGGCATCATGCCCGCTTTGGAGAGCGCACACGCGCTCGCCTATGCGGAGAAATTGGCTGCGACCATGACCCCGGCGCAAACCATCATCGTCAACCTCTCGGGCCGGGGCGACAAGGATATCCACACGGTCGCCGACATCGACGGCATTGATTTCTAAGGAGTAGGTAGCAGTGAGCAAAATAGCTGGACGGTTCCAGCAATTGGCAGCCCGGGGTCGCAAGGCCCTTGTCCCCTACATTGTGGTCGGCGATCCGGAGATGGCGCTGACGGTGCCGCTGATGCATGCCCTGGTCGCGGCCGGCGCGGACATCATCGAGCTGGGTGTGCCGTTCTCCGACCCCATGTCCGAGGGGCCGGTTATCCAGAAAGCGCACGAGCGGGCCCTGGCCAACGGCGCGCGCCTGCGCGATGCCCTGGAGATGGTAGGGAAATTCCGCGAGCAGGATGTGGACACGCCGGTACTGTTGATGGGGTACGCCAACCCGGTAGAACACATGGGCTACGCTGCGTTTGCGGACCGCGCCGCCAAGGCTGGGGTCGACGGCCTGTTGACCGTGGATATCCCGCCGGAGGAAGTGGCTGGCGTCAATGCCGAGTTACACCGGGTGGGCATTGATAACATCTTCCTGGTAGCGCCGACGACGCCGGCGGCGCGGATCAAGGCAATCGTTGATCAGGCCAGCGGCTTCATCTACTACGTGGCACTGAAGGGCGTGACCGGTGCCGGCAATCTCGACGCCGCCGACGTGGCGGAGCATCTGGCGCAGATTCGCACACACACGCAATTGCCCCTGGCCGTGGGCTTCGGGATCAAGGATTCTGCCTCTGCGCGCCTGGTGGGCGCCAGTGCCGATGGTGTGGTGGTCGGTAGTGCGCTGGTGGATTGTATTGCCCGTGCCGTCGCCGCGGGCGCCGATCATGACGCGGTACTGCAAGCGGCATCGGCGCTTGTTGCGGATATCCGCGAGGGATTGGATAGCATCGCGTCCTAACGGCCTCAGACTGCACCGATATTCAAGCGGCAGGGTACTAGTTGCCGCCGCGCGCGTTTATAATGGCGTCACCAAACGGGGGATGCCATGAGTTGGATTGACAAGATACTGCCCTCCGGAGTGCGCAAGGAGGAGGGTGAGAAGCGCTCCAGCGTACCCGAGGGACTCTGGAAGAAGTGTGTCAAATGCGACGCGGTGTTGTACCGGCCGGATGTCGAGCGCAATGACGACGTCTGCCCCAAGTGCGATCACCACATGCGCATTGGCGCCCGGCGGCGCCTGGACATCTTCCTGGACGCGGAGGGCCGCGAAGAAATCCTGACCCATATTGAACCAGTCGATCGCCTCAAATTTCGCGACAAGAAGCGCTATCGCGATCGTATTGCCGCCGCCCAGAAGTCCACGGGAGAGAAAGACGCGCTGGTGGCCATGCGGGGTACTCTGCAGGGTATGCCGGTTGTCTGTGTGGCTTTTGAGTTTGCCTTCCACGGCGGTTCCATGGGTTACGCGGTCGGGGAAAAGTTCACCCAGGCGGCCCAGCTGGCCTTGTCAGAATCCATGCCCCTGGTCTGCTTCTCCGCCTCGGGCGGCGCGCGCATGCAGGAAGCCCTGATTTCCCTGATGCAGATGGCCAAGACCAGTGCCGTCATCGAGCGTATGAAAATTGCCCGGGTGCCTTATGTTTCAGTGATGACTGACCCAATCTACGGCGGTGTCTCCGCCTCTCTGGCGCTGTTGGGAGATATCAACATCGCCGAACCCGATGCCCGCGCCGGGTTCGCCGGGCCCAATATCATCGAACAGACCATCCGGCAGAAACTCCCCAAGGGATTCCAACGCAGTGAATTTTTGCTGGATCACGGCGCCATCGACATGATCGTGCACCGCAACGACATGCGCGATACGCTGGCCCGATTGCTGGCGAAACTGACCGGCCAGCAACTCGTCGCGGAACCGGTTGAAGAGGCCGAAGAGATCGGAATGGTCGAAGTGGTCGAAGACGCGGTTGAAGACGGGGAGTATGCCAGCAGTGCGGAGCCAGAGGAGCCGGTCGAGCCCAGTCCCGACAAACGGGATGGCTGAGTCTGCGCTGGCCGTCTGGCTGGCACGGCTTGAGGCACTGTACCCGCAGCCGATAAAACTGGGCCTGGAGCGGGTCGCGGCGGTCGCCGACAGCCTTGGGCTTCTGCCTTTCTCGGATATGCCCGTGGTCACCGTGGCAGGAACCAACGGCAAGGGCTCCGTGGTAGCGGCGCTTGAAGCTCTGTTGCAAAAGGCGGGCGTAGTCACCGGCGTTTACACCTCGCCCCACCTGCTGCGCTTCAACGAGCGCATCCACATTGACGGGGAGGAGGCGAGCGATCGCGAAATCGTGTCTGCCCTGGAGCAGATCGAGGCGGCGCGGGGTGAGGTTGTCCTGACCTACTTCGAATACACCACCCTGGCGGCGCTACTGCTGTTCCGGGCTCGCACCGTGCAGGTGGTGGTGCTGGAGGTGGGTCTGGGCGGACGCCTGGATGCGGTCAACATTGTCGACTCCACGGTCGCCGTGATTACCAGCATCGCCCTGGATCACCAGGATTGGCTGGGCGACAGCCTGGAGCAGATCGCCCGGGAAAAGGCCGGCGTCCTGCGTCCGGGCCGTCCTGCCGTGATCGCCGCGACCGAGCCGCCGGGCTTGCTTGCCGCGGTGGAGGCCAGCGGGGCACAAGCCTGCTGGCTGCAGCAGGAGTTCGGCTTTGGGCCGGAGGGTGGACAACAGTGGCAGGGCTGGCTGCAGACCCGCAGCGGCGACCGCCGGCAACTACCCACGCTGGAGAATCCGTCGCTGCTGGCGGCCAACCTGTGCGCCGCCCTGCAGGTATTGGAGATACTGGATCTGCCCGCCTCAGATGCGGACCTGCAAGCGGTGCTGCCCAGCCTACAGCCCCCCGGACGCAGGCAGCGTCTGACAGTGGCCGGACTGGAACTGGTCCTGGATGTGGCACACAATCCGGCAGCAGTCTATAAGTTGGTTGAATTTATCGACGTAACACAATGTAAAGGAAAAACTATTGCTGTTTTCTCTGCCATGGCAGATAAGGATATCAAGGGTATGATAGATGCCACCGACGGGCGTTTTACGGCCTGGTTTCTTGCGGACCAGCCCAATAATGCCCGCGCGGCCCCGGCGGCAGCTATCACGGCCTTGCTGCGGGAGGCGGGGCAGGAGATGATCAGCGTCAGCAAAAATCTCCGCCAGGCCCTGGCGCGCGCCCGCAGCGTGATTGGGCCCGGTGACCGGCTGGTAGTATTCGGATCCTTTCATACGGTGGCGGCAGCCATACGCTGGCTGGCAAAGGAACAGGGGAAGGGATAGCAGGTGAGCGATATCCTCAAACAGCGGCTGGTCGGCGCACTCATACTGATTGCCCTGGGCGTTATCTTCTGGCCCATTATCTTCGTCGACCCGGACCAGGGCGCCGGAATGGAGGATCTGCGTATTCCGCCGCGACCTCAGGTAGACACCACACCGATCGCCGCTCCCGATCCCGCGGGTCTGCGCGGTTCTCCGGAACTGGAGTATGACGAGGGGGAGTTTGCTGACGAGGCGCTGGAAGACGCGGATCCCTGGGAGTTCGCGGAACCGGTACTGGCAGATGGCGCTGACGCCCCGCCGGAGTCGGAGTCGGAGCCGGAGCCGGAACAGACACCTGCAGCAGCAGCGCCGCCCGGACCCGGTGAAACCCGCACGGAACGCCCGGAACAGCCTGTGCTCGACGCCCAGGGTGTACCGGTGGCCTGGATGCTACAGGTCGCCAGCGTCAGCAGCGCAAAAAAAGCCGAGGAACTGCGCCAGCGCCTGGAGGCCCGGGGGGAAAAAGCCTGGGTCGACCCGGTCACCATTGACGGCCGGGTGATGTACAGGGTCAATGTCGGCCCCAAGTTCGAACGCGCCCGGCTGGAGGCGCTACGGCCCGGAATTGACGCGGAGTTCGGCGTCAAATCCCTGGTCAAGCGCTACCTGCCCTAGTGCGGGCCACCCTGGTGCGCGCCACCCTGGTGCGGCCCTGGCCAGTGAATCCCCGGCTTTCCTTCAGCGGGCACCGCCACTCTGCTAGAATGCGCCGCACGGGGTGCAGGAACCGGGGGGCAGGGCAGGAGTGTTGATGCTGGACGCATTTACCTGGGTGGACTGGGTGGTGGTCGTGATCGTGGGACTGTCAACGCTGCTGAGCCTGCTGCGGGGTTTTACCCGCGAAGCCCTGTCCCTGCTGGGGTGGATTGCAGCTTTTGTCATCGCCTATGTGTTTGCCGGTGAGCTGGCCTCGCGCATGACCGACCTCATCAGCAATATCACGGCGCGCTATATCGCCGCCTGGCTGCTGCTGCTGGTGGGCGTGCTGCTGGTCACGGGCCTGCTGAGCATGCTTCTGTCACAGATGGTAAAAGCCACCGGGCTCGGCACGCTGGACCGGCTGCTGGGCACGATTTTTGGCTTTGCCCGGGGCATTATTATCGTGTTGGTGTTGGTGTTCCTGATTCGGGAACTGTTGCCGCCGCGGGATCAGGTCTGGCTCTACCAGGCCCATTTGATGCCCCAGATCGACGCCCTGTTGAACTGGGCGATGCAGGTCCTGGGGCAGCTGGATACCGACCGATTGTCGGCAATCAGGACTTGAAAGTGAGGTAAGAGCTGAATGTGCGGTCTGGTGGGAATGGTAGGCAAGGGCGACGTAGGGCCGGATATTTATGATGCCCTGACGGTGTTGCAGCACCGCGGCCAGGATGCGGCAGGCATCATGACCTGCCGCGGTGGTCGCTTTAGCCAACGCAAGAGCGAGGGCCTGGTGCGGGACGTGTTTCGTCAGGAGCATATGCAGCGCCTGAAGGGTCCGATGGGCATAGGTCACGTCCGCTACCCCACGGCCGGTAGCTCCGGCCCGGCCCTGGCGCAGCCGTTCTATGTCAACTCTCCCTATGGCATCGCCCTGGCCCATAACGGCAATCTGACCAATTCCGATGAACTTGCCAAGGAGCTGTTCCAGGACGATCTGCGCCACCTCAATACCGATTCCGACTCCGAGGTATTGCTCAACATTTTTGCCCACGAGTTGCAGACATTGGGCAAGCTTAGCCCCACCGCTGATGATGTTTTCCAGGCCGTGACCGCGGTACATCGGCGCTGCCGCGGCGGGTATGCCGCGGTGGCGCTGGTGGTTGACTATGGTGTGGTCGGGTTCCGCGATCCCTTTGGCATCCGCCCGCTGGTGGTGGGGGAGCGCGTAACAGCGACCGGTAACGAGTACATGCTCGCATCCGAAAGTGTGGCATTGGACGTCCTGGGTTTCCGCCTCATTGACGACGTCGCACCGGGGGAAGCGGTGTTTATCGACGCCAACGGTCAGCTGCACCGGCGCCAGTGCGCTGCCAAATCCCAGCTCAGCCCCTGCATTTTCGAGCATGTCTACTTCGCCCGTCCGGATTCCATGATGGACGGCGTTTCCGTATACAAGACCCGGATGCGCCAGGGTGAAGCCCTGGCTCGCAAGATTCTGCGCCTGCGCCCGGATCACGACATCGACGTGGTGATTCCCATCCCCGATACCAGCCGCATTGCCGGCCAGGCATTGGCCTCCGACCTCGGAATCAAATTCCGCGAAGGCTTTATGAAGAACCGGTATATCGGTCGCACATTCATCATGCCAGGCCAGAGCCAACGTCGGAAATCCGTGCGTCAGAAGTTGAACCCGGTGCCGCTGGAGTTCGATGGCAAGAACGTGATGTTGGTGGACGATTCCATCGTGCGTGGCACCACCTGCCGCCAGATTATCCAGATGGCGCGGGATGCAGGGGCAGCCAAGGTTTATTTTGCCTCCGCCGCGCCGCCGGTGCGCTATCCTAACGTGTATGGCATCGACATGCCTTCCGCGAGCGAGCTGATCGCCCATAACCGCAGCGTCGATGAGGTGTGCGAACTTATCGGCGCCGACTGGCTGGTCTATCAGGACCTCGAGGATCTGGTGCAGTGTTCCCGCTCGGGCAATCGGCAAACCGCGGGCTTCGATTGCTCCGTATTCAACGGCGAATACCTCACCGGCGATGTCGACCGCGTCTACCTTGACCGCATCGAAGCCCTGCGCAATGACGACGCCCAGACCCAGAGCCGCGCCCAGTTGCTCGCCGATGGCACCGTGGTCGGCATCCACAACGACGCCAGCTGAGGCCCCATGAGCGACCATCACGACGATCCACTGGCGGACGCCAGGCTCGACACGCTCGCCGTCCGCGCCGGTATTCACCGGACCGCTGAAGGGGAACATTCGGAGCCGATTTTCGCCACTTCCAGCTATGTCTTCGACTCCGCGGCGGATGCCGCCGCGCGCTTTGCCGGCGACAGTCCTGGCAACGTGTATTCGCGCTACACCAACCCCACTGTGCGCAGCTTCGAGGAACGGCTGGCGGCGCTGGAGGGCGGGGAGGCAGCGGTGGGAACCTCCTCGGGCATGGCGGCGATTCTCAGCACCTGCATGGCCTTGCTGTCTGCGGGCGACCACGTCATCTGTTCTCGCGATGTCTTCGGCACCACCACCAACCTGTTTGCGCGCTACATGGCCAAGTTCGGTGTGGCGGTGGACTTTGTGCCGCTGCTGGCCCTGGACCAGTGGCAGGCGGCGCTGCGCCCGGAAACGAAACTGCTGTATATCGAGACACCCTCGAATCCCCTGTGTGAGGTGGCCGACATCCGCAAGCTGGCGGACATGGCCCATGCGGGCGGCGCCTTGCTGGTAGTAGACAATTGTTTCTGTACCCCGGCCTTGCAGCGGCCGCTGGAGCTGGGCGCGGACATCGTCATCCATTCCGCCACCAAGTACCTGGACGGCCAGGGTCGCTGTGTCGGTGGCGCGGTGGTGGGCTCGCAGGCACTGATGGATGAAATCGTGGTATTCCTGCGCACCTGTGGACCCACCATGAGCGCCTTCAATGCCTGGGTTTTCCTCAAGGGGCTGGAGACGCTGCGCCTGCGCATGGAGGCCCATTCGCGTTCGGCGCTGGAGCTGGCGCAATGGCTGCAGCAGCAGCCCCAGGTGCAGCAGGTGTACTATGCGGGTCTGGCGGACCACCCGGGGCACGCCCTGGCCGCGCGGCAGCAGCGGGCCTTCGGCGGGGTGCTGTCCTTTGAAGTAAAAGGCGGGCGCGATGCGGCCTGGCGCTGCATTGACGCCACGCGAATTTTGTCGCTGACCGCCAACCTCGGCGATGCCAAGACCACCATCGTACACCCCGGCACCACGACCCACGGTCGCCTGACCCCGGCCCAGCGGGCAGAGGCGGGCATCAGTGACGGCCTGATCCGCGTCGCCGTCGGGCTGGAGGATATCGCGGACCTGCGTGCGGACCTGCAGCGCGGCCTGGACGCCGTGGGCTGAGCAAACCCCAGGAGTAGTCATGGAGATACAGGGCGCAATTGACAGCGCGGTGGCGGAAGTCGGCACGGTATTGCTGGGCAAGGAGGCACAGGTGCGCCTGGCGCTGTGCTGCCTGCTGTCCCGCGGTCACCTGCTGATCGAGGACCTGCCGGGCATGGGCAAGACCACCCTCTCGCACGCCCTCGCGGAGGTGCTGGGCCTGTCCTACAAGCGGGTCCAGTTCACCAGCGACCTGCTGCCTGCGGATATCCTTGGGGTCTCGGTCTTCGATCGCAACGATGCCAGCTTCACCTTCCATGCCGGCCCCATCTTTACCCAGGTGCTCCTGGCCGACGAAATCAACCGCACCACCCCGCGTACCCAGAGCGCGCTGCTGGAGGCCATGGCAGAAGGCCAGGTGACGATCGAGGGCGAGACCCGGCCGCTGCCTGAACCTTTTTTCGTGATCGCCACCCAGAACCCGATTCACCAGTCGGGCACCTACCCACTGCCCGAGAGCCAGCTGGATCGCTTTCTGATGCGGCTGCAGCTGGGTTACCCGGATCCGCAGGCGGAACGGCAGATGTTCCTGAGCAAGCACTCCGGGCAGGTCAGCTCGGCGCCACTGCGCCGCTGCCTGGCACCGGAGCAGTTGAACGAGTTTCGGGCGGCGGTGACCCAGGTGCACGTTGCGGATACGCTGCTGGACTACCTGCAGCGACTGGTGGCGTTTACCCGTCAGAGCCGGGAATTCGCCGTCGGCCTGTCGCCCCGGGGAGCGCTGGCCCTGCTGGATTGTGCCCGTACCTGGGCTTTCATGAACGGGCGCAACCACGTGGTGCCGGAAGATCTGCAGGAGGTGCTGAGCGCGGTGGCGGGGCACCGTTTGGTCCCCAGCGGCGATTACGCCGGCGATGGCCAGGCGCTCGTCGACCTGCTCCAGCGCAGCGTGGACGTCATCGGGCGCTGAGTGACGCCATGGCCACTGCAGCCGAAGTGAGAGGACAAGGCAGCGTCGCCCCGCGGGGTCGCTTCGGCCGCTGGCTGGAACGGCGCATTCCGCCGGCGCGCTCGGTGACCCTGGATCAGCGGCGGATCTTCATCTTCCCCTCCCTGCCGGGTCTGTTCTTCGTGCTCCTGCTGCTGCTGATTCTGCTCACTGCGATCAACTACCAGAACAATATGGCCTATGCGGTGGCGTTTTTGCTTGCCACCCTGTTTGTGGTAGCCATCCTGCACACCTACGCCAACCTGGCAGGTCTTACTCTGCACGCAGTCTCGGCCACCGCCGCCTTCCCCGGACAGCAGAGCGAGTTTGCGCTGCGCCTGGAGCGGGGCCGGCGCGCTGCCCACTATGGACTGCGCCTGGCCTGGCCACGGGGCGGCGATGCCCAGGTCAGCCTGGTCGACCGGGACAGCGCCGAGTTGCGCCTTTTCGTACCGGTGGGGCAGCGCGGCTGGTATCACCCCGGGCGCCTGTTGCTGGAGAGCACCTATCCGCTGGGTCTGTTGCGCTGTTGGACCTGGGTAGACCTGGACCTGCGGGCCCTGGTCTATCCCCAGCCTCTGGCGTCGCCAGAGCTACCTGGTACTTCCGCTGACAGTGCCGATGGTGCAGCGCTGCCGATTCCCGGCAGTGATGATTTTTACGGTTTTCGGGAATACCGCCGCGGCGATTCCCTGCGACAGGTGCACTGGAAGGGGTTGGCCAAGGGTCAGGCCCTGCAGAGCAAGCACTATGCCGCATACACCGACCGCAGCGCCTGGCTGGACTGGGAAGCCTTCCCCGGCATTCCTCAGGAGCAGCGCCTCTCCCACCTGTGCCACTGGGCACTGGCGTTGGAGCGCGGCAATGACGACTATGGCCTGCGCCTGCCCGGCACGGCCATCACGCCCGCGCGCGGTGAGGCGCATCTGGGACAGATCCTGACCGAACTGGCGCTGTTCAGTCCCGCGGGACAGCACTCGTGAGAGTGCAGACGGGCGCCGCCAGCCTGATTCCGCGCAATGCCCTGGTGTGGATTATTCTCAGCCAATTCGCCCTGTTGCTGCCCCATCTGGGACGTTTACCGGTGTGGGTCGTGCTGGTGTACCTCTCGACCGCGGTCTGGCGCCTGCTGGCGTATCAGGGGCGGGTGTCTGTCCCCGGCCGCTGGGCCCGAATCGGACTCATTGGCGCCGGCTTCGCCGCCATTTTCTTGAGCTACGGCAACCTGCTCGGATTGGAGCCAACGGTCGCCCTGCTGCTGACCGCCTTTGCCTTGAAGCTGCTGGAACTGGTCAAGCGCAAGGATGCCTACGTGCTGATCTTCCTTGGCTACTTTATCTGTGTCACCGCCTTCCTGTTTACCCAGGACCTGTTGCTGGTGCTGTATTCGATCGTCAGTGTGCTCTTGGTTACCACCGCTCTGGTAGCTCTGCACAGGCCGGGGGAACACCGTTTCCGCGTCGACACCCTGCGCTTGCCTGCGGTGATGTTGGCGCAGGCGTTCCCGCTGATGCTGGTGCTGTTTTTCCTGTTCCCGCGTATCGGACCCCTGTGGACCGTACCGGTGAAGAGCCACGCCGCGAAAACCGGCGTCAGCGACTTCATGAAACCCGGGGATATTTCCAGTCTGAGCCAGTCCGACGAGGTGGCGTTCCGGGCACAATTTGAGGGAGATGTGCCTCCGCGCTCGGAGCTGTACTGGCGCGGACTGGTGTTCAGCGTGCTGGAGAACGGCGCCTGGCGCAGTCTGCGCTATCATGAACTGCCGGGTGCGGAAATGCGGCCGCAGGCAATCGAACCAGTGGGGCCGGAGCTGTCCTACTCCGTGCTGATGCAGCCCACCCAGCAGAACTGGCTGTACAGCCTGCGCTACGCACGCTCGCGCGAACCGGGCGTTATCGCCGCCTCTGACTTTCGTTTGTTTTCGCCAGTGGAGATAGAGGATCAGCTG
The DNA here is from genome assembly GCA_041746975.1 of Haliea sp. Classification (GTDB taxonomy): domain Bacteria; phylum Pseudomonadota; class Gammaproteobacteria; order Pseudomonadales; family Halieaceae; genus Haliea. The sequence goes on along the minus strand of JBGTGB010000030.1, from coordinate 5,870 downwards.
CGCTACCGGGTGAGCAGCTGGCCGGAGACGCCGCTGGAGATCGAGCTGTCCGACTGGCGCCGCAGCACTGAGCTGGCCCTGCCGGCGACAGGCAACCCGCGCAGTCGGGAACTGGCCGGCGAGCTGTACGCCGCCAGCGACAGCGATGCGGCATTTGTCGATGCGGTGCTGGCACATTTCAATCGCGAGAACTTTGTCTACACCCTGCAGCCGCCACTGTTGAGCGGCCCGAATCCGATGGACCAGTTCCTGTTCGAAACCCGGCGCGGCTTCTGCGAGCACTATGCCTTCGCCTTCACGCTGATGATGCGCGCCGCCGGCGTGCCGGCGCGGGTGGTGGCGGGCTATCAGGGCGGAGAAATCAATCCAGTCAACGGCACCGTGATCGTGCATCAGTTTGACGCCCACGCCTGGACTGAAGTATGGCTGGCGGGAAGGGGTTGGGTGCGGGTGGATCCGACCGGAGCCGTGTCTCCGGATCGCATCGAGCTGGGACTGGAGCAGGCGGTGGCCGGGGAGGGCAGCTTCCTTGTCAACTCGCCCCTGTCGCCGCTGCGCTACCGGGGCGTGAACTGGGTCAACATGCTCAGGCTGCGCTACGATGCCCTGACCTACCAATGGCAGAGCTGGGTCGTGGGCTTCAACAGCGAGGAGCAATACCGCCTGCTGCAGGATCTGTTTGGTTCGGTGCGGGCACAGACCTTTGTCATCATCGTGCTCGCCAGCGGTGCCCTGGTGCTGCTGCCCGTGGCCTGGTTGCTGCTCGGGCGCCATCGGCGCCGACCCCTGGATCCCGCGCAGCAGCTATACCTGGCGTTCTGTGCCCGGCTGGCGCGACGCGGCCTTGCCCGCGAACGTGGAGAGGGGCCACGGGCCTTCTCTCAACGCGTGGCAGTTGCAGACCCTGTACTGGGGCGCTGGGCGCGGGATTTCACTGAGGGTTTCGAGCAGCTGGCCTACGTCGGCAACTCTCTGGACGATAGCGCGCGCCAGCGGCACCTGCGGGGCCTTCGCCGGCAACTGCAGAAGATGCCCGCAGCTGAGCGCTGAAGCACTCCCCGGGTCAGGCAGCCATCAATATTGCGGTGGCAATGGCAAAATAGATCACTACGCCGGTGGCGTCGATTACTGTTGTTACCAGAGGCGCTGATGCGGTTGCAGGATCCCAGCCCAGGCGATCCAGAACAAAGGGCAGGCACATACCCAGCAGACTCCCGAATATAACGATGCTGAGCATGCTCAGGGCTACTACCAGGGCCAGCAGCTCGTCCCCGCGCATAAAGCCGATGGGGGATACCGCCAGGGCCATGGTCAGCCCCAGGGCTAACGCCACCAGCATCTCCCGTCCCAGCAGGTTGCTCCAGTCGCGCATGCTGATGTCACCGGTTGCCAGTCCACGCACGGTCAGGGTGGCTGCCTGGGCGCCGGCGTTCCCGCCGCTGCCAATCAGCAGGGGAAGGAAAAACACCAGCGCCACCTGGCTGGCGATAGTGTCCTCGAAGTAGGCGATACCGGCACCGGAAAACAGGTTGCCGAATACCAGCAGGACCAGCCAGAAGATGCGCTTTCGATACAGAAGCGCCAAAGGGGCGCGACTGACGCCATGGTCAAACTGGCCGATGGACATGCCTTTCTGGATATCCTCGGTGGCTTCCGCCTCCAGCACGTCGATGGCGTCGTCATGGGTCACGATGCCCACCAGGCGCTCCTCGGCATCGACTACTGGCAGTGCCAACAGATCGTAGCGCGCCACCAGCTTTGCCACCGCTTCCTGCTCTGTATCCGTCGACGTTCTTATGACGTCATGGATCATGATCTGGTCAATTTTGGCGCTGGGCGGGGCGACAATCAGCTGGCGCAGGGACAGGGTGCCGGCGAGGCTTCCTGCGGCGTCGACAACATAGATCTGGTAGACAGTTTCCGCATCAGGGGCGGTGCGCCGTACCCGCAGCATCGCCTCGGCGACTGTCAGGCCACAGGGAATGGCCACGTAGTCCGAGGTCATGATGGCCCCGGCGGTACCCTCATCGTAGGCTGCCAGGCGCTTGATATCCTCCCGTTCCCGCTGGGCCATGCCGCGCAACAGCACCTGCTGATAGTCCTCGTCCAGCAGGTTGAAAAGGTCCGCGGCCTCGTCCGAGTCCATCTCCTCCAGCACGGCCAAAAGCCGTGTGTCGGGTAGCTCGGTAGCCAGGCGCAGCTGGTCCTTCTCCGGCAGGTGCCCCAGTACTGAAGCCTGTCGCGGCAGGGGAAGGGAGTCCAACAGCTGCAGGCCTGCGGTCTGGTCGCTGCTGTCTGCCAGCCACGACTCCAGTATCTCCGCCAGGTCGGCGGCGCGCAGGGAAGCCAGCAGGTCATCCAGCAGTGGCAGATTGCCCGTGTCCAGGGCCTGTTGCAGATGTGCCCGGCGCTGCAACAATGATTCGCTCATTTCCATAAACAGTCTCCCGGCAAAAACCTGCCCCGCCGCAACAACGTCGCCTGGGGATAGTTGCCAAGGATACCAGAGCAGTGCGCGGTACCGGGGTAATGGCTTTAGAGGAGCGCGCCGTAGTCCGCCTGCAGCTGGTCGAAATTCAGCGAGGCGATAAAGCGCGAGAAACTCATCCAGGTCGCCAGACCCTGCAGGTCCGCAAAGTGCGGCGGTACGAAGCGGGGCGCTTCCACCACGCCCTCGTCGATCAACTGACGCCAGGTCTGGATGTCTTCCAGCGTTATCTTGCCGCAGAACAGCACCGGCAGGCTGTCCAGCTGGCCCTCGCTCATGGCAAGGCGGAGAAAGTTGTAGGTCTGGACGAAGCCACGCATGTAGGCGAGATCCTTGGTGAAAGGCTTGCCGTCCGGTGTGCTACCGCGGAACACCCGCATGGCAATGCCCCAGGCATCGTCCTCGCCCAGGCCGTGGTCGCGCAGATAGTGGAATACGTCTACGAAATTTGCACCTTCCTCGGCCAGGGTCACTGCTCTGACCCGATTGATCAGTTTGTTCAGACGCGAGGGGCTGGAGCGCAGGGTCAGGATCTCGGTCAGTACCGCGAGGCCCTCCTGGGTAGTGGTGGCGGCGGGCGTCCCCTTGCCGAGGAAAGTGCAGGCGGGCTGGGCACCGCCGTTCAGGGTGGTGCCGAGATGGACCCAGCCTTCGTGCACCTCCAGTACATCGATGTCGAGGCGGTTGAAGCGGGCGTCGCTGCGGATCTTCAGATAGTCGGAGCCGGCGGCGGCATCCGCTGTCATCTGGTCGTTGAGCAGGACCCGGATGCCGGCATCCGGAAACACCCGCAGCAGGCGCTCGTTGAGCATCTCGACTGCCTGTTCGGCAGGAATGTCCTTCGGTGCCTCCTGCATGGAGCGGTTTTGCAGCAGGTTGGTGAGGGTGTCCTCCATCACCGTGCCCAGGTCTGCCAGGGTCGGGTCGCCCGCGTGGAACACATCTGAGGCGGATCCGTAGAGATCCACCGAGATGGTACCGAAGTCGGGTTGGCCCCGCGCCTCAAGCATCTGCACGACGCTGCGGTATTCCCGGCACATACGGCGCATGATCTGGGCGAGGGGGCTCAGCTGCCCCAGCTTCCTCGCGATGTCGCGTTCGATATCCTGGAATTCCGCGCGTTTGGCCGCCGGGTCGAAGTCCAGAGGGTTCTTTTCGCGATAGTAGTCGCGGTCTACCTGCGGCAGCTCGCGGCAGCCGCGGGCAAAGAAGTCCCTGCGCACCGCGCCACTCCACTTGATGGAGTCGAGGATGCGGATCGGGCGCTGGGCCAGCACCATGCGCTCGGACAGCTCCCGCACCAGGGCGAGGTAGTTGGGGTCGGCACTCACGGCTTCGGTTTCCGCCGCCGCTTGGCCGGTTGAACTACCACGACCGCCCGCAGGCGGCTGCCGCCAAAGCGGCTCATGGCGGCGAAATCGACACGGGCAATGGGGAGGTGCTGGCAGTCCAGTGGCGCCTTGTTGGCGTCGCGGGCCGCAATCGGGAAGCTGAGATCATCCAGCTCAGGATCGTGTACATAGAGGCAGCTTTCGTCGTAGCCGGACAGCACTACCCAGTGCGGCGCCTTCTTGCTGTCAAGACGATAGGTCGAGATGAGAATCAGGATATTCGCGCCGGCGTCGAACAGTTCCAGCAGCTGCTGCTGTTCGATGTCCTGATAATGTACGGGTATATCCTGGCGGTCACACTGCACCACGAAGGCATCGTGGACCAGGCTCATGACCCGCTTCTTGTTCTCGTCGCGCACGCCCTCCAGAAACAGGGGGCCCACAGTATTTATCCAGACCTCGCTGCCGAAACCGCGGAGATTGGCGGCCAGGGCCAGGCCCAGGGGATGGCAACCGCCATGGCCGGAAGTCATGAAAATGGTAGTGGCCTGGCGCCAGATCTCGATCTCCTCCAGCGGTGTGGGCTCATAGCTGCTGTCCAGCCCGGCCATGGCCATCATCAGTGCCGCTGGGCCACAAGTGAAGGGTGTGGTCTGGGCCAGCCAGGGGATGGAATGGGAATCGCCGCCGGGTTCGTAGGGACGGATGCACTTCTCCATCCGCAGGGCGTCGTCGTGATCCTCGTAGTAGTCGCGATAGAGGCCGAACTGGGTGTAGCCCAGCTTCTGGTACAGAGCAATCGCGGCCTTGTTGGTACTGGCCACCTCCAGGCGCAGGTACAGGGCGCCAGTGGTGCGGGTGTCTCGCTCAGCCTGTTGCAAGAGTCGCCGCGCCAGCCCCAGGCCCTGGTAATCCGGCGCCACCGCCAGTGAGTAGAGGCGTGCCAGACGAGTACCCCGGCGCAGCAGCACCAGGCTGTAGCCAGCCAAGTTCGCGCCATCACGGGCCACCAGGAAAACACAGTCAGTGCGTCGCAACCAGCGTTTGAAGCTGCGTCGGGACAGGCGATCACTGGTAAAACAAGCCGCTTCGACCGCGAGCAGGGCGTCGAGGTCCGCCGGTACCGCGCCCTCTATGCGGATCTCGGGGGTAATCTCGGCAGGGGGGTCGGTGCGGACCGAGGCTACTTGTTTGGTGCTCTGGGCAGGCATGGGTTATCCATCGGCGGAATCCCTGTAATATAGTGCCTCGGACAGGTGACTGTCATGGGCCATGGTGACCGAGGTTGAAAACTACCAAATTGGCACGGTAGTCTAAGCGCTGTGCTGGCCGGTGGGAATTAGCACTTGCGTTTGCGCCGCAGCGGCCTAAAATCGGCGCCGTTTCCACTACCCATGCAGCTGATGCCAGTTGCCAGCAACCGCTGCACCTGAGGGCGCCAAGACCCCCGTGTGCAATGACATTGAACACGGGAGAACCATGACAGACTCAGCACAGCCCGCAGCGGGTTGGGGCGTCGGCGACAGCGCCGAACTTTACGGGATCAATGCCTGGGGCGCCGGGTATTACAGCATCGCGGACAACGGCCACGCCCAGGTCACCGTCAATTCCGGTGAGGGTGAGGTCAGTATCTCCCTGATGGACATTGTCGCAGGCATGCGCGCGCGCAATCTGGAAATGCCCGCAGTACTGCGTATCCGCAACGTGCTGGACCATCGCATCAAGGTGCTCAATGAAGCCTTTGCCGATGCGATCACCCGCGGCGGCTACCAGAACGTCTACCGCGGCGTATTTCCGATCAAGGTCAACCAGCAGTGCCACGTGATTGAGGAAATCGCCACTTACGGAACCCGCTATCACCACGGTTTTGAAGCTGGCAGCAAAGCCGAGCTCATCATCGCCCTGAGTCAACTGCGCGACACCGAGAGCCTGGTGATCTGCAATGGCTACAAGGATTCCGAGTTCATCGATCTGGGCCTCTACGCCCGGCGGATGGGCTATCCCTGCTTCTTTGTGCTGGAGTCGGTGAGCGAGCTGCGCATGATCATTGA
>JBGTGB010000029.1:0-4227 GCA_041746975.1 Haliea sp. | reverse complement strand
CACCCACTGGACCCTCCACCCGCAGCGCCACGGCGCGGCGCCGGCCAGTTGCCGCCCAACTGGTCCCCCAGCGAGGACCTGCTGCAGCTGCTGGCGTTGAACCACAACATACCGCGGCAATTCGCGCTCGACCAGCTGGAGGATTTCATCTTTTACTGGCGCGAGCGCGGCGAACCCAGCCACGCCTGGGAGAACAAATATCGCCAGCACGTGATCGGCGGCTGGCGCCGGCAGCAGCAGCTGGAGGCGGAGGCATTCCGCATCGACCACACCCAGGAGCTCGACAACCACTGGCGCCCGAGCCGGGACGCGCTGGAGATCATGCTGCGCAGCGGCGTGGAAAGGGTGTTTATCGACGAGGCGATCCCGGAGTTCATACTCTACTGGCGCGAGCGCGGCACCGCGCCCAAGGAACTGAACTCGAAGTTCATCCAGCACATTCGCATCCAGTGGGCCAAGTACACCTCCAGCATGACCCACAGCACCGAGCCCCGGCGCATTGCCGAGGACTGGCAGCCGGATGACGATGTCTTTGATATCCTGCGCCTGTCCCACATCGACGAGGACTTCGCCCGGGCACTGCTGCCGGAATTCATCATCTACTGGCGCGACAGCAACCAGGCCCACACCTCCTGGAACAGCAAGTTCCTGCAACACGTGAAGTTCCACTGGGCCAAACAGCACCGCATCGAACAGGCAGGGCACAGCCATGACCAAGGACAAGGATCTCATCGAACGGGTCGCACGCGGGATCGCAGCCTCGCCGACGACCTCACCGACACCTCCTGGGCGGAATAACGAGCGGACTGAAGGCCGCCGCCAGGCCACCGAGGCTCACGTCGAGGCCATCAACCAGGTCTTCGCCCTGTTCCGGCTCAATTATCACAACCAGTACTACGCCGCCTACCCTGACGGCGAGCAGCTCAAGCAGATCAAGAAGCTGTGGCTGGAGTCCCTCGCTGAATACCCGGTGGAGCAGATCCTGCGCGGCGCCCGCCACGCGATCGAGAACAGTGAGTATTTGCCAACCCTGCATCGAATGCTGGAATGCTGCCGGGAGGGCATTGCCGGGCTGGGCCTGCCCGCACCCCACGACGCCTACGTGGAGGCCTGCAGCGCCCGCAGCCCGCGCTCGGCCCAAGACTGGAGCCACCCCGCAGTGTACCTGGCCGGCCGCGCCAGCGACTGGTTCTTCCTCGCCAACAACCCCGAGCGCCTGACCTGGCCGGTGTTTCGCCAGCACTACCAGGACTGGTGCACCCGGGTGCTGCGCGGAGAGAGCCTGACCATCCCGCAGGAGCCGGCGCTGGAACAGCATGACCCCGAGCCGCTGAGCCCCGAGGAGCAGCTCGCTGAGCTGAAAAAACTGCGCGAGGCTGCCAAGCTGTGACGACCGGAGTTTGCGCCCATGAACGGACCCACTTTACGTGGACGCGGTAGGCAGCCCCGGCAACCGCGACAGTGATCAGACTTTGGCGCCGCGAGCTCCACGGCAGCAAATGTTAGTGTTCGTCGTAATTACCGCGTGCGAGGTTTTCGAACCGCGTGAACTGGCCAATAAACGCCAGCCGGCAATGCCCAATCGGCCCATTCCGCTGCTTCCCCAGAATAATCTCAGCCGTACCCTTGTCCGGCGACTCCTCGTTATAGACCTCATCCCGGTAGATAAACATGATCACGTCGGCGTCCTGCTCAATCGCCCCGGACTCGCGCAGGTCCGAATTCACCGGGCGCTTGTTCGGGCGCTGTTCCAGGGCGCGGTTGAGCTGGGACAGGGCCACCATCGGGCACTGGAATTCCTTGGCAATGGCCTTGAGGCTGCGGGAGATTTCCGAGATTTCCGCCGTACGCCCCTCCGAGGAACCTGCGATCTGCATCAGCTGGATATAGTCCACCATGATCATGCCGATCTGGCCGTACTCGCGGCTGATGCGGCGGGCGCGGCTGCGTACTTCGGTGGGGGTCAGGGCCGGGGTGTCATCGATGAACAGGGGCCGGTCCTTGAGCTTGGACACGGCGTTGCTGAGCTTGGGCCAGTCTTCCTGCTCCAGCTTGCCGTTGCGGATCCGGGTCTGGTCGATACGACCAACGGAAGAGAGCATACGGATAATGAGCTGCTCCGCGGGCATCTCCATGCTGAACACCAGGATCGGCTTGTCCTGGCTCAGCACCGCGTTCTCCACCATGTTCATCGCAAAGCTGGTCTTGCCCATGGAGGGTCGGCCGGCAACGATAACCAGGTCCGAGGGCTGCAGGCCCGACGTCATGCGATTGAGGTCGAGAAAGCCGGTATCCAGGCCGGTAATATCGCCGCCGGAGTGAAACAGCTCCTCGATCCGGGCCAGGGCCGACTGCAGCAGCGGGTTGACTTCCCGCGGGCCCCCGGCCTTGGGTCCCTGCTCGGAAATCTGCATGATCAGGCGCTCGGCCTCGTCGATCAGCTCGTCGGAGGTGCGCCCCTCGGGACTGAAGCCGCTCTCGGCGATGGCCTGCGCCGCCTCAATCAGCTTGCGCAGGCTGGCGCGCTCGCTGACGACCTGGGCGTAGGCACGTATATTGGAGGCGCTGGGAGTATTGCTGGCAAGCTCCGCCAGGTAGCCAAGGCCGCCGGCTGCATCCAGCTCGCCATTAGCGGTCAGGCGGTCGGCCACGGTAATTACGTCGACGGGCTGCGCCGCCTCCGCGAGCTTGGCAATCTGGCGAAAGATCAGGCGATGGTCGGGCCGGTAGAAATCCGCTGCGGTTACCGCCTCCGCCACCGCATCCCAGCCATCCGCCGATAGCAGCAGGCCACCGAGTACCGACTGCTCGGCCTCGATCGAGTGGGGCTGCATCTTGATACGAGAGATATCGCGATCACTGATGCCGCGCCCGCTGCCATAGGGTGGCTCGGAAATAACGCCGGGGTAGTCGGTATCAGGCATGCAAGTCTGCTGTGACGGTCGCGGCCGGACAGGTTAGCGGATTTTACCGGGCATGGAAAAGGGCACGCCAGATTTATTCAAGCTGGCGTACGCTATGTAGCGGGGAGTCGCCCGGGGCAAGGCCCGGGCAAGGTGCTTTACTCGGCAACGACGGCGATGACGACCGTGGCGGTCACATCGCCGTGCACCTGGATGTCCACCTCGAACTCACCCAGCTCGCGCAGGGGACCTTCGGGGAGGCGAACTTCAGACTTGTCCACTTCGCAACCGGCAGCGGCCAGGGCCTCGGCGATGTCGCGGGTGCCCACTGACCCGAACAGTTTGCCCTCTTCCCCGGCATTGGCGCCGATGGAAATGGGCTGCAGGGCGTTCAAGGCCTCCGCGCGCTTCTCGGCGACTGCCAGGGTCTCTGCCGCAGCAGCTTCCAGCTCGGCACGGCGAGTTTCAAACTGGGCGACAGCATCCTTGGTCGCGGGTACAGCCTTGCCCTGGGGGATCAGGAAGTTGCGGCCATAACCGGCTTTCACGTCCACTTTGTCACCCAGGCCACCCAGGTTGCCGATGTTTTCCAGCAATATGACTTCCATCTCGATTTCCTCTTTCAGGGGAGTCGCCTCCCGCTTGGTTTAATTCGTCAGTCGCGATCGTCACTGTCGTCGCGGCGGGACGTATTGGTCCCGGTGCTGCTAGCCTGCCAGCGCTGGCGGAAACCCAGCCAGCTATCGGCCACAGCCGCGATCACCACCATAATCTTCGCCAGGTCAAACAGGACCCAGGCAATATAAAAACCCGCCAACAAGCCATTGCCTCGCCCGCGTATCGCTACCCGGGCATGCAGCAGGGCGAGCCCGGCCGCGGTCAGCGGCACCACGCAGATGGCTGCCCAGGACCGGTACTCCAGCCCAAGGCTGGCCAGGCCCAGCGCCGCCACCACCAGCAGGGTGCTGACCGCGGGCGGGTAATAAAGGGCGCGAAATTCGCTGGCGAACCCGCCCGGATTGTACAGCGCTGCCTGCCACCAACGCGCCAGCAGAAGGCAGAGCACGCTGAATATTGCGTTGGCAGCACCCAGCATGCCGGCTACCTGTAGCGCCGTCGGCCGCGCCAATTCCACCGCGGCCGCTCCCTCGGCGGCCATTTGCTGCTCCAGGCTGCCCAGAAACTGGTCGAAAAACACCAGCATCTGCTCCAGCACCGGGCCGCCGAACATTACCACCGCCCAGCCTGTCACCAGGCCTACCGGCACACTGGCCAATAGTGCCAGCGGCAGGCTCACCGTGAGCCTGAGCACCAGCGCCAGGGT
>JBGTGB010000028.1:0-2215 GCA_041746975.1 Haliea sp. | reverse complement strand
GTTGACGCTTACCGGGTCCTCGATAATTACTTCCCAGTTGGCCAGATCCTCGGCGGTGATCAGTCCGCCCTGTTCCCGGGTGGCGCGGACAATCTCGGCGGCGATATCACCGCGGTAGAAGCGCTCATTGGCGGCCATGATTGCGGCCTTGCGGTCGCTGCCCGACGCCAGTGCCTCGGCCTCGGTGGCCACCAGTTTTTCCAGGGTCGCGAGGAGGTCGGGCTGGCGGAAGATTTCACCGGGCGCCGGTGCCGCGCGCTGTTGCGGATTGTCGGCATCGTAGTGGGGCAGGAATATCCGCCGCGAGTCCGGCCATTGCTCAAGAATTTCGCGGCGGCTCTCAATAAACCGGGCCTGGGTTTCCTCGATGGGGTAACCCCGGGCCATTTCCATGGCCGGCGCCAATACTTCCTTGAGGCTGAGACGGCCATACTCCGCCAGCATGACCATCAGCCCACCGGGGGTGCCGGGGGTGACCGCGGCCAGCGGGCCGTATTCCGGTGGATACAACATGCCCCGTTCACGGAAGAATTCGGGGGTTGCACCGGTGGGGGCGACCCCCAGCGCGTTGATGCCCTTCACCTCGCCGGTGTGCGGGTTATAGATCAAAGCCTGGGTTTCGCCGCCCCAGCCCAGCACGTCCCACATGGTCGAGGTCACCGCCAGCATGGCCGCCGCGGCGTCGATGGCGTTGCCGCCCTGCTGGAACATCATCGCCCCGGCAGTGGCGCCCTGGGGCTTGCCGGTCACCGCCACCCAGTGCTTGCCCAGCAGCACCGGGCGCGCGGTTTTCTGGGCGAAGCTGGTGGCGGGCAGGGCGAGGGCGCAGATCAGGGTGGCGAGAATGGCTTGGCGGGCCAGGCGAGAACAGGCGGGTTTGATCATGTTTATCTCCTGATAGCGGGAGCAGAGCATAGCAAAGATGGTTGTGTGGTGCGCCTGGGGGCTGATGATGGGAAGTGGACGCATTTGATGAATGCTCACAGCTTGCGGCTATGGGACAATTTGTAAATCGTTCGAGGAGGGCTATTATGACGACTGTGCAGTTTGACACCTTGCGCTACGCACGCCGGTTGAAAGCAGTAGGCGTAGCGGAAGATCAGGCAGAGGTACAGGCGGAGCTTATGGCTGAGGCATTCGGATTCTACGTAGACAACATTGTCACCAAGGACTATCTGGATGCGACCCTGGACGCCCGCTTCGCTCAGCAGGACGCGCGTATAGAGACTCGCTTCGCCCAGGTTGAAGGCACGCTGCGCCTGCACAGCGCCCTGCTCGCCATCATCGCCGTCGCCGTTTTGGTGCCGCAGCTGTCGACGCTGGTTCTGCGCTAAGGATCCAGACAGCGGCTGCTCTACAAGCCGCGGCAGCCAGCCCCCGGCCCCTGCGCCAGAACCCCTGCCCACCCCGGAAATATGTTACGCTTCAGGCACTTGTCCATAGGGTAACTCCCCATGCATTGCCCCTTTTGTGCCGCCGATGACACCAAGGTGATTGATTCGCGCCTGGTTGCCGAGGGCGACCAGATCCGTCGTCGCCGCGAGTGCCTGAGCTGCAAGGAGCGCTTCACCACCTACGAGGTGGCGGAGCTGGTCATGCCGCGGGTCATCAAGCAGAACGGCAACCGCGAGCCCTTCGACGAGAACAAGCTGCGGGCGGGGTTCCAGCGCGCGCTGGAGAAGCGGCCGGTGTCGGTGGAGGATATCGAGGCCACCATCAATCACATCAAGCACGCCCTGCGCGCCACCGGCGAGCGCGAGGTGGGTTCCCGGGTACTGGGGGAACTGGTGATGGACCACCTCAAGCAGCTGGACCAGGTGGCCTATGTGCGCTTCGCCTCGGTATACCGCAGCTTCCAGGACATCTCCGAGTTCCGCGACACCATTGAACGCCTGGAAGCGGAGCCCAAGCGCGAGCGCAACGGCGCCGTCTGAGAGCGCAATGACTGACACCCACTTCGATACGCGCATGATGGCGCGGGCCTTGCAGCTGGCTCGCCGCGGGCGCTATTCCACCATGCCCAATCCCCATGTCGGCTGTGTCCTGGTGCGCGATGGCCACATTATCGGCGAGGGCTCTACCCAGCCTGCTGGCGGCAACCACGCTGAGATCGAGGCGCTGGCGGCCGCCGGTGATGCCCGCGGCGCTACGGCTTACGTCACCCTGGAACCCTGCAGCCACCAGGGCAAGACCGGGCCCTGTGCCGACGCCCTGC
>JBGTGB010000027.1:0-3494 GCA_041746975.1 Haliea sp. | reverse complement strand
GGGTTGAAAGCGGTATTCTCAAACAGGGAAAATATCGCTGGCGGCACCCAGGCTACGACAACAAAGAGCACTACAGTGGTCCAGCGGGGTAGCAAGTCCGGACCAAGCAAGCCCAACCGTTCCTGCAATCGATAGAATGGACCGCCGATTACGAGCGAGAATCTTGCGTCGACAGGATCTGTCATTTAGCGTTCATCAGGGCGTATACCAGATGGGCGAGGTGTAGGCGCGCTCCTGCAAGACCATGGTAGTTCCCTCCAGCGGGTTCGCCCAGCAAACGATAGCCAGGGAGAACAACTTTGAAAATAAGACTTTGGTCCCAGCAGCTTTTGACACGGCTCCAACCCATTGGCCCGACCGAGTGGCAATAGCGGTAACTTTGCTGACAGGGGGTCCCATTCCAACGAATGGGTCCAAAGTCCCATTTCATCGGATCAGACGCTCCGCTATAAGAATCTCTATATCCGCGCTCAAAAGGTGTATCCAAACCATCTCCATCGGGGCCTAACAGTATGAAGTCGCTTGTCAATTCCACATTTATCTGCCTGCTTTTCGTTTTGCCAGCATGCACATCAAGTCCTTTCGTTTCCTCCTGGCAGGCCCCGGATGCGGAGCCGCTACACCTTGCTGGTTCACAGGTTGTGGCGATGGTCATGGCCAAAAACGAAGGTTCGCGCCTTGCTGCAGAAGACATCCTCGCCAGGGAACTCTCCGCCCGTGGTGCCATTGGCGTGCCACTGTACGAACTTTTACCCGACGCAGACCCCAAGAATGAGTCAGCGGTTCGCGCTGCGCTGGAAGCAGCAGGCGTGGCCGGAGTTGTTGTCATGCGGCCTGTCGGTTCCCAGACCAAAGTGTCATCTACTCCTACAGCCTATCGCAGCCCGAGATACTCGGGCTTGTGGGGCGGCTACTACGGCTATGGGTGGAACTCACCCTATCACGGTGGCACTGAAATTCGCACCGACACCATAGTTCACATTGAAACTTTGGTGTACTCACTGGAGCAAAACAAACTGGTCTGGGGTGGACAAAGCAAAACCACCAACCCTTCAACAGTGGACGGGCTGGTTAAAGACACGGCGAAAAAAGTCGCCAAGGAGCTGCAACGCTTGGGACTAATTGTGGATACTCGATAATTCCGTCGTCATCTGGCCCATTGACACAGACAATTGCCCCGTTCAGTAACTGTCGAAAGGTAACCCCGGGGGGAAAAGTAAAACATTCGGCACCGCTCGACTTGACCATCGGGAACTTCGCAGCCAAGCATGTCATGTCGTGTATCTATCCCCCTGCGCCACGCAGAGATTAACTATAATAGAAGAGGAGTGATTCCACGGTGAATATACATTTCGATAGATTCAGCACACGACCCTCGCCTTGGCGATCGCCGGCATGGGTACAGCTTCAATGCACGCTTCTTCCGTCCAGGCCCAGGGGCTGGAAGAGGTCGTGGTGACCGCGGGATCTATATCCGCGGTATCGGCACCGGAGTCAACAAGGGCTCCGAACCGGACCAGGAAACCTGGCTCCCTGCGGCGGTATTGTCCGGCGGGCTTACGACTCCTGGGCGCACGACCAGCCACTCAAGCGCAGCGAATACCATTTTGATCCCTCCGCGCGCCTGCGCTGGGAGCCTACTGACAACACAATGGTGTATCTAAGCTATTCCGAGGGTTACAAATCGGGCGGCTTCAATACTTCCCCGGATACCTCGAACCCCGATGGATCACCGGGGCCCGGCACCGAATTCGAGGATGAGTCAGCGACCGCCTGGGAGCTTGGCATCAGGTCGGGCCAGTGGGACGGGCGGGCTCGCCTCAGCGCAGCACTGTTCCATACCGCCATCATAGACCTTCAGGTGACTTCCTTCCGCGGAACCACCTTCCAGGTAACCAACGCAGCGGAACTCGTCTGCAGCGGGCTGGAAATGGAAGGCATCTTCTCTCTCCGACGCCTGGGAACTGGGGCTGTCCGCCATGTACCTCGACAATGAATTCGATCCCTACGCCATGCCCCGTGCAGCATCGGTCAGATTGCCGTGTCAGGCGCAGCCTGTAGCCAGGATCTGACCGGCGCGAGAGGTCCCTTCGCCTGAATGGAGTGGAACAGCTTATGTAGCCTACGAGCAGGCCATCGGCCAGGGGCTGATGCTGCGCGGGTATTGTCGAACCGTTCCGCCGTGCGCGGAAGCGAACGCTGCATGGACCAAGGTCCAATAGGCAGGCCACGGGTGGGGCTTTAGTCTTAAGGGCAGAAGAAGGCGGAGGGCCAAGACTCGGCGCAACCCTGACTGGAAATACTCATGGCGAACGCCCCGATCGCGACGAAGCAGGAGTACGGACAATGCACCCAAATGTCGTACGCAGCGCGTTTATTCTCGGGGTAGGCATGGCCCTGTCGACAACCGCGACTGGACAGCCGACGCTCGACCAGGCGGTCGCCTGGACCAGGTACCAGGAGGCCCTGACCGCGGATAGCCCCTTCTTCATTTACTACACGCCCGGCGCCGTGCACGCGCAGCGACTTCAGCCTGGTCAACGACCTCGCCGCGGAGCATCCGCAGAAGCTCGATCACGCTCGCCGAAGGCATTACGGGTATGACCGAGAACGTGTTCCTGAACATCAAAAACAAGCCCAAGACCATCACCGCGGAGATCGAAGTGCCGGAAGGCGGCGCACACGGCACGATCATCGCTCAGGGTGGCCCCTTCGGCGGCTGGTCGCTGTATGTACTGAACGGCGTACCGGCCTACGACGGCGGTGGACTGGGCAACGGCGGCCTGGGCGCACTGTACGTCGACGGCGCGAAGCTTGGCGAAGGCCGCATCGAGCGGGCGCGGCGCCATCAGCCATCAGCCATCAGCCATCGGCCATCAGCCATCAGCCATCAGCCATCAGGTCTGAGAGATATCAAACCCATGACCGAATGAATTGCATGTCTCATAAAATCTGACAAACAAAGGAATATCAATATCATGAAAATCACATTGCCAAAATATCTGGCCTGCCTGCTGATGCTCATGTCTGCATCATCGCTGGCGACCGCCCAGATCACCGCTACCCCCGAGGAAGCCCGCGCCATCGCCAAGGAAGCCTACATCTACGGCTACCCGCTGGTGGACAACTACCGCATTCAGTACGCTTACTACGTGGACAAGGACAATCCCGAGTACATGGCGCCCTGGAATCATATAAAGAACATTCACAAGGTCTATACACCGGCCGATACTGCGGTGCAGACAGCCAATTCCGATACGCCCTATTCCTGGATGGGCCTGGATCTGCGCGCCGAGCCGATCGTGGTTTCCTTGCCGGCGATCGAGAAGCAGCGCTACTACAGCGTCCAGATTTGGGATGCCTACACGTACATCATCGGCTACGCGGGTTCGAGAACCACTGGCAACGATGCCGGCAACATCATGGTGGTCGGGCCGGGCTGGAAGGGCGCGACGCCCGAGGGCATCAAGAAGGTGTACGTCTCCGATACGGAC
>JBGTGB010000026.1:0-5358 GCA_041746975.1 Haliea sp. | reverse complement strand
GCGCGGAGCGATGTCAGGTGGTGATGCATGTGGATGTAAATACCCTGCGGGAACAGCGATCGGGGGTGTGCTGCACCCACGGGCGGGCGCACTTCGAGGATAAACCGTGGCTGTCGCCGGCCACCGCGCGGCGGCTGAGTTGCGATGCGTCCCTGGTCACGGTGCTGGAGGATGACGCCGGCAAGGTACTGAACGTGGGCAGGAAGTCGCGCATTGTGCCGGAACGTATCCGCCGCGCCCTGCGCGAGCGGGACGGTGTCTGCCAGTATCCCGGCTGCCAGGAATCAGAGTAT
Organism: Haliea sp.; assembly: GCA_041746975.1. Lineage (GTDB taxonomy): Bacteria > Pseudomonadota > Gammaproteobacteria > Pseudomonadales > Halieaceae > Haliea. The sequence goes on along the minus strand of JBGTGB010000026.1, from coordinate 5,065 downwards.
GTGGACGCCCATCATATCCAGCACTGGGCCGAGGGTGGAGAAACGCGGCTGGATAACCTGGTGACGCTGTGTCGGTTCCATCACCGGCAGCTGCACCGCGGCTGTTTCGACATTCGTCTCAATGGCACCTCCGCGGAAATTTTATCGACAGAGGAGATTCTATCGACAGAGGATTCTTAGGGGCAGTGAGTGCACCTGATGCCAGGACAGGACTATTCGCCGCGCAGATGCTCCAGCTCGCTGCAAAGCGCTTGAACTATCGGCACATTGGCGGCGGGAAACTCGTAACGCGCCAGGTCCTGGGCGCTGACCCAGGCCAGCGGCTGCCCCTCCAGTCCGCGGGCCTTGCCGCGCAGCCCGGTGACCAGGTGCACATCCAGCAGCACGGCCTTGTCGCCGTAGTCAAACGGCACGATGAGCAGCGGCCGTGACTCGCTGAAACCGATCCCCAGCTCCTCGCGCAGCTCCCGCGCCAGTGCCCGGGTGACAGACTCGCCGGATTCCACCTTGCCGCCGGGGAATTCCCACAGCCCACCCTGGTGGGCGTCCAAGGCGCGCTGGCTGATCAGGATGTGCTGCTGTTCGTCGAGCACCACGCCCACTGCTACATGCACCGCCACCATCTAGGTACGGTACTCGGCGTTGATGCGCACGTAGTCGTAGGAAAAGTCGGTGGTCCAGACGGTAGCACTGGCGCTGCCCCGCTGCAGCTCAATGCGGATGACGATCTCCTCCGGTGTCATCGCCGCGACACCCTGCTCCTCGCTATAGCTGGCGGCGCGGCAGCCATTCTCGGCGATCAGCACTTCATTCAGGTACACGCCAACCCGGCTCACATCCAGCTCATTCAGCCCCGCGCGGCCGATCGCCGCCAGCAGCCGGCCCCAGTTGGGGTCGGAGGCAAACAGCGCGGTTTTCACCAGCGGAGAGTGAGCGATGGTAAACGCCACGTCCAGGCACTCCTGCTCTACCCGCCCGCCGTTGACCTGCACGGTGACAAACTTGCTCGCGCCCTCGCCGTCGCGCACCAGGCCCTGGGCCAGTTCCACGCACAGGGTTTGCAGCGCATCGCGCAGGGCGTGGTAAAGAGGCGCCTCCGCGGATTCCAGCAGCGGGTTGCCGGCGGCGCCGGTGGCCACCAGCATGCAGGCATCGTTGGTGGAGGTGTCGCCGTCTATGGTAATGCGATTGAACGAGAGCTCCGCCGCTTCGCTAAGCAGTGCCTGCAGCAGCGGCGCACCGACTGCGGCGTCGGTCGCCAGGTAGGCGAGCATGGTCGCCATGTTGGGGCGGATCATGCCGGCACCCTTGGCGATGCCGGTCAGCACATAGTCACGCCCCTCGCAATGGAAGCGCAGGGAGTGAGCCTTGGGCCGGGTGTCAGTGGTCATGATGCCGTGGGCCGCATCCAGCCAGCCGTCTCCGCGGAGATCCCGCAAAGCATTGGGCAGCGCCTCGACAATCTTCTGCACCGGCAGCGGCTCGCCAATCACCCCGGTGGAAAAGGGCAGCACCGCTTCCGCCGCGACGCCGGCCATCTCCGCCAGCGCTGCGGTGCAGCGGTGCGCATCCGCCAGGCCGCGGTCACCGGTACCGGCATTGGCGTTGCCCGTATTCACCAACAGGTAGGCGGGACGGTGCGCCACCGCCTGCAGGTTGGCCTTCGCCACCGTCACCGGTGCCGCGCAGAACGCGTTGCGGGTAAACACGCCGACGCAGTGGCTACCGGGCGCGAGTTCCAGCAGCACCAGGTCCTTGCGCCCCGGCTTCTTGATCCCCGCGGACACCGTCGCCAGCCGCAGGCCGGGTACCGGCAGCAGCTCCCCGAGGGTCTGTTCCCCTACCGCCATTTTTACTCTCCGCTTGCGCCCTACTCAATCCGCCCGTGACACTGCTTATACTTTTTGCCGCTGCCACAAGGGCAGGGCTCGTTGCGCCCGACCTTGGGCTGCTCCCGGGTGAAAGTCTGGGGCGGTTCCGGCTGCCGTGGTGCTACGCCCTCGGCCAGGGACTCCTCCGCCATGGCTGAGGCGGCGGCGTGCTGGAAGGCCAGCTTCTCACGCTCCGCCGCCTCCCGGCGGCGGGCCTCGATCTGCGCCGACTCGTCCTGATGCTGGATCTGCACATGGCTCAGGAACTTGATCACCTCGTACTTGAGATTCTGCAGCAGCTGCTCGAACAGGGCGAAGGACTCGCGCTTGTACTCCTGCTTCGGGTTCTTCTGCGCATAGGCGCGCAGGTGGATGCCCTGGCGCAGGTGATCCATGGTCGCGAGATGGTCTTTCCATAGATTGTCGAGCACCTGCAGCATGATCTGCTTCTCGATCTTGCGCATGGGCGGGCCCACCTCCGCGCTCTTGGCATCGTAGGCGGCCTGGATCTCGCCGATGATCTTCTCCCGCAAGGCTTCCTCGTGCAGGTTGTCGTCCTCGTCCAGCCACGTCTGCAGGGGCAGTTTGATCGCGAACTCGGCGTCCAGCTGCCGCTCAAGGCCGGGCACATCCCACTGCTCCTCCACGCTCATCGGGGGGATGTAAGTGGAGATGGCATCGTTGACCACATCCTCGCGGATCGCGGTGATGGTGTCGGCGATATCCGCCTCGCCCAGCAGCTCATTGCGCTGGTTGTAGATGATCTGACGCTGATCATTGGCGACGTCATCGTATTCCAGCAGCTGCTTGCGGATATCGAAGTTGCGGCCCTCCACCTTGCGCTGGGCCTTCTCTATGGCGTTGGTCACCATGCGGTGCTCGATCGCCTCGCCCTTTTCCATGCCCAGTGACTGCATGAAGCCCTTGACCCTGTCCGAGGCAAAAATACGCATCAGGCTGTCTTCCAGCGATAGGTAGAAGCGGGATACACCCGGGTCCCCCTGACGGCCGGCGCGGCCCCGGAGCTGGTTGTCGATCCGCCGGGATTCGTGGCGCTCGGTGCCGAGAATATGCAGGCCGCCCGAAGCCAGCACCGCCTCATGGCGCTCGCGCCAGGCCTCGGTAATCTCCGCTTTTTTCTCGGCGCTGATTTCACCCATGGCATCCAACTCAGCGTCCAGATTGCCGCCGAGGACGATGTCGGTACCGCGGCCCGCCATGTTGGTGGCGATGGTAACCACTCCCGGGCGCCCGGCCTGGGCAATGATCTCTGCTTCCTGCTCGTGGTACTTGGCATTCAGTACCTTGTGCCGAATGTCGGCCTTGCGGAAACGTTGGGACAGTTCCTCGGAGGTTTCCACCGAGGCGGTACCCACCAGCACCGGCGCGCCCTTCTCCATGCAGTCCTTGACGTCGGCGAGGATGGCGTCGAACTTTTCCTCCCGGGTCAGGTAGACCAGGTCATTGAGATCGGTACGCTGGGGCGGCTTGTTGGAGGGGATCACCAGCACGTCCAGGCCGTAGATCTGCCGGAACTCGAAGGCTTCTGTGTCGGCGGTACCGGTCATGCCCGCCAGCTTCCTGTACAGGCGGAAATAGTTCTGGAAGGTGGTGGAGGCCATGGTCTGGCTCTCACTCTGGATACGCACGCCCTCCTTGGCCTCGATTGCCTGGTGCAGGCCCTCGGACAGGCGGCGCCCGGCCATGGTACGGCCGGTGTGTTCATCGATCAGCACCACCTGCTCGTCCTGGACGATGTACTCCACGTCGCGGTGGAACAGGGCATGGGCACGCAGGCCCGAGTAGACATGGTGCAGCAGGTTCAGGTTGGTAGCGGCGTACAGGCTCTCGCCCTCAGCCAGCAGCCCCTCCCGGATCAGCAATTCCTCTACCTGCTCGTGGCCGGACTCGGTGAGTTCAATCTGGCGCTGCTTCTCGTCCACGGAGTAATGCCCGGGCTCTTCCTCGCTGTCGCGGCGCAGGGAGGGGATCAGCTTGTTGATCTTCTTGTACAGCACCGAGCTGTCCTCGGAGGCGCCGGAAATCACCAGCGGGGTGCGCGCCTCGTCGATCAGGATCGAGTCCACCTCGTCGACAATGCCGAAAGCCAGCTCGCCCTGCATCTTGTCTTCCAGGCGGAAGGCCATGTTGTCGCGCAGGTAGTCAAAGCCGAATTCGTTGTTGGTACCGTAGATGATGTCGGCGCTGTAGGCCTCGCGCTTTTGCTCCTGGGATTGGCCGGATTTCACCACCCCTACCGTGACTCCGAGAAAGCGATACAGGGGCGACATCCAGTGCGCGTCGCGCCCGGCCAGGTAGTCGTTCACCGTGATCAGGTGCACGCTGCTGCCAGTGAGCGCGTTGAGGTAAGCCGGCAGGGTCGCCACCAGGGTCTTGCCCTCGCCGGTGCGCATTTCGGCGATCTTCCCTTCATGCAGGGCCATGGCGCCCATCAGCTGAACATCAAAGTGGCGCATTCCGAGGGTGCGCTCGCCGGCCTCGCGGGCCACGGCAAATGCCTCCGGAAGGATCTTGTCCATGCTCTCGCCGGCCTCAAGCCGCTGGCGAAACTCATCGGTCTTCGCCGCCAGGGCGGTGTCGTCCAGGGCCTTCATGCCATCCGCCAAACCATTGATCTGGCGCACAACCTTGCGCATGCGCTTCAGCTCCCGGTCATTCCGGGTGCCGAAGATCTTCTTCATCGTGATAGTAATCATTTTGGGTCACTGCGTTAAACGTCAGGGCGCCGCCGAAGTCACCGAAGTGCCGGGCGGAGGAATCGTGTCAGGAGTGGAGCGGGTTCAGCGGCGGGTGCGATGCACGTAGCTGGAGGGGTCGACTGGACGGCCGTGCTTATAGACTTCGAAATGCACGTGAGGCCCGGTGGCGCGGCCACTGGAGCCCATCAGCGCTACCGGCTGGCCCTTGCGCACCAGATCGCCGGGCTCAACCAGGTTCTCCTGGTTGTGGGCATAACGGGTCACGAGGCCATCACCGTGGGACACTTCCACCAACTTGCCGTAGCCGCTGGTATCTCTGCCCGAGAAGGTCACCACGCCGGCGGCAACGGCGATGACATTGGAGCCCGCCTTACCGGCGAAATCGATGCCATAGTGGGCTGCACGCTTGCCAGTGAAGGGATCCGTGCGGGCGCCGAAGCCTGAGGATATCCAGCCCTTCTCTACCGGCCGGCC
>JBGTGB010000025.1:0-6864 GCA_041746975.1 Haliea sp. | reverse complement strand
GCCACTGCGGGACACTTTCAGCACTCGCCCCATGGTCGTCACTCGAAAATTGCCCGTATTCTGCTCCATAAACACATACTTCACTTCAGGCTTTTGGCGAAGTATGTTGCCGCCTTTTTTACTATGGCGAGCTCCTCTGCTTGCTCGGCCAGTTGGCGCTTGAGGCGGGCAATCTCGACGGCTTGTTGCTGCTCGACCTCACTTCGATCCTGGGCAGCCCGGGCCTTCGTCCTCCAGCTATATAGCTGCGATTCGTGCAGCCCAAGCTCTTTGGCGGCCTTGGCCACTCCGACTTTTTCCGCCAGGGCCAATGCTTCGGCGCGGAACTCCGGGGCATGGTGCCGCCGTGGGGCGGATTTCTTTCCTGTTTGCTTTGTCATGATTCACCTCTGTAGCGTAGTTTACTCGCTCCAGTCGGTGTCCATCACTGGTGGGCAGGATCAAACATCAGAGCTGAGCGTAAAGCTCCTGAGGGTGTTTACGTTGTGTTCGAGGGTGAAGCAAAGTTCGATCCGCCTGAGTTCAAGAGTCGCCGGGATACAGAGGAATATGGGATTGTGCTGGATGACTTGCCCAAAAGCGAGCTGAGAAAGCCTTTCAAATCCGCGGTTGAAAGCGTTCTCGCCGCAGTCGCTCTTGGCTTGCCCGAACGGGCTGACAAAAAAGTTGAAGAAATAGGCAGTATTATATATCTCGTTGATCCAGATAAAGACATACCAGTCTATATCGTAAATTTCGAGATGAGCGGAAAAGGTGGGTATATTTGCAACCCGATAGAAGCGGGCTTTTTTGAAGAAGTTGCTGATCTGGTCGAACCACTGGTTGCCGATGTCACACTTGAACGTCCCGTTCGATTATTGGTGTCTTCACTCTATACCGGTGTGGACTCTCTTCCGGCGTTTATATCCGCGTGGTCTGCCCTTGAAATATTTATCAACGCGACCTTCAAGGCATGTTACGAGGCGAAGTGGTTCGACATTATGGAGGAGGGCACTCCTGCTTCCTCGACCCCGATATTCGAGCGCTTGAAGGATGTGATGAAAGACAAGTACAGAATTGTCGATAAGTTTCTGGTTATTACCGCAGTGCTTGACGCTGAAAACGCAACGACTGACGTTGAATCCTTCAAGTCGCTCAAGAGTGTTCGCGACAATATGTTCCACAAATTTGATACACTGCCGAAACATCTTCCGACTGAGGATGTTCAGAAGCTTCTGGTGAAATATCTGAAACTACACTTGCTGAGCAGTTTGGCGACAGGCGCATAATGTGGCGACCAAAGAAGACATATTAGAGCAGATTGTCGAGGAGTATCTCGTTCACAAGGGGTATTTCGTGCAGCACAATATCAAGTTCCTGCCGCGCCGGGACCATCCTGATTTTATTTCGAAGAAGGATTCGAACCATAGCGATATCGACGTGCTTGCCATTGATCCCAGGTTATCAGGTCCGCAAGCTGTCATAGCAGTCAGCTGCAAAGGTTGGCAGAGCGGGTTTAATGCGGGCTCAGAAATTGATGCCATCGTAAATGACAAAACTATTCGCGGGCGAAAAGCCTGGCAGTACTTCCGCGAGCTATGTGTACCGAAATGGTCGGAGGCATTTGTAAAAGCGGTACGTGATGCCACCGGTGCCGATGAATTCACCTATGCATTGGCAGTCGCCCATGTCCGGGGTGACAAAACCGTCTGGGAAAATCATCAGCCATTTCTTGATGCCCTAGATGGCAATCCTATCCGCCTTATTACTTTCCAGGACATGATTAGCGAAATCTATGATGATCTGGGAACGACACTTGCTGCTACCGAAGTCGGGCGCATGCTCCAGATGTTTCGCGCGGCACGTATTGATATCATAGAGAAGTAGGTTAGAAGCTGTCCTAATTCAGTGGATGGAAAAGGTTGCTGTTTAATGGCGCGTCAAATATAAACGCCTTGACATAACATTTTGATACGAGCGGAATCATGCCTCTTGATAAGATTATTGATGTCCAGAAGGTTGGACGTTTTGAAAAACTTCATGTCCCCACCGGTATCCGGTTTTCAAAGCTCACACTTGTTTTTGGTGAGAACGGTTGGGGCAAATCGACAATAGCAGATATTTTGCGTTCCGTTTCTACACGGGAACCGAAGATTCTCACCGGGCGTGAAACGCTCGCCTCAGCAGGAGCCCAAAAAGTCCTTCTTTTGTTAGACGGCAACCAGGCAGAATTCAATGGTCAAGCTTGGCAAGGTCCGTGCCCGAAAGTGGCAGTCTATGACCAGATATTCGTAAACCAGAATATCTTCTCGGGAGACTCAGTTTCACACAATCACCTCAAAAAGCAGTATGGTCTGGTTGTAGGAGAAACCGGCGTTGCTTTGATGCAGGATATCGTCCGGATCGACGAGGAGTTAAGAGCAGTCAATGCAACGATCGGCCAGTACGATCGGACGATGAAGAGCACAATCGCTACATTGGTTGCCAATAGCTTATCTGTTGACCAGTTCATTTCCCTGGGGCAGTTGGATAATGGCGATCAGTCTATTGCCGAGATGGAGGCCGCCGTTCGCAGACTGGAGCAGATCGACCAGATCGGACGTGCGCCCTTACCTGAACTACTTCCAGAACCTTCAAGCACAGAGTCCCTTCGATCCTTGCTTGCAAGCAGTGTTGATGGTATTGCCACAGAAGCGCATAGGACTCTTCGTGCCCATATCGAGCGTTACCATGAAGCCGAGGGGAGAGGAAATAGCGCCATGGCCCACGAGGTATGGCTTGAAGCCGGCCTATCATATGAACCGGATGACCCATGCCCGTTCTGTGGCCAGGAACTGCAAGACAGATCACTGGTGGACGCCTATCGCGACTTTTTCAGTAATGCATACAAGGAACTCGCGGCCCGCGTTCAGCGCAGCCGCGCGACGATTGAGCGATATGTCTCCGGGGAGTACGCAGATACTATTCGCCGGGCGATGACTGGCATCGCGACAATTGAGTCCAATTGGCGAGCGCTTGCAGATGTAGAAGAGCCGGGTATTACAATTCCGGAAGAGGCGTTTGCCCAATTGATAGAAGCGGCCAATGCTGTCGATGCACTGCTGGAAGTAAAACAGCGCGATCTGGTTTCCGCACTTCCCGAACAGGACATTGCTGGAGCTCTCACACAGTGGGAAGAGGTCGTCGCCGTTATCATGGAGATCAACCGGCAGGTCACGGCTTACGGGGACCGGTTAATCGCGATCCGGGATGCACAGGATGCCGCTGATCTTCCCGCGCAGAAGACTGCGCTTTCTATTTTGAGGGCCCGGAAACGACGGTTTGAACCAGATATGGCCGCGAGTATTCAGGAGCTACTGGATGCGCAGATTCAAAAAGGAGCTCTTGCCGCGGATAAAGTGACGAAGAGGGGCGAGCTTACGGCCCACACGGCAGCAGTTACACAAGGTTTGGGAGTAACGATTAACGCCTATCTGGATCGACTGGGTGCGGGTTTCAGAATCGACTACCAACAGCCGAATTATCGCGGAAACGAACCGGCAGCAGCCTACAACATTCTGATCAATGACGTACCGGTGCCGCCGCGAACAGCGCAGGATGATATAGGTACACCCTGTTTCAAGAACACACTTTCCGCTGGCGATAAGTCTGTCCTGTCGCTGGCAATATTCCTTGCCACCTTGAAATCCAGAGACGATCTAAATGAAGTGATTGTAGTTCTCGATGACCCGTTTACAAGTATGGATGATTTTCGCCGCAGTTTTACTGTTAATGAGATCAACAAGCTCACTGATCATGTCAGTCAGATATTTGTACTTTCTCATGAGAAAGGCTTTTTGCGTTCAATCTGGGATACGGTAGATCGGGATTTGGTCACGTCCTTTTCTATTCAGACCGGCGCTCCCGGATTGGCAAGCATCGCTCGTTTTGACCTTGAGGCGGCAACACAGCCCCGCCACCTTACCGAACGAATGGAGGTAGAGGAGTTCTGCCAGCAATCAATCGGGAGTCCGTCGCATATTCGCCGTCTTTTGCGCAATGTCCTTGAAGGCTTCTACAGACAAGCCGATCCGGAATTGTTTCTGCTGGATGATTTGCTGGGAGGAATCATTGCCAAAATCGAGGTCGCTCCCCCTACGTATCGTTATAAGGCCGCATTGGATGATCTTGCTGAGGTCAATAGATATACGCGCGCATTTCATCACGCGCCCGTAGTAGGTGCCGCCGTTGAAGACACGAATGTGGAGGAGCTGAGAACCTATTGCAGACGCGTACTGGGTCTTACGCGCGGATCGGCATAGAACTGGTGATCGAGAATAATGCGTTAGCCATTTTTGTTTCTCTATAGCGGCCCCTATCTTTTATCGGATAGGGATTCGTCCTCAGAGGGAACCTCGGTACTTTTAAAACGCCGCTGCTTTTACAGCCGGTAATCAAAAGCCTGAAATTGCTAATTGTGACGCACTCATTGGCGAACTTGGTGCGACCTTGTCGCCAGCCGAGGGCAAAACCGCAGCCAGCGATAATGTCACATATCGTTCCTGCCATTAGATAGAGTTTCATGGGCTGCATTCCCCGCCGATCATTTTCTTACCTTGTATTGTGAGAGTACGATTTCTGTGAGCGCTGGAAATAGCCTTCACCGCGGCGGACTGGTAGTCGTAAACCAATAAGTCGCCACTGCCGGAGTTTTGCCGGGATCAGTCCTGCTTCGTTGTGCATTTCGGTGCGATCTGCAACGGGCGTCACCGGTGAAAAATAAATAAAATCAATCAGTTGAAAATTAGTTGGTCGACTTTTAACCAATTGGTCGCTGGTTCGAATCCAGCACGGCCCACCATACAAACGCAAAATGCCACCCCCAAAGGGTGGCATTTTGCGTTTGTGGGGCTGGGTTCGTCTGGAGAGGACCCCTTCGACAAAACGCGACAGCGTTTTGCAACGAGCGGCACAGCCGCGAAGCCCCGCAGGGGTCGTAACAGCCCAGAGGCTGTTACGATTCATCCAGCACGGCCCACCATTTTCCCCAGTAAAATCAAAGCTTCTGAGTGACCTGGTGAGGTATGCCGCAGCAGCCTCGACGCCACATCCAGTGACTCCCCTTCAACGGCCTTGGCGCGGAGATTGTGCTCGGTGAAGGATTCCTTCAGGACCCCTTCCTTTACCGCCTTGCGCATGTACCGTTGCTATGTAGAGTCGAAGCTGAGGGCACTTCCGTTGCCGCGCAGCTGTCTGACCGATATACTAACGCATTGCAAATGTAATGCGGAGGCAAGTCTCATGAAGTCAGCAACCATTCCATCCCTGAGAGTTACCCCCAGCCTTCGTCATGAAGCTGAAAGCGTATTGAAAGAAGGAGAAACCCTGAGTAGCTTTGTCGAAGAATCCCTGCGCAAGCATATCGAACAGCGCAAGTTCAAGCAGGAGTTCATTGCCCGTGGCCTTGCTTCGCGTGACCGAGCCAGAGCTACAGGACGCTACGTTGCGAAGGATGAACTAATGGATTCCCTCCGCTCTATTCGTGACGAGGCCCCGAAAGGCCGGTGAGTTTTTCGGTTCGATTTACCGAAGAGGCTGCAGAGGACCTTGCTCTCTTGTACGCCTTTGCCGCCGAAAATGACCCGGCGGCGGACAGGGCACTTGAAATGATTGGCAAGACATGGGAAATGCTGGAGGAATTTCCGTTCTCCTGTCGAAAGGCCGAGGGTACTGATCCGTTTCTTCGTGAGGTTATCATTCCTTTTGGCGCCACTGGCTACCTTGCGCTCTTCGAGATTGAGGGCAATGACCTCGTGACTGTACTCGCGGTGCGACATCAGCTTGAAGATGATTACCATTGAGGTAAACGCTGGAGGTGACACATGCAAGGGAACCAACGAACCGAGGCGGATCCTGCGGCCCCCCCGATGATGGAGGTCGCCGGCCCGATCGTGGACCAGGTCGATGAGAACTTCATGCTCCGCTACCTGGATGGATCGCGTCTTGGCGGGTCGCCCGGCGAGCATTCAGGTCCGAGCGACATCGAACGCGAAGCACAGCACTTCCTGGACAGCTACGCTGCTGACCTGCGCCGCCACGATCGAGCTGCACTGGCCGCGCGCTACAACCGTGACGGCGCGACGGTGATCTTCAACGGTGAGCGAAATGCAGGCACCTTCGATGAAATCGAGGCGCGCTACCGCGAGCAATGCATCGAACGATATTCCTACTCCGGCATCGTGCAACGCCAGGAAGGCGAGCTCAGGATCCGACTGGAAGTCGAATCCCTTCTGCCGGACTCGAAGGACGGGCCGCCATGATCCTCCGCAGCATCACGAAGCACGTGCGCGAGCAGAACTGGTTCGCCGTCGGGATCGACTTCCTGATCGTCATTGTCGGTGTGTTCATCGGCATCCAGGTGGCGAACTGGAACACTACGCGCCTTGAGCGCCTTGAAGAGACCGCTATCGTCGAGCGGATTCGCAACGACTTTGCGCGCATCAAGGAGGATTCCGAGCTCAGCCTCGCCTTCCATGCAGGGATCACTGAAGACCTCAAGACGCTGGTCAAGGCATTGCGCAGCGGCGCGGTTGAGGTCGGGGACGAAGAAGCGATTGAGCGTGCCCTTCTACTGGGTATCACGTTTCAGACAAGCGCCGATCATTCCGGCACTTTTATCGAACTTCTGTCGTCCGGACGGGCGAACATTTTGCGGGACAAGGAACTGCTCAATGAGCTTGTGGCCTATGAAGACTTTCTCAGGCGTTTCTCCGTAGGGCAAGGCTACTTCATCGACATGACGATGGCGGTCATCGTGCCCTACACATCCGCATTCCAATACGCTATCGACGCTTCCCTCTTTACGGACGATCTTCAACTCAATACAGAAGATCCCGCGATCGCCGA
>JBGTGB010000024.1:0-42836 GCA_041746975.1 Haliea sp. | reverse complement strand
TAGCTGCAAGCCCGAGCAAGCCAGCGGCAGGGTCCGCTTGTTGGGTTCGGGAACCATCCTGCTCGAGGTCATCGCCGCCGCTCAGTTGCTGGCCGAGGACTGGCAGATCGAATCCGAGATCTGGAGCGTAACCAGCTATACAGAGCTGGCTCGGAACGGCAGGGCCATAGAGCGGCGCAACAGACTGCACCCTGATTCCGAACAGGAAGCAAGTCATGTGGCGGCGTGTCTGCCGGGCGACATTCCGGTTATCGCCTGCTCCGATTACGTTCGTGCCGTGCCACAGCTGGTGGCGTCCTATATCGCTGCACCATTTACGGTGTTGGGCACCGATGGTTTCGGTCGCAGCGATACCCGCGCCGCGCTGCGGGATTTTTTCGAAGTTGATCGCTTTCATATCGTTCTGGCCGCGCTGACAGCGGCAGCCAATAGGGGTGAAATCGACCGGTCGATCTGCGCGCAGGCTATTGAACGCTACAACATCAGGTCTGACGCGACGGCATCCTGGGAAACGTAGTGGTCAACGAATCAAAGGAAGTCCTGATGAAGCGCGACTGAAAGCTCAGATCTGGGATTCCTTTTACTTTCGTGTCATTATCTTGTGACCTGATTACACAACGAATGCAGCGGCAATGCTGCTGCAGCTCAGCTAGTGAGCGAAAGCAACAGGCGTAATCCCTATGGCGGCAAAGCACGAAGTACGAGAAAGCGTTGCCATGCCTTTGAGTAGTAACCCTCCATTTTTCTTGCTCAGCGAGAATGTTATCCCGCGCGAGCGCCTGATGCCTCTGTCTCCATTGCGCACCCGAAAGAAGCTTACTGCGCTTGTCGCGCCCGCGGGCTTTGGCAAGACCATACTCATGACTCAATGGGCGGATCAGGCGAGCAGGGAGAGCGTTTCGACCCTGTGGTACAAGATCTCCGAAAGCGATAATCGGCAAGGGGTGCTGCTTGCCAGTCTCGGTGCCCTGCTGAAAGCCACATTGCAGAAGAATGATTCGCCTAACGAGGCGCATATCGCTGGCGATCCTGATTCCATCGAGCAATTGGCTGACCTGTTTTCCCGAAGTCCCAAGAAGCACATACTTTTTATTGATAAACTCGAGCGTCTGCACGCCCCTGAGGCAGTCACCGTTTTAAACAGCTTGATCGAGTTCAGTAGTCAGTCTTTGTTCTTTATCATAGCAAGTCGCACGGAAGGGATAGTGCCCCTGTCATCCTACCGGGCTCACAATCAGCTCATGCACATCAGCTTCAGCGAGCTGGAGTTCACTGCCAGCGAAGTGTCGTCACTGTTTGGTGGCGAGATCGATGAAACGCAGGCTATAGGTTTTGGAGAGATCACCGGTGGCTGGCCCGTCGCGCTCTGGTACGCGCAGAATAATCCGGAAAATCTCGACGAGTTACAAGACGCCTTCGTCAATAGTGAAGCGCCGTACCTGCCATCGGATCTGACAGAATTTATCGATGAGCAAATATACTATCGACTACCGAGCGGCGTGAGAGACATGCTGGTCAATATGAGTATTTTTGACCAATTTGATATTAAGCAGATGGGATACGTTTGCAGAGTTGCTGATTCGGCAAACCTGATGTCGAGTATACACTTGGCACCGTTTCTATTTGCGGTTGATGAGAGATCTGGCCGCTTTCAATACAGCTCTGTTTTTCGCGAGTACCTGCGCCGAAAACTTTCGTTCTGTGATGATGAGAAAGTAAATACACTGCATCAGAGGGCCGCGGATTGGTTCGAGCGCAGCGGCAATTTGTATGAAGCTATTTTCCACGTAAATCAGGCCGGTGACGTTGCAAAAATGCTGGCCATTTTTTGCTCAGCTGGCGGTGTGGAAATTGGCTTGAGAGAGGGTATAAAGCAACTGGAACGTCTTGTAGCGCTATTCCCGCTGGAGGTCAGGGAGCGAGATTCACAACTGCTGTTGTCGCGAGCTCTGCTGTACATGAAAGATGGCAAGCTGGATCTGGGGCACAGGTTTCTGGACAGAGCGCATCAGGAAATGAAGGCTAATACGCCGGATACCTCCCTCGAGTACTATGAATCCATTGTAGTCATGCTGTTAGCGGTCTATGAAGATAGCCAGGTGAGTCTTGAGGAAATTGCCGAATTTGAAGATCGAGCCAAGCAACTGATGCCGGAGAGATTCTGGAGTCAAGGCTGGTTCAATAACCTGCTGTGTATGATGTATTACGCGGTTGGTGAAATGGACAGGGCGAAGAAAGTCGCTTCGGTTGCCCTTGAGTTCTATCGTGCCTCGGGCGCCGTGTATTCTCAGGTCTTTATTCACATACACTTGGCGTTGATACACTCTATTCAAGGTGATATAGCTGTAACCCGCGTTGAACTGGAGGCAGCTCGAGAGCTGTGCCGTGAGCACTTCTCTCCGGATGCGGGATTGACAGCGATAGTCAACGTGTTGATTGCTGAAATCGCGTATGAACAGGGGGAGGACGATATTGCTCAGCAGTTGCTGTCCAGCGCGCTGGAGCGCGTGGAGCAGCATGAAGGTTGGGTAGAAGTTTTTATCAGGGGTTATGTCACTGCGAGTAACTTGGCTTTTGCTCAAGCATCTATCGAGGGTGCCTTTGTAATACTTGAGCATGGTAGCAGCATAGCCCAAGGTCGCAACCTGCCGCGTTTAGCGCGTATCATGGACATCCAGAAATTGGAGCTGCTTACGCTCGCGGGAGACCACTCTCAGGCCTACTCCATAGTAGAAGCCCTTTCGCTCGAAGATTACCTTTTTAACCCGAAGCAAATACAGGTTGGGGACTTTCAGGAAAGCTATCGAGTTGTTCATGCGTTGTCCAGATTTGGCATCGACAATGGTTATGCTGAGTCGGCTTTGCAGCTGTTGGAGCCAGTAATCAGTGAGCAGCAGCAGTTTGGCCACGTCAGCTTTCTAATAAAATCCTTGATTCTAAAAACCCTGGCGTTGGTCAAACTGGACCGGGTCGACCTTTCAGACCAGGTCTTTCACGGATTGGTCGAGCAAATATCTACCCATGACTACGTCATGTCATATTTGAGCGAAGGCAAGCCGCTGAAGAACTTTGTTAGTGGCTTTATCAAGAGAAGAACGCTAAGCAAACTCCCCAGTGACCAGGTTGCCTTCCTGGGACGGATATTGGCGGACAAGAATGCGCTGGAAAGTGAGGGAGACAGCTCGAATATCCTCAGCCCCAAGGAATTCGAGGTGCTGAAGAATCTCAGTGCCGGCTACCCGAACAAAGTTATCGGTCGCTCAATGAACCTGACGGAAACCACGATAAAGTTCCATCTCAGGAATATCTTCGCCAAATTGGGTGTTCGAAATCGGTTGATGGCCGTAGAGGTTGCAAGAGCAAAGAATATTATCCCTTAGCTTTAACCACCCGCAGACATTTAATGCACCAGAATCGCGCAGTGATAGACGGCTATTGCGTCCCGGCGTCTGTTTTGACCTGACCAAAAGGATAGTTTCTCCCTGCAGCGCCCAGTTCGAGCCTCCCCAATAAACTTATAGAACCTGACCTACAGATAGCGCCTCTGAGGATCTTTTTGTGGCTAAGATACTTTGACGATGGGCGCCGGACAAAATCGAAAAATATGAAGACTTCTGGGAATACAAGAATTGGTATCGATGTGGGAGGCACCAACACTGATGCTGTCCTGATGCAGGGCACTAAAGTGCTCACCTCGATCAAGGTACCGACAACAAAAGATATCGGCTCTGGGGTGGCGGCTGCTGCAAAGGCAGTCATGGAAGGCGCAAGCGTTGGGCCACAGGAAATTGTCCACGTGATGATCGGTACCACCCAGTTCACCAACGCTTTTGTAGAACGAAAGTTCCTGGTCGAGGTTGCAGCTCTGCGTGTCGCACTCCCCGCTACCACAAGCGTCTTGCCTTTTACTGATTGGCCTGATGACCTCAGGAGTTTGATAGGTCAACACGTGTTTCTTGTCCACGGGGGTCATGAATTCGACGGACGTCCAATAAGTGGGTTGCTTGAGGAGGAAATTCTGACCGTTGCAGATCAGATTAAGCAGCGAAATATTCATTCCGTGGCGATAACCGGTGTGTTTTCCGCAATAGACAATGCCATGGAAGAGAGCGTAGCGGCCATTCTGCAGAGAGAGTGCCCGGGTATCAAGATTACCCTGTCGAACGAGATCGGGCGGTTGGGATTGATAGAGCGTGAGAACGCCAGTCTGTTGAATGCCTCACTTTCAGGGTTCGTTGTAGAAGTCATTGGTGGCTTCGTTTCAGCATTGAAGAATCTCAAAATCGATGCTCCGCTTTTCGTCAGCCAGAACGATGGCACCTTGATGAACGAAGACTATGTTGAACGCTACCCGGTGCTGACATTTGCGTCAGGTCCCACCAACAGCATGCGCGGGGCAGCGTATTTAACTGCCCACAAGGAAGCGATTGTTGTCGATATAGGTGGAACCACTACAGACGTTGGAATTCTCAGCAATGGATTTCCCCGTGAATCCTCAATCCCGGTTGACATCGGGGGTGTCAGGACCAATTTTCGAATGCCGGACATTTTGTCGATAGGGTTGGGGGGCGGCAGCATCGTTCGCCAGAATGAGAATGGAGAGATAACTGTCGGACCCGATTCTGTTGGGTATCAACTGACCAGCGAGGCGCTAGTATTTGGCGGTAAAACCCTGACAACGTCAGATATCGCGGTTGCGGCTGGGCGCTGTCAGCTTGGCGATCCTGAGCTAGTGGCCCATCTGGACAAGGATTTTATCCAGCAGGCAGAGCAGAAAATCCACGCAATGATTGAAGGCGCCATAGATCGGATGAAGACCAGCAGAAGTGATGTCCCAGTGATTCTGGTAGGCGGCGGAAGCATCCTGGTGTCGCGCAACCTGAAAGGCGCTTCCGAAGTCCTGGTGCCGGAGAATTTCGGTGTGGCAAATGCTATTGGTGCGGCAATGGCGCAGGTCGGCGGCGAAGTTGATCGTATTTATTCCTACGAGGAAATGGGTCGGGAAGCAGCCATCCGCGCAGCCAAGGAGCAGGCCGAGTCTGGCTGTATCAATGCAGGCGCACAAGCCGATTCAATAAAGATTATCGAAGTCGAAGAGCTCCCGCTTGGCTACCTGCCCGGTGGAGCAGTGCGACTGCGGGTAAAAGCGGTTGGCGACTTGTACCAGTCAATTTGACACTTTGAAAGCCACTCTCTGGGAACTTGAACATGCAGGTTAATCACACAAATCTCGACGACTTTATTCGCGGCGCTGCGTTTCTCGGTACTGGTGGGGGCGGGGACCCTTACGTGGGGCGGCTTATGTTGAAACAGGTGCTCGATCAGGGCAGGTGCGTCAACATCATAGACCCAATGGATTTCCCTGACAGAGCAACGGCGATAAACCTCCTGACCATGGGCGCTCCAACAGTGATCAATGAAAAAATTCCCAGTGGTCCTGCCAACGTCGTCGCCCTCCGGAAAGCCGAGCAGGAGCTCGGTTACAAGATAGACGCAGTAATGCCGATCGAAGCGGGGGGCATCAATGCGACTATACCCCTCGTCGTCGGCGCCTTGACCGGGCTTCCGGTGATCGATGCGGATGGTATGGGCCGCGCCTTCCCAGAGCTGCAGATGACAACGTTCAACGTAGCCGGTATTTCGAGTAGCCCCAATATCATTGCTGACGACAAAAACAGCGTAGTCTGCATAGACACGGAAACCAATATCGAGGCCGAAAGGTTCTGCCGCGATATCTGCGTCCGAATGGGCGGAGAAGGGCAGATGGCCTGCTATCCCCTCACTGGCAGGCAAGTCAAGGATCATGCTGTGCTCAATACCATATCCCTCGCTGTTGCAATCGGCGAAGCCATCCGGGTTGCGCGCAGTGACAACGAGGACGCTGTGGATGCCTTGCTGGGTTTTCTGGGGTCTGACGAGGTTGGACGCTTTGCCAGGATATTGTTCGATGGCAAAGTCGTTGATCTGTTGCGGGAGACCAAGGGTGGATTCTCGGTGGGACGTGTGCTCATAGACAGTCTGGACAATTCAGGTTCTCAGCTTGAGGTGGTTTTCCAGAACGAATTCCTCATCGCCCGCCGGGACGGGGTTCCGCTAGCCATGGTTCCGGACCTGATCTGTATCGTTGACCGTGAGACGGCTGAACCGATTACCACGGAGAATTTAAAGTACGGACAACGTATAAAGGTCATGGGTGTCAGTGTGCCGGCAATAATGCGCTCGGAAAAGGCACTTGAAATTTTCGGTCCCAGGGGTTTCCGGCTCGATATCGATTACAGCTCAATCGAGCAACTCTGCCGCAACCTATAGGAAAAATAGAGATGCTTCTTGCACTTTCAAGTTGGCCTGAGGTTGAGGATTACCTTGCCTCCAATACGGGCATCATTATACCGATAGGGTCGACAGAGCAGCACGGACCCACCGGTCTGATGGGAACCGATTTTATCACTGCTTCCGCGATTGCCGAGGCAAGTGCGGCGCAAATCGGCTGCCTGGTGGCACCACCCATCACGGTGGGTATGGCACAGCATCACATGGCTTTCCCCGGGACGATTACGGTACAGCCATCGACCTACATCTCCATGCTCGTCGACTGGATTGCGTCGCTTTCGCGGCATGGCTTTCGGAGGCTCTATTTTGTCAATGGGCATGGCGGCAATATCGCTCCCGCGACCACTGCTTTCAATGAGTTCTATGCGCAGCTTAGTTTGCGACCGGAGACTGCGGAGTCGAACACATTGTGCAAGCTGGTCAGCTGGTGGTTAATGCCGCAAACATCTAGGTTGATCAGGAGTGTGTTTGCAGACTCGGACGGCGCGCATGCAACCGCAAGTGAAATATCTCTTACTCAGTATCTGTATCCCCAGGCCATCAAGGCGGCGGCGCCGGATCTGGAGCCGGCAGAACCCGGGCTCCCGGCCCTGGATATCCATAACGCCTATGATTATCGGCGGCGTTTCTTTGATGGGCGCATTGGCTCTGATGTGCGCACGGCAAATCCGGAGCATGGCGAGCTCGTATTCAAGCAAGCTGTGATTGATATCGCGCAAGACTGTGCTGATTTTCTTGAAAGCCCATCGCGTGACTGACACAAATTATTCTAAAACACACTTGTGCAGCGCCACGTTGCCCAGGTTACGGAGGGTCGGCATGAAAGCATTTAAAAAGCATACGCCATTTATCGGACTCATGCTGGGAATAGCGACACCGCACAATGCGAGCGCAGATGTGCTGGAAGAGGTCGTCGTCACAGCGCAGTACCGGCAGCAGCGACTTCAGGATGTTCCGGCATCAGTCACTGCGTTTACTGAGCAGACTATCAACGATGCGGGCATCGCATCGACGCAGGATTTCGTAAATCTTACGCCTAACATGACGCTTGACGATTCCTTCACCTATGGCAATACGTTCGTAGTTGTGCGGGGAGTTACCCAGGTGAATAACGCAGACTCACCGATCGCAATCGTGGTAGACGGCGTGCCACAGAATAACCAGAAGCAATTCAAGATGGACTTGTTTGACATTGAGCGAATCGAGGTCTTGAAGGGTCCCCAAGGCGCACTCTATGGTCGTAATGCAATCGGCGGCGCTGTCAATATTGTAACCAAGCAACCCACCAACACCTATGAAGGGAAGCTGATGGCGGGTGTTTCTGAAGGCAAGGGTTATAACGTCGATGGGGTTTTCAGTGGCCCTATAGTCGAGGACAGGATCCTGTTCAGAGTCGCAGGCGCCTATAAGCAGACGGACGGTCTGATAGAGAATGAATTTCTGGGTGAGAAAGTCGACTTCGTCGATCATGATTACTCGCTGCGCAGCAAGTTACAGATCCAGGCCAATGAGCAGGTGGCTGTGGATCTCCGTGCTTCCCATCGCGATTTCAAGGCTGGGTCGAGTTACGATGTGCCGGTTAGGCACAACGCCGATCCGACGATCCGCGACGGCACTGTCAACGACTTCTTCGCTCCCAATGAAAACATCATAGGAGTCACAGAGGGGGAAGCACAGGACTTTACAGCAAAAATCGATATTCAAAGCCGGTTCGGTACGCTGACTTCAATAACCGCATACACTGATCTGCAAGAGTCTTACCAGGCCGACATCGACTTTTCCAATCAGGCGTTTGACCCAACGTTTGCCGGCTTTAGGGGTTTGCTGGATTTCTTTGATGCCATAGGCGTATTCAGCGCACCTGTGGATACAATCGGCGTTGGCCAGGGGCAGGTTCTGGATTTGCAACTGACCAGCCAGGAAATCAGACTGATATCGCCCGACGAGGACAGGTTTCGCTACATACTGGGTGGCTTCTACATGCATACCGAACGTGACCTGCAGACCCGACTTTTCGCCGATGTGACCGGCCTGCGCAATCAGATCAATGATGACAGTCTTGTTTTCGTTAACTCCATGGAAGAGAACTCCAATGATGCCTGGTCCCTGTTCGGCCAGCTCGAGTATGACCTTGGCAGCAGCTTAAGTGCTCAGGTCGCCTTGCGGTATGATCAGGACAAGCGGGAGCAGACTGACCCCACTACCGGCCTCGTTCGCAAGGAGACGTTTAGCAGCACCCAGCCCAAGGTCACACTGACCTACAGTTTCAGTGACGATGCGCTAGGTTATGCTACCTACAGTACAGGCTTTCGTTCCGGTGGCTTCAACGCTCCCATCGTAACGTTTCCCGTATTTGATGATGAAACCCTGACTAACTACGAGGTTGGAGCTAAGACATCCTGGTTAGATAACCGGCTTGTTCTGAATGCGGCACTATTTTCCTCCGCTAGTGAGGACTTCCAGTTCTTTTTCCTGGACCTCGCTACAGGGCAGCAGATTATCCAGAATCTTGAAGAGGTGGATATCTGGGGTCTGGATATAGACTTCCGGGTCCTGGTCTCCGATAGCTTTGAGATCTATGGCGGTGTCGGGCACACCGATACAGAGATCAAGAAGATCGGCTCAGCGGCGCTTGAGACTGGCCTGGCCGCGGCGGGAGTAGACCTTGAGCTGGTTCCCGGGAGCAAAACTCCAAAGACTACGGATTGGACGATCAATCTGGGGTTTCAGTACGACTTCTCACTTGCCGCCGGCACGGATGCGCTATTGCGTGTTGACTATGAGTATCGCGGCGACAAGTATTGGCAGCTCGATAACCAGGATGTCCAGGATCCGGTTCATCTGGTAAATGTGCGTGGCACGATAAACCGGGGTGAATGGTCATTCTCCGCTTATGCCAAGAATCTACTGGACGAAGAGTATTACACTGATTTTAATCCTGGTGAGTATCTGGGGCTCGCCATCGACCTGGGGTTTCCCGCTCAGCCGCGTATTGTCGGAATCGAAGCAAGCTATCGCTTCTAGCTGCCCTGCACACTCTCCGTGGCATAATGGGGGCTCCATGCCGGTGGCCCCTGACTCTTGCCCGCTTTCGACCTTCCACTACTGATCTTTACCGCGCTCTCGGTCAGCGTTCCCACCTTTGGCTGGGTAGTGCTGGGCATGCTGCTGCGTCGGGTCGGGCTGCTGCAGCAGCGCCACATTGACACCGTGTCCAGGTTTGCCTTCAACGCTGCGCTGCCGCTGTTGCTGTTTATCAGCGCCGCCGGGGCCGACTTTGCGACACTGGGAAGTGCTACCTATCTGTTCGCCGGCGCCATTGCCACGGTATTGACCCTGGGCGGCGCGTGGATATATGGCCGCTGGCGCGGCTTTCCTCGCCCGACTCTGGGCATTTTCGTGCAGGCCTCCTTTCGTTCTAACCTCACCGTGCTCGGCTTCGCGCTCTGTCACGCTGCCTACGGTGAGGCGGGCCTTACGCTGGCCGCTCTGCCGGTGGCGTTGCTGACCGCACTGTATAACGTGCTCGCAGTGTGGATCCTGCAGGTGACTCACGGTGGTAGCCGCTCAATCCTGGGCTTACTGCGGGGGATGGCGGTTAATCCGCTGCTGCTCGGGATTGGGGCAGGGGTCGTGGTGGCGCTCGCCGACTGGCCTCTGCCGTCCTTCACACCGTTGATCAGCCAGGGCCTGTCCCAATTCTTCATACCCCTGCTGCTGGTCTGCATCGGCGGGGCCCTGCGGGTCAGCGTGCTGCGCCGCGCGGGCAGCGTGACCTGGGAGGCCACCGCCTGGCGTCTGCTGGTCGGCCCCCTGCTGGGAGTGCTGGTAGCCGTAAGCCTGGGTGTCGAAGGGATGCCGCTTGGCGTGCTCTTCCTTCTGCTGAGCGCTCCTGTGGCCGCGGCCAGTTTCGTCATGGTGGTGGCTGCCCGTGGGGATGGAACCCTTGCGGCGAATATGATTGTTCTTACTACACTCATGTCTATCGTTACCGTGACCCTGGGATTCGCCCTGCTGATTGTGGCCGGGTTGGCGGCCGCGCCAGTCTGACGATGGCGGATTATCGGGTACAATGCGTGTTTTTTCGGGGAGGGTAGCGAGTGCCAACAGGAACCAGACCACTTGAAGGCTTGCGGGTTATCGAGCTGGGCCAGCTGCTGGCTGGGCCGTTTACCGGCACCATCCTGGCCTATTTTGGCGCCGAGGTGATCAAGGTGGAGCCCCCGGGCGGCGACCCGATCCGTGGTTGGCGTATCGTCCAGGATGGCAATTCGCTCTGGTACCGCAGTCTGGGGCGTAACAAGAAGAGTGTGACTCTGGACCTCCGGAGTGAACGCGGCCGAGAACTGGTGTTGCGGTTGCTGGATGGCGCCGACGTGCTGGTAGAGAACTTTCGCCCGGGAGCCATGGAGGCATGGGGCCTGGGACCGGAGGTGGTCAAGGCCCGCAATCCGCAGCTGGTGTACACACGCATTTCCGGCTACGGGCAAACCGGCCCCTACGCCAGCAAGCCCGGCTACGCCTCGGTGACCGAGGGCTTTGGCGGCTTCCGCTACATCAATGGCGAGCCCGGCCAGGCTCCGGTGCGGCCCAATATCAGCCTCGGCGACACGGTCGCGGCGCTGCACGCGGCGCTGGGCATTACCCTGGCGCTGCTCCAGCGTGGCAAGCCGGATGGCGGTGAGGGGCAGGTCGTGGATGTGGCGCTGTACGAGTCTATCTTCAATTTGCTGGAAGGGATCGTTCCCGAGTACGACGGCGCCGGCGTGATCCGCGAGCCCTCGGGGACCACGATCACCGGTATTGTGCCGACCAATACCTACCGTTGTGAAGACGGCAAGTACGTAGTTATTGGCGGCAACGGCGACTCCATCTTCAAGCGCCTGATGACAGCGGTGGGGCGCCCGGACATGGCCGCCGACCCTGAGCTGGCGGACAATGCCGGCCGGGTACGCCACGAGCCCGATATCGACAGGGCCCTGGATCTCTGGTGCGGCCAGCATTCTTCGCAGCATATTATCGCCGTCCTGGAGGAGGCGCGGGTGCCGGTGGGGCCGATCTACAACGTTGCGGACATGCTGCAGGATCCGCACTACCAGGCTCGCGGCATGTTTGAACAGGTGGAGATCGACGGCAAACCGCTGCAGATTCCGGCGATTATGCCTCGACTGACGGATACTCCCGGGCGCACGGATTGGCCGGGCGGTGCCCTCGGTAGTCACAACACGGAAGTGCTGCAGGGGCTGCTGGGGCTGGGTGAGGAGGAGATGGAGGCGCTGGCGGCACAGGGGGTCATCGGCCAACCGGGTGGCCATGCCTGATGGACCCGCGACTGGAGGCGCTGCTTTGGTGGGGATCTGGCCTGTCGCTGCTGTGCCTGGTCGCAACTGCCATTGGCGTACCCTGGGTGGTTACGCGCCTGCCCAGGGATTACTTCAATCAGCACACTCGGTCAGTCTGGCGTAATTACGCGGATGCCCCTCGGTCTGTGCTGGTGCTGAGCGTACTCAAGAATATTGTCGGGGCGCTGCTGGTGGTGCTTGGTCTGATCATGCTGGTCACGCCGGGGCAGGGGTTGCTGACCCTCCTCGTGGGCATGCTGCTGATGAACTTTCCCGGCAAATACCGGTTTGAGCGCTGGTTGGTGCAGCGCCGCGGGGTGCTGGCTGCGCTCAACTGGCTGCGCCGGCGCGGGGGACATCCTCCCCTGGACCGGCCCACAGGGAGCTATTGATCTCCTCAGCCAGGTTTCAGATGATTTCGAAGTACCGCTGCAATTCCCAGTCGGAGATATGCCGGCGAAACTGCCGTTCCTCCCACTCCCGGGTGGCGGCGTAGTGTTCGACGAAGGCATCTCCGAACAGTTCCCGCGCCGCCTGACTCTGCCGCAATCGGCTGGCAGCTTCCATCAGGCTGCGCGGCAGCTGCTGTTCGTCCGCCACCGTCAAGTCGTAGGCACTGCCGACCACGGGCTCTGCCGGCTCTATCTCGTTTTCTATCCCCCAGAGGCCGGAGCCCAGCGCCGCAGCCATGGCGATATACGGATTGATATCCGCCGCCGTGATCCGGTATTCAACCCGCTGCGACTTCGGGGTGCCGGGTATCGCGCGCAGGGCACAGGTGCGGTTTTCCACCCCCCAGCTGGCGTGGGTCGGGGCCCAGAATCCGGGTATCAGCCGCGTGTAGCTGTTGACGGTGGGCGCAATGATCGCCGTCAGTTCCGGCATCAGCGCCTGCTGGCCGCCAATGAAGTGGCGCATGCGGGTACTCATCTTCTCCGGTCCAGCCTCATCATAGAAGATCGCTTCGCCATTCTCTCCCTGTAAAGACAGGTGAATATGGCCACTTTGCCCCGGCCAGTCTGGCGACCATTTGGCCATGAAGGTCGCCATCCAGCCGCGGCGCTGCGCAATAATCTTGGTCCAGGTCTTGAACAGTGCGGCCCGGTCCGCAGCCTCCATTACTGCCGTGTGCTGCAGGGCTGCCTCGAGTACGCCGGGGCCGGTTTCCGTGTGCAGGCCCTCGATGGGCATCCGCATCTGCCGGCATGCCGCCAGCAGTTCCTCATAGAATTCCGCGTGCACGCCGCTGCGCAGCATGGAGTAGCCGAAACAGCCCGGAGTAATGTGCTCGAGTTCGCGATAATTTTTCCGGCGTACCGAATCAGGTGTCTCGTTGAAGACAAAGAACTCGAACTCACAGGCGGCGGTGGCGCTAAGTCCCAGGCGCTGGCCATACTCCACTACCCGGCGCAAGGTGCTGCGCGGGCAAACCGGTTCCGTGCGCCCGGTGAACTCGCCCAGGAACAGGAGCATGCCATCTTCCGTGGCGATGTCCCGGCAGCTCTCCGGTAACAGCCGCACCCAGGCGTCGCCGTAGCCGCTGTGCCAGCCGGTAACCTGCACGTTGTCGTACAGCTGGTCATTGCTGTCCCAACCCAGCACGACGTCGCAGAACCCAAAGCCACCGGCTTCCAGGGCCGAGAAGAACTTCTCGCGCGCCATGTATTTGCCGCGCATGACCCCGTCGACATCGAACACTCCGACCTTGACATGGGGCAGCCCCCGTTCCTCGACAATGGCGCGGGCGTCCGCTGCGGTCTTGACTTCATCTGCCTGCATTGGCGTTTGCTCCGTTGGTGGCTAGATACCAGTGGCCCTGTCAAGCGTACCCCGAACACAGCGGCGATAGAGCTCGGTCAGGTTCTGCACGGTGCAGGGAACCGGGTTGGTCGCCGCCGAGGGATCGATTGCCGCCATCGCTGCCAGGCGCTCGATGTGTTCCTCGCCGACGCCGATCTCATTCAGTGTGTGTGGAATGCCGATCTGCTGCCGCAGACGGCACACCCAGGCCAGTACCGCCTCGAAGGACGGTGTCTCAAGATCGAGGTAGCGGGCCAGGTCGATCATTCTGCTGTCGATAGCTTCGCGGTTGAATTCCAGCACGTAGGGCATGACCACGGCGTTGGTCAGACCGTGGTGGGTACCCAGTACCGCGCCGGCGGGATGGCTGAGGGCATGCATTGCGCCGAGTCCCTTTTGAAAAGCGGTGGCGCCCATGCTGGAGGCAATCAGCATGTGGGCACGGGCCTTGAGGTTGGCGCCGTCAGCGACCGCGGTCGGCAGCCAGTCCTTGACCAGGCGCATACCCTCCAGCGCAATACCCTGGGCCAGGGGGTGATACAGCGGCGAACAGAACGCCTCCAGATTGTGGGACAGGGCGTCCATGCCTACCGCGGCGGTGATCTGCGCGGGGAGGCCCACGGTCAGCGCCGGGTCGGCCAGCACGATGGATGGCAACATGCGCGGGTGGAAGATGATTTTCTTGGTGTTGTCCCGCAGGTCGGTGATTACCGAGGAGCGGCTGACCTCCGAGCCGGTGCCGGCGGTGGTGGGCACCGCGACCACGGCTGCCATGCCTGTGGTGTCGACCCGCAGATACCAGTCGTCGCGGTCCTCGAAATCCCAGATGGGCCGATCCTGGCCGACCATCAGCGCGATTGCCTTGCCGGCATCCAGTGCCGATCCGCCGCCGAAGGCGACGATGCCATCGTGGTCTCCCTTGCGGTAGCTGAGGACACCGCCGACGACGTTGTCCTCCACCGGGTTGCCCTGCACGTCCGCGTAGACACCACAGTGGAGGCCCGCGTCGATACAGACCTTGACCGCCTGCTGCACAATGGCCTGTTCTGCCAGCCCCTGGTCGGTGACCAGTAGCGGTCTCGTCATACCCAGCTCGCGACAGGCGGCGGGGAGTTCACCGATCCGGCCGGCGCCAAAGCGGATGGAGGTGGGGTAGTTCCAGTTGCCAGTGAGGTGATCGGGTGCAGTCATTGTCAGCCTCGACATCGGTCTAGTTGCTCAGTTGGCTCTCGAAGACCAGGCTCCCATCCTCCAGCGACACCCTCGGCAGGGTCTTGCGGTCGCGGATATAGTCCTGGGGGTTAAGCCAGGGATCCCGGTCCCCCTGCTTCGGAAGCAGGTGCATAACACGTTGCATGTAGCCGGAGCTGAATCCCTCGATCCAGGGGCGCGCGTCCATGTCGACCTCGTCGGCTCGCAGGGTCGGGGTAACCTGTTCCACACCCTTGCGATCCATATGATTCAGCAGACGGCAGACAAAGCGCGCGATCAGGTCCGCGCGCAAAGTCCAGGAGGCGTTGATATAGCCGAAGGTGTTGGCCATGTTGGGCACGCCGGAGTACAGCATGCCACGCCAGGTCCAGCGCTGGCTGAAGTCCACCGGGTTCCCATCGACTTCGAAGGCGATGCCGCCCATCACCACCAATTCGAGGCCGGTGGCGGTGACGATAATGTCCGCGGCCAATTCTTCCCCGGACTGCAGACGGATACCGTGTTCAGTGAATGCCGCGATGTGCTCTGTCACCACCTCGGCCCGGCCGCTGCGCAGGGCGGCATAGAGGTCGCCGTCGGGTACCAGGCACAGACGCTGGTCCCAGGGCGGGTAGCTGGGGCTGAAGTGGCGCTCAATGTCGAAATCCGGCCCCAGCTCCTTGCGCAGCTCATTCAGGAGGTGGTCCCGCACCTTGTCCGGCTGGGTGCGGGTCTTGCGATACAGCCAGTGCTGCAGGCGCGTGTTCTTCCAGCGGGTGACGGCATAGGCCCATGATTCTGGCAGCAGCTTGCGCAGCAGGTTCGCCAGCGCATCCCGCTCCGACCGGGAAATCACCCAGGTGGGCGACCGCTGCAGCATGGTGACCTTGGCCGCTGTCGCTGCCATGGCCGGCACCAGGGTCATGGCGGTGGCACCGGAACCGATAATCACCACGCGCTTGTCGCGGTAGTCCAGATCCTCGGGCCAGTGCTGTGGGCGCACGATCGGGCCCTTGAACTTCTCCTGACCGGGAAATGCCGGGTCGTGGCCATGGGCGTAGTTGAAGTACCCGGCGCACATGAGCAGGAACTGGCAGCTGAAGTTTTCGCGCTGCTCTTCCCCGTCGCTCACCACCGCGACCTCCAGCTCCCAGCGCGCCTGCGCGCTACTGAATCGGGCTCGTCTTACCTGGTGCTGAAAGCGAATTTTCTCGCGAACCCCATAGTCATCGGCGGTCTCCTCGATATAGTCGAGGATCGCCGGGCCATCGGCGATGGCCTTGGGGTTGCGCCAGGGTTTGAAATCATAGCCCAGCGTGTGCATGTCGCTGTCCGAACGGATGCCCGGGTAGCGAAACAGGTCCCAGGTACCACCGATCGCGGATCGGCTTTCCAGCAGTGCCAAGCGCTTGCCAGGGCACTGCTGCTGCAGATGCACCGCGGCGCCGATACCGGAAAGGCCGGCGCCGACAATAATGACGTCGAAGTGGCGCTGTGGCGCGGCCGACTGTTCACTGCCGGCAGGCATCTCAGGCCCGGCCGAGGATGGAGCGTGCCACCAGCTCGCGCATGATTTCCGAAGAGCCGCCGTAAATACGCTGGACCCGAGCGTCGGTGTAGAAGCGCGAGATCGGGTATTCCACGGTGTAGCCGTAGCCGCCAAACAGCTGCAGGCAGTCGTCGATGGTGTCGCACTGCATTTCGCAGGAGGCGAGTTTCAGCATCGCCGCCTTGTCGGCGGTCAGTTCACCGCGGCTGTATTCGTCCGCGCACTGCTCGTACAGGGCCCGATTGAGTGCGATCTGGGTGCGCACGTCGGCGAGCTTGAAACGGGTGTTCTGGAAGCTGCCGATGGCCTGGCCAAATGCCTTGCGTTCGAGCACGTACTCGACCGTGAGATCCAGGGCGCCTTCGGCGGCGGCAACGGCCTGGGCGGCGATGCCCAGGCGCTCCCGGGGCAGTTCCTCCATCATGATCACAAAGCCCTTGTTCTCCTGGCCCAGCAACGCATCCGCGGGCAGGCGCATATCCTGGAAGAACAGCAAGGCAGTGTCGGAGGCGTGCTGGCCGATCTTCTCAATCTTCTTGCCGCGCTCAAAGCCGGGCAGGCTGGTGTCAACCAGGAACAGGGAGGTGCCCTTGGCGCCCTTGCCCGGGTCGGTGATGGCTGCGACGATCACCAGGTCCGCGTGCATGCCGTTGGTGATAAATATCTTGGAGCCGTTGAGCACCCATTCATCGCCGTCGCGAACGGCATTGGTACGGATCGCCTGCACATCGGAGCCGGCGCCGGGCTCGGTCATCGCCAGGGCGCCGACGGCGTCACCGCTGACCATCTTCGGCAACCAGTGTTGTTTTTGCTCTTCCGTACCGTGGCGCGTCAGGTAGGGAGCGACAATGTTGGAGTGGATGCCGAAGCCGGAGGCAAAGCCGCCGAAGCCCATGCGCGAGAGCTCTTCGATCAGCATCAGGGTGACGTGGGGCGAGGTGCCCGCGCCACCGTAGGCCTCGTCCACGTCCGCGCACAGCAGGCCCGCGGTACCCAGCGTGCGCCACAGCTCCCGGGGCACCATATGGTCCTCCTCCCACTGTTCATAGTGGGGGCTGATCTCGGCCTCGAAGGCGCGCCGCGCCATGTCGCGGAACAGGGTCATTTCTTCGGATTGCATTCGGGTGTCTCCAACGTCAGGTGGCGCAATGATAACCCCATGGGGTGGTGGCCGACCACACAGGCAGTGCTACACTACCCGCCATCGATAATCAGTTACTGGAGAGCACATATGCGCGAATACCTGCAGTTTTACATCAATGGTGAATGGGTCGATCCGGCCACGCCCAAGCCCCACGATGTGATCAACCCGGCCACCGAGGAGGTCTGTGCCCAAATCTCGCTGGGCTCCGAGGAGGATGTGGACCGCGCGGTGGCTGCCGCTCGCACCGCGTTCGAGACCTGGGGCTATAGCAGCCGTGCAGAGCGGATTGAAGTGCTGGAGTCCTGCGTTGCCGCCTACGAAAAGTATTATAACGACATTGCGGATGCCATCCGCGAGGAGATGGGCGCGCCCAAATCCCTGGCGGTAGCGGCCCAGGCGCACGCTGGCCTCGGCCACCTGCAGGAGGCGCTGCGGGTGCTGCGTGACTTCCCCTTTGAGGAGAACCTCGGTGAGCACCGTGTATTCAAGGAGCCGATCGGGGTCTGCGGCCTGATCACTCCCTGGAACTGGCCGATGAACCAGGTCAGCTGCAAGGTGGCGCCGGCCCTGGCGACGGGCTGCACCATGATCCTCAAACCCTCCGAAGTGGCACCCCTCTCGGCTTACCTGTATGCCAAGGTCATGCATGAGGCCGGGGTTCCGGCGGGCGTGTTCAACCTGGTCAACGGCGACGGCCCGACTGTGGGTACGGCCCTGTCCAAGCATCCGGGCGTGGACATGATGTCCTTCACCGGCTCCACCCGCGCCGGATCTTTGGTAGCCCAGAACGCAGCGCCGACGGTAAAGCGCGTGACCCAGGAGCTGGGCGGCAAGTCCCCCAACATCATCCTCGATGACGCCGATCTGGAAAAGGCCGTAACCCGCGGCGTGCTGCACATGTACAACAACACCGGCCAGTCCTGCAACGCGCCCTCGCGCATGCTGGTGCCCCGGGCTCGATTGGCCGAGGCCGAGGCGATTGCGGCGAAAGTGACGGAAAAAGTGGTCATCGGTGACCCGGCGGACGACGCCACAACCATGGGCCCGGTGGTCTCGGAGCTGCAGTTCGACAAGATCCAGGGGCTTATCGAGAAGGGTATCGCCGAAGGTGCGAAGGTGGTCTGCGGCGGGCCCGGCCGTCCAGAGGGCATCGACAAGGGCTATTTCGTGCGACCCACGGTGTTCTCTGAAGTCAACAACGACATGACCATCGCCCGGGAGGAGATCTTCGGCCCGGTCATGGTGATGATTCCCTACGACAGTGAGGAAGAGGCTATCCGTATCGCCAACGACACGCCTTACGGTCTCGCAGGCTATGTGCAGGGTGGCGACATCGACCACGCGCGCAAGGTAGCGGCCCGCATCCGTGCCGGCAACGTGCACATCAACGGTGCCAGCGGCGGCTACAATGTGCCTTTCGGCGGCTACAAGCAGTCCGGTAACGGCCGCGAGTGGGGCGCCCACGGCTTCACTGATTTCCTGGAAATCAAGGCGATCGAGGGCTACGGCACCTGATATGGGTGCCTTTGTCCTCGCCATCGATCAGGGTACGACCGGCACCACGGTCGCCCTGATGGATGAGAAGGGCCAGATCCGAACCAGCGTCAATATCGAGTTTCCCCAGCACTACCCCAAACCGGGCTGGGTGGAGCACGACGCCGGGGATATCTGGAACACGGTAAAGCGCGGCATTCGCGCCGTGCTGCGCAAACGCCTGTGCAAGCCCGGAGATATCGCCGCTATCGGCATTACCAACCAGCGCGAGACTTCACTGCTCTGGGACCGGGGCAGCGGCGCGCCACTGAACCGGGCCATCGTCTGGCAGTGCCGGCGCACCACCGAATTCTGTGAAACCCTCAAGGCCGCTGGTCACGAGAAGCGGGTACAGCGCAAGTCCGGCCTGGTGCTGGACCCCTATTTTTCCGCCAGCAAGTTTCGCTGGCTGCTGCAGAACACCCCCGGCATTGCCCGCAGGCTGAAGGCCGGACAGGTGGCCGCGGGCACCATCGACAGCTACCTGATCTGGCAACTCAGTGGCGGCGCGACCCACGTCAGCGATGTATCCAATGCCTCGCGCACCTCGTTGATGAACCTGCGTCGGCTCAGCTGGGACAAGGAGCTCATGGACCTGTTTGAGGTGCCCGAAGGCATCCTGCCGAAGATCGTTCCCTCCAGCGGTGCCCTGGCGCACACCTGCGGTGTCCCGGGGCTGCCGGACGGCATTCCCATTGCCGGTGTGGCGGGGGACCAGCAGGCGGCCCTGTTCGGCCAGGCCTGTTTTACCGCGGGTGATGCCAAGTGCACCTTCGGCACCGGCTCCTTTATCCTGATGAATACCGGCTCCGAACTGTTGCAGTCGCGCTCGGGGTTATTGACCACAGCCGCCTGGCAGCTGGGGGAGGAGGGCAAGCCGGTCTATGCCCTCGAGGGCGGCGCCTTTATCTGTGGCGCGGCGGTACAGTGGCTGCGGGATGGACTGCAGATTATCAAGCGTTCCGCGGATATAGAGGCCCTGGCGCGCACGGTGGAAGACGCCGGCGGGGTGGAGTTTGTGCCGGCACTGACTGGCCTTGGGGCGCCACACTGGGCGCCGGACGCGCGTGGAAACCTGAGCGGCCTCACCCGCGGCACCGAACGCGGCCATATCGCCCGCGCCACTCTGGACGCGATGGCGTTGCAGAACGCGGATATTCTCTTGGCAATGGAGCGTGACCTGGGCAAACGCATGCGCCCGCTGCGCGTCGACGGCGGTGCCGCGGCCAATAACCTGCTGATGCAGATTCAGGCGGACGTGTTGGGCCGCAAGCTGATAAGGCCGCAAGTGATCGAGACCACGGTGGCCGGGGCCTGTTACCTGGCAGGGCTGGGTGTGGGACTGTGGTCTGGCGTAGGCGACATCCGCAAGATCTGGGCTGCGGACCAGGAATTCAAGGTGCGGATGTCCACCGCTGCCCGGCGCCAGCGACAGGCATCCTGGCAAAGCGCGCTCGCTCGCACTCTGCTCTGAGCGCAATCCATTGGCCGACATTCTGCCCTTTCGCAAGCCGTCCCTGCAGGAGAAGCACAAAGGTAAAACCCTGTGTCGCCACGGTCACCACAAGTGGGAGGTGGATAAGGCCAAACAGTTCGACGTGAGGCAGGGGCGCCTGGTGACGGTTTATCGCTGTGCCCGCTGCGGCGAGCAGAAAGTAAAAGCACACTAATATTCGACAGGAGATCGATCGATGATCAGAACAAAGACGGGGATACTGGCAACTGTGCTTGTCGCACTAGGGCTTGGCTTGCTGACGTCATGCAATCGCCAGCAGGATGCGGCACCGGCTGTAGATACCAGCACGGCAGAGGAGGCTGCTGCCGCGCCAGCGGCCGATCTGGTCATTCGCAACGCTCGGATCTACACCCAGAACCCCCAACAGCCGGAGGCTGCGAGTGTCGCTGTCCGGGACGGCGCCATCGTAGCGGTAGGCGATGACGCCGCTACCGCAGTTTTCGTTGACGAAAACACCCGGGTGATTGACGCCGCACAGGGCATGCTGCTGCCCGGACTGCACGATGCTCACGTGCATCCCCTCTCGTCGGGCGAAGCGCTGCTCGGCTGTTCCCTGCATGATGCCGGGTCCGAGGAGGCGATCCTTAAGAGTCTGCAGGACTGCGCCGCCGATGCCGAAGACGGCTGGCTGGTCGGCCTCGACTTCAATCTGGGGCTGTTCCCGAACGGCAATCCGCACAAGGCCTCACTGGATGCTCTGTTTCCAGAGCGTCCGGTATACCTTGCAGCCGCTGACGGGCACTCCGCCTGGGTCAACTCACGCGCCCTTGAACTCGCGGGCATCACCGCGGACACCCCCAATCCGCCGCAGGGGGTGATAGAGCGCGACCGCGCCACGGGGGAAGCGACCGGTACCCTGCGCGAAACGGCTCAGGCGCTGGTTGCTGACCTGCTGCCGGAGACCACTCCTGAAGATGATACTGCCGCCCTGCGGGTGGCCCTGCAATTTATGCACAGCAAGGGCATAACCTCGTTCATCGACGCCGCGGTTGGCGAGCGGCACTGGCTGGCCTATCACGCGCTCGCCGCGGCCGGGGAACTGCAGGCGCGGGTGCGCACTTCCCTGACCCACGGCACCTTTAGTCGCCATGCTGGCGAGGAATTTGAAAAAGTGCTGGCGCGGCGCGGTGAGTATGCCGGCGAGCGCCTGAACACGGATGCGGTGAAGCTGTTTGTCGACGGCGTATTGGAGGGAGAGACGGCGGCGCTGGTGACACCGTATTTCGGCGATGATCCGCACAGCGGCGAAATCAACTTTGACCCGGAGCAACTCAAGGATATCGTTACGCGCTTTGACGCCCTGGGCCTGCAGGTTCATGTCCATGCGATCGGCGATCTCGGCGTGCGCATCGCGCTGGATGCCTTCGAGGCTGCACGTGACCGCAACGGTGAGCGCGACAACCGGCACCATATTGCCCACCTGCAACTGGTCCATCCCGACGACATTCCCCGGTTTGCCGAGCTGAATGTGAGCACCACGTTCCAGGCGCTATGGGCCTACCCGGACAGCTACATCACCGAGATCAATCTCCCGGCAGTCGGCGCCGAGCGGGTAGAGCGCATGTACCCGGTGCGCAGCCTGCAGCGCGCCGGCGCTCGTATTGTCGGCGGCAGCGACTGGTCGGTGTCATCGGTCAATCCGCTGGATGCCATCGAGACCGCGCTGCGTCGGCAGGACCCCGACGACCTGGTGCAGGGCACCCTCAATGCCGAAGAGACTGTTACCCTGGACACCATGCTCGCGGCCTACACCCGCAACGCGGCCTGGCTGATGCATCAGGACGACATTGTCGGCAGTATTGAGGTGGGCAAGCGGGCCGATCTGGTCCTCCTGGACAAAGACCTGTACCGCATACCCGCCGAAGACATCAACAGCACTAGGGTGACGCTGACGCTGTTTGATGGCGAAGTGGTTTATCAGGCGCGGTGACCTGCGCTACCCTGAAAACTTACACCGCACCGAGGAGCCCGAGGACTATCTTATGACTCACATGATCTACCCCACCACCAACCTGAAAGCCACCGAGCAGCTGGTGATTGAGCGCGGCGAGGGGGTCTACGTTTACGACAATCAGGGGCGGCAGTACCTGGAGGGAATGAGCGGACTCTGGTGCACCGCACTGGGTTATGGCAACGAGGAAATCGTGACGACAGCGGCGGAGCAGATGCGCACCCTCACTTACTCGCACCTGTTCGGTGGCAAGACCCATCCGGCGGCGATGGCCCTCGCGGACAAGCTGGCGGAGATGGTGCCGGTGGACAATGCGCAGGTGTTTCTCGGTAACTCGGGGTCCGATGCCAACGACACGCATGTCAAGCTGCTGCGCTACTACTTCAATGCTATCGGCAAGCCGGAGAAATACAAGATCATTTCCCGCGAACGGGCCTACCACGGCGTGACGGTGGCCGCTGCATGCCTGACCGGCCTGGTGCCAAACCACACGCACTTCAGTCTGCCGTTTGAGGCGCTGGGGATTCTTCGTACCGGCGCCCCGCATTTTTATCGCGACGGCCTGCCCGGGGAGAGTGAAGAGGAGTTCGCCAAGCGGCGGGCGCAGGAGCTGGAGGATCTGATTCTGGCGGAAGGGCCGGAGACAATTGCGGCGTTTATCGCCGAGCCCATCAGCGGTGCCGGTGGGGTCGTGGTACCGCCGCCGGGCTACTTCGAGAAAGTCCAGGCAGTGCTGCGCAAGTACGATATCTTCATGTGGGACGACGAGGTGATCTGCGGCTTCGGCCGGACCGGCGCCGACTTCGGCGCCACCAGCTTCGGTATCCAGCCGCAGATGATGTCGCTGGCCAAGGCCCTGTCCTCGGCCTATCTCCCGGTCAGCGCCGCCATTGTCACCGGTGACATCTACGAGGCGATGGTGGAGCCCAGCGCCAAGGTGGGGATTTTCGGCCACGGCTACACCTACGGCGGGCATCCGGTGGCCTGCGCGGTGGCGTCGAAAGTGCTGGAAATCTACGAGCGCGACAATCTTTTCGAGCGCGCCCGGGTGATGGGTGACTACATGCAGCGGAAACTGCAGGCCTTCGCCAGCCATCCGCTGGTGGGCGAGGTGCGCGGCATGGGCATGATTGCGGCGCTGGAGCTGGTGGCGAACAAGCGGACCCGGCAGCCCTTTGACGGCAATGCCATTGGCGGCTTCTGTGCCCTTCGAGCGCAAGAAGCGGGCCTGATCGTGCGCGCCATGGGGGGCAACAGCATCGCTCTGTGCCCGCCGCTCATTATCTCGGAAGCGCAGGTGGATGAAATGACCGAGAAACTGGGCCGGGCGCTGGACGAGACCCTGGCCCACGTGACTCGAGAGCAGCTGCTGGTGGCGTGAGCCACTGGCGGGCTCCTACCTCACCGGTCCAGCCCCCCCATCAGCATGTACTTGATCTCCAGATAGTCTTCCATGCCGTACTTGGAGCCCTCACGGCCCGAGCCGGATTCCTTGACCCCGCCGAAGGGCGCCATCTCGTTGGAGATAATGCCCTCGTTGATGCCGACAATCCCGTACTCCAGCGCTTCCGCGACGCGCCAGACGCGGCCGATGTCGCGGGTGTAGAAGTAGGAGGCGAGACCGAATTCGGTGTCATTGGCCATGGCGATGGCTTCCGCTTCATCCTTGAAACGCACGACTGGTGCTACCGGGCCGAAGATCTCGTTGCGGAACACCGCCATCTCCGAGGTAACCTCGGTAAGAATGGTGGGCTGGTAGAAGCAACCTCCCAGGTCGTGCGGGCCACCACCCAGTGCCACCTTGGCGCCGGCGCCGATAGAGTCCTGCACCAGGCTGTCGACATCCTTGACCGCACCGGCATTGACCAGCGGGCCGATGCTGATGCCATCGCCAAAGCCGTCTCCCACCACCAGTTCGGCGGTGGCCTTGACCAATTTCGCCACGAACTCATCGTAGACGCCGTCCTGCACCAGCATGCGGTTGGAACAGACACAGGTCTGGCCGGAGTTGCGGTACTTGGAGATCACCGCTCCTTTGATCGCTTCGTCGAGGTCGGCGTCGTCGAAGACGATAAACGGAGCGTTGCCGCCAAGCTCCATCGAGGTCTTCTTCATGGTTTCCGCGCACTGTGCCTCCAGCATTTTGCCCACCGGCGTGGAACCGGTGAAGGTGAGCTTGCGCACGATGGGGTTGCCGGTGAGCTCCCCGCCGATGGCGGAGGAGCTGCCGGCCACGATGTTAAGCACGCCGGCGGGAACGCCCGCACGCTCCGCCAGAACCGCCATGGCGAAGGCCGACAGAGGGGTCTCGGTGGCGGGCTTGATCACGATGCTGCAGCCTGCGGCAAGCGCCGGTGCGGCCTTGCGTGCGATCATGGCGTTGGGGAAATTCCAGGGGGTGATGGCGGCGACGACGCCCACCGGCTGCTTGATACACACGATGCGCCGGTCAGCTGAGGGCCCCGGGATCACGTCGCCGTCAATACGCTTGGCTTCTTCGCCAAACCATTCGACAAACGACGCGCCATAGGCGATTTCGGTGCGCGACTCGGCCAGCACCTTGCCCTGCTCAGCGGTCATGATCCGGGCGAGGTCTTCCTGGTTGGCCATCATCAGGTCGAACCACTTGCGTAAAATCTGCGCACGCTGTTTTGCCGGCACGAGCTTCCAACTGTCCATGGCAGTTTGTGCGGCTTCGATCGCGCGCCGGGTCTCGGCCGCTCCCAGTTTCGCCACCTCGGCAATGACCTCACCGTTGGCGGGGTTGCTGACTGAGAAGGTGGCACCATCGTCGGCATCCACCCACTCGCCGTTGATATAGGCGCGGGTCTGGAGCAGGGTGGGGTCGGTGAGAGACAGACTCATAGCGTAGATCCTTGTTGCTGTGCGTGCTTTAGGGACGGACAGACCAGGTGCCCGGCGATTACTGGCGCGACCGTAACATGCCTAAATACGGCCTGCCATGGGATATCACTATAGCTGCTTTATGCGGCATGCGCGCTCCCCCAAAGGGGTGCATTCGGTCTCAACTCAGGCCTTGCGCTGCCGGCGCCGACGGGCCAACCGATGTTTGCGCACAAGGCCGCGCAGCTGGTCGTAGCTGAGCCCCAGAGCATCGGCGGTCTGGCGCTGGTGGTAGTTATTGTCCGCCAGCGCCTGGTGTACCAGACGGCGTTCGATTGCCAGCATGCGAGCGGGAAAATCGGTAATTCCCGGTGTGTCGGTCGCCGTCGTCTCGCGCTGCTGTGTGGATGCCGGCAGGGCGGATTCGCTTGCTGCTACCTGTGCATACGGTGAGGCAAAAGGGTCAAGCACGACCTCGGCCACGGGCTTGCGCGGATGGCTCCAACGGTGCAGGGAGCGTTCAACCGTGTTTTTCAGCTCGCGGACGTTGCCCGGCCAGGGATACGATTGCAGGGCGGCCATGGCCTCTTCGCTGAAACCCGGAAACAACTCCCAACCCAGCTCCGCGCTCATCTGGATGGCGAAGTGGCGCGCCAGCTCAGGGATATCCTCCGACCGCTGCTGCAGCGCCGGCAGGTGGATCACGTCGAAACTGAGCCGGTCCAGCAGGTCGGCGCGAAACTCACCGGTAGCGGCCAGAGCGCGCAGGTCTGCATTGGTGGCTCCGACTACCCGCACATCCACCTGCAGCGTCTGCTGGCCCCCCAGGCGCTCGAATTCGCCGTACTCTACCAGCCGCAGCAGCTTCTCCTGCAACCGCAGGGACATGGTACCCAGCTCGTCCAGGAACAGGGTGCCGCCATCGGCGCGTTCGAAGCGGCCCTGGCGAACCCGGGTGGCGCCGGTGAAGGCCCCGGGCTCGTGACCAAAGAGCTCTGATTCCAGCAGCGAATCTGCCAGCGCGGCGCAGTTGACCTTGACGAACGGGGCTTCCCAGCGCGCC
The DNA here is from genome assembly GCA_041746975.1 of Haliea sp. Classification (GTDB taxonomy): domain Bacteria; phylum Pseudomonadota; class Gammaproteobacteria; order Pseudomonadales; family Halieaceae; genus Haliea. The sequence continues at coordinate 16,573 of JBGTGB010000024.1, read as the reverse complement.
GACAGGAAATGCAGACGCTCGGCTGCCAGCTCTTTGCCTGTGCCCCGGGCGCCGAGGATCAGTACCGGCCGGTTGATGCCGGCCAGCCGCGACACCTGCTCAAGTGCGCGGGCAAGAGCTGCGGAGCTCCCAATAATGCTTTCCTGATGCTTCATAAGGTAAATATAACCTTTTAATAAGGGTTTAAAACCCAATAAAAGGTATAAAATACCATTTAAGTGTTGATATCACAGCGCAGAAAATGGCTGATGTGTTGGTTAACTGAATTAAAACAATGACTTGCGGTTTCTGGCACGAATTCTGATACAAGAGTCCTGTAGGGTGGCAGCAGGCCGCCAGTAATCGGGGCAGGACCCCAGTGGAGAAGAAGCATGGGTATTTTTTCGCGGATGTCAGACATCATTAACTCCAACCTCAATTCCCTGCTCGACCAGGCGGAGGATCCCCAGAAGATGATTCGCCTGATCATCCAGGAGATGGAGGACACCCTGGTGGAGGTGCGGAGCTCCTCGGCCCGGGTGCTGGCGGACCGCAAGGCCGCCGCCCGCCGTCTGCAGCAGGTGCAGGCCGATGCAGAGAGCTGGGAGCGGAAGGCCAAGCTCGCCATCAGCAAGGGCCGCGAGGACCTGGCGCGGGCTGCGCTGCAGGAGAAGCATGCGATTGAGGACGAGCTGGCCGTGGTCACGGCGGAGCTTACCGCCGCTGACGACCATATCGCCCAGCTGGGCACGGAAATCGGCCAGCTGCAGCAGAAGCTGTCTGACGCCAAGTCGCGGCAGCAGGCCCTGTTGATGCGCAGCCAGACCGTGGAGTCCCGGATCAAGGTGAAGCGGCAGATGCACCGCGAGGCTCTGGACACCGCCTTCCATCGCTTCGAGCACTTTGAGCGGCGGATGGACAACCTGGAAAGTCAGCTGGAGCTGCTGGACGTGGGCCGGGAAGTGCCCCCGGACCTGGCAGCGGAAATCGATGCCCTGCAGCAGGACGAGCGCATCAGCGATGAATTGCAACGTCTAAAGGCAGAGCTGGAGGCCCGCGCTGGCAATCGAGAGGGCAGCCGCGAGGGCAATGGCTAGGCGCCCCCGGCTAGTGTCGACCGCAATGAAGTGGCAGCATACAGCCTGACTGCAGACCTGCCCGAGGATGGAAACCATGCAATTCTGGCAATTCATGTTTGTGCCCACGATCCTGTTCCTGGTGATCGTGGCGCCGATCTGGATCACGATGCACTACCGCAGCGTCCACCGTTCCTCGCGCAGTCTCAAAGAGGAAGACCGGCAGGCTCTGGAGGAGCTGCTGGCGACCGTGGACCGGCTGACCGAGCGCATTGGCGTACTGGAAACAATACTGGATTCGGACCACAGCAACTGGCGCGACCAGACCGAGCGCCAGCGGCGCGACAAGGAGTAGGATCATGAGCGAACGTTCTCAACGCGACTATCGTCGCCGGAATGCACCAGATTGGCGTGGCAGCGAGCGGCGCTTCCGCCGCCAGCGCGCTTCCGGCTGGGGCATGAATCTCTATCGCAACACCCGCGAAGGTAAATTGGGCGGCGTCTGCGCTGGACTGGCGGACCATTTCGACATCGCCCACTGGGTGGTGCGCCTGCTCTGGGTGGCCGCGATACTGTTTACCGGAACCCTGGCCCTGTGGGCCTATCTGGGTGCCTGGTTGCTGCTGGCGCCGCGGCCCTCGCCGCGCCGCGGGGAGCGCTCAGATCCGCTGCCGGACGATCTGGATCCGGGCCCGGAGGTCGACGTCGCCATGGAGTACGACGAGCGTCATCACGACTATCGTCCGCGCAAGGTATTTCGTTATAGCGAGCCGGGCAGTGTCCGCCTGCGCCGGGCGCGGGAGCGCCTGGACGCGGCCCTGCGCAGGGTCGAAGCAATGGAGTCCTTCGTTACCTCGCGGCAGTACGAGTTGGATCGGGAGATTTCCCGCCTGTAACTCCTCCCGGGCCGGGGCTTCCCCCCGGCCCGTCCGATGGGCTATGCTCAGCCGCATGAATCTTGTTATGCAAGACGCTGGGGGTGCCCGGTGGTGGCAAAGAGAGTTAGACCTGTGACGGCCATCGAAGTTATCGACCCCGGCCCCGGTGTGCAGCTGGAGCCGCTGGTCCCTCCACCCCATGCGTTACTGGCCCTGACCGAGGCGCACCGGGTTGTGGTGGAAATGCTCTCCCTGCGCTTCAGCCGCAAACTGTTGGACAAGGCCCCCCGTGGCGATGGCCACCCGGTGATGGTGCTGCCGGGCTTTCTTGGGGCCGACGGCTACAACGCCGCCTTTCGTCGTTATCTCACCAGGATGGGCTACGCTGTTCACGGCTGGGGCCAAGGCCGCAACCTGGGGCCCCGTGATGGGGTTCTGGAGGGGCTGCAGGAGCGCATCACGTTTCTCTCGGATCGGTACGGTGGGCCAATCTCGCTGGTGGGGCACAGTCTGGGCGGCATCTTTGCGCGAGAGCTGGCGCGGGAATTCCCCGACCGGGTGCGGCAGGTGATCTCCCTGGGCAGCCCCTTCGGCGAAGGCCGCGTCACCGGCTCCTATCCCTCGCGCCTGTTCATGGCACTCAATCCGATGGATGAGCTACCCATCGAGCAGGCACGCCTGCACGAGGCGCCGCCAGTGCCCACCACGGCGATCTACTCCCGCGGCGATGGCGTGGTTAACTGGCAGACGACCCTCCAGCGCAACGGGCACAGGAATACCCAGAGTATTGAGGTGCGAGGGAGCCACTGTGGCATGACCTATAATCCCACCGTCTGGTTTTTGGTCGCCGACCGCCTGGCGCTGCCGCACGGTAGCTGGCGGCCCTTCGAGCGACACAGCTGGAATACATTGCTGTACCCAGCGACCTCATCCTGAGCTACCTTGCCGCCAGCATTCTGGCGTGAAAGGCGATGTGCTCGCCGACAAACGTGGCGATGAAGAAGTAGCTGTGATCGTAGCCCGGCTGCCGGCGAATGTGTGCCTTGAAGCCGGTTTCGGCGCAGGCCTGCTCCAATAGCTCCGTCTTCAGTTGCTCTTGCAGGAAATTGTCCGCTTCGCCCTGGTCCACCAGCATCGGCACATGTGGCGCACCCGCGCGGATCAGGGCGCAGCTGTCGTAGTTCTCCCAGGCAGCCCGGTCCGGCCCCAGGTAGTTGCCCAGGGCTTTCTCTCCCCAGGGGCACTGGCTCGGTGCCACGATCGGGGAGAATGCCGACACCGAGGCATAGCGCCCCGGATTGCGCAGGGCCAGCACCATGGCGCCGTGGCCGCCCATGGAATGGCCAAAGATACCGCAGCGCTCAGCCTGCAGGGGGAACTCGGCGGCTACCAGCGCCGGTAATTCAGTGCTGACATAGTCGTCCATGCGGTAGTGGCTGCGCCAGGGCGTCTCCGTGGCGTTGACATAGAACCCCGCGCCGAGGCCGAAGTCCCAGGAACCGTCGGGATCATCGGGGACATCCGCGCCGCGGGGGCTGGTGTCGGGGCAGACGATGGCGATGCCGTGAGCCGCCGCGTAGCGCTGGGCACCGGCCTTGTGCACAAAGTTCTCCTCCGTGCAGGTGAGGCCGGACAGCCAGTACAGCACAGGAACCGGGCCCTGCTCGGCTTCGGGCGGCAGGTAGATGGCTGCCTGCATGGTGCAGTCCAGCGCCTCGGAACGGTGGCTGAAACGCAGCTGGCGGCCCCCGAAACAGCGATTTTCAGCAATAATTTCCATGCTCATCGCCTCAGTACACCACGACCGAGCGAATGCTCTCGCCGCCGTGCATCAGGTCAAAGCCCCTATTGATATCCTCAAGCGGCATGGTGTGAGTGATCAGGTCGTCGATATTGATCTTGCCGTCCATGTACCAGTCGACAATCGTCGGCACGTCGGTCCTGCCGCGGGCACCGCCGAAGGCAACGCCGTGCCAGGAGCGCCCGGTTACCAGCTGGAAAGGGCGGGTGGCGATCTCCTTGCCCGCGCCCGCCACTCCGATGATGTAGGACTCCCCCCAGCCCTTGTGACAGCACTCCAGAGCCTGGCGCATCACCTCCACGTTGCCGATGCATTCGAAGCTGTAGTCGGCACCGCCTTTGGTCAACTCGACAATGGCCTCCACCACGTTGGCCACCTTCTTCGGGTTGATGAAATCGGTCATGCCGAACTTGCGGCCCAGGGCTTCCCGCTCCGGATTCAGGTCGATGCCGATAATCCTGCCGGCGCCGACCAGGCGTGCGCCCTGGATCACGTTGAGGCCGATGCCCCCGAGGCCAAACACAACCACGTTGCTGCCGGGCTCGACTTTGGCCCGGTAGACCACGGCGCCGACGCCGGTAGTGACGCCACAGCCGATGTAGCAGATCTTGTCGAAGGGCGCGTCCTCACGCACCTTGGCCAGCGCGATCTCCGGCAATACGGTGAAGTTGGAGAAAGTGGAGCAGCCCATGTAGTGCAGCAGCGGCTTGCCGTCCAGGGAGAAGCGGCTGCTGCCGTCGGGCATTACGCCCCGTCCCTGGGTCTCGCGAATCGCCTGGCACAGGTTGGTTTTCGGGTGCAGGCAGAAATTACACTCCCGGCACTCGGGGGTGTAGAGCGGAATCACGTGATCACCAGGGCGCAGCGATTTCACCCCCGCTCCGACCTCGCGCACGATTCCCGCGCCCTCATGGCCCAGAATGGCGGGGAAGGCGCCCTCCGGGTCGTCGCCCGAAAGGGTGAAGGCATCCGTGTGGCAGATGCCCGTGGCCATGACTTCCACCAGCACTTCGCCAGCTTGGGGTCCTTCCAGGTCGACATCGACCACTTCCAGTGGTTGGCCAGCCCCGAAGGCGACGGCGGCACGGGTTTTCATTGGGCAGCTCCTTGCAACTGGCAACAGGTATGAGGGCGACCATGGTAAGGCCCCGTTCCGGGCGGGACAAGCGCCGGGTTTTGGATTAGGCTGGCGCCAGCATGAACCTCAGAGTGCAGGAAGCAGAGTACCCGATGCAGGAACGACTGGAATCCTTTGGCGGCAGCGGCGAGCCACTGGTATTTGCCCATGCCAATGGTTATCCCCCGGGTAGCTACAGGCGCCTGCTGGCGCCGCTGGCCAAGCACTATGCGGTTACGGGGTTCAGGCAGCGCCCGCTGTGGTCGCGGGAACCCGTGCCTGCTCGCGCCGACTGGCACCAGTTCGCCGACGATCTGATCCAGACCCTGGAGCACGGCGTGGACAAGCCGGTGTGGATGATGGGCCACTCCCTGGGTGGCGTCGTGTCTCTGCTGGCGGCGCTGCGGCGGCCGCAACTGTTTCGCGGCCTGATCCTGCTGGATCCTGTCTTTGTCAAAACCCGCCTGGTCCTGGGGCTGAACCTGACACCGCGCGCGCGGCTGCCGAACATTCCCATGGTGCGCCGTGCCCTGAATCGCCCCGACCGCTTTCCCGATCCCCAGACCGCGTTCGAGTTTCATCGCGGCAAGCGCGCCTTCAACGCTTTCGATGACGAGGCTCTGTGGGATTACATACGCTCGGGTCTGAAGCGGGCGCAGATCGGGGGCGACTGGGAGTTGGCGTATTCCGGTGGCTGGGAGGCTGCGGGGTACTCGTCCCTGCCGTTGGTTTGGCCGAGGCTGCGGCGACTGAAGTTGCCGACGCTGGGAATCGGCGGCGAGAACTCCGATATTCTGACGCCCGCGGCCCTGCGGCGCTGGGCCCGGCTGCAACCTGCGGCCGAGTTGCACAGCGTACCCGGCGGCCACCTTTTCCCGCTGGAACAGCCGGACCAGACCGCAAAGCTGGCGCTGGACTTCCTGGCGCGTCGGCCGCACTGATGCTGCACCGGATCTGGCTGGGTTTCTTCCTCATCGCCTTCGCCAGCGCCCTGTTCCAGTGGCTGGTGGGCGGCGATGCCGAGGTTTTCCAACGCATGGTTTCGGGCCTGTTCGAAATGGCGGGTCTTGCGGTGCAACTGGCGATTGGCCTGATCGGGCTGATGGCTCTCTGGCTTGGAGTGGTGGCCATCGGCGAGGCCTCCGGGCTGGTAGACAAGTTGGCGCGCCTGCTGTCGCCCCTGTTCGTGCGCCTGATGCCCGATGTACCACGCGGGCATCCGGCGATCTCCTCGATGACCCTGAACCTGTCTGCAAATGTCCTCGGTCTGGACAACGCCGCCACGCCGCTCGGCATCAAGGCGATGAAAGACCTGCAGGAACTGAACCCGCACCCCACGGTGGCGAGCAATGCGCAGATTCTGTTTCTGGTACTCAATACCTCGTCAGTGACCCTGTTTCCGGTCACCGTGCTGCTATACCGGGCGCAAATGGGCGCGCCGGACCCGGCAGCGGTCTTTATCCCCATCCTGATCGCTACCAGTTGCTCCACTCTGGCGGGCCTGCTGGTAACCGCCTGGGTACAGCGCATCAACCTTCGCGATACGGTGGTGCTGGGGTGTCTGGGTGGTGTGTTCGCCCTGCTGCTGGCTCTGGTGGGCTGGTTTTCCACCCTGACCGCCAGCGAGTTGCAGCGGCAATCCAGCCTGCTCAGCAACCTGCTGATCATAAGCCTCATTATTGTGTTTCTGGTGGTGGCCCACCGGCGCGCGGTCAACGTCTACGAAACTTTTATCGAGGGCGCAAAACAGGGCTTCGAGACCGCTATTGGCATCATTCCCTACCTGCTGGCCATGCTGGTGGCGATTGGCGTATTTCGCGCCAGCGGTGCGCTGGAGCTGGTGCTGGAGTTGCTGCGGGCCGGGGTCGGGGGGCTGGGTTTTGATACCCGCTGGGTGGAGGCCATGCCCACGGCGCTGATGAAGCCGCTGTCCGGGTCGGGCGCGCGGGCCATGATGATCGACACCATGAATACCTATGGCGTGGACTCGTTCCAGGGTCGGCTGGCGGCAACCATGCAGGGCTCCACCGAGACCACCTTCTACACGCTTGCGGTCTACTTTGGCGCAGTGGGAATACGCCATGCCCGCCACGCCCTGGGATGCGGACTGGTGGCGGATGCCGCCGGTATAACTGCGGCCATCGTCGTCGCCTACTGGTTTTACACCTGAATCGCTGTCATAAAAGTTTCACATAGTGGGTGTTCGAAACCGGGTGAACGGCGCCTCCCGGCGCGCTAGACTGCTCTGTCTGTTTTTCCACGAGGCTGCCCTGGGGCAGAAAACCCGCTTTGAATGATATGCACAGCTCCCTGCAGCGGCGCCTGGCCGACCTGGATGAAAACCTGTTTATCCCGCGCGAGATCAGCTGGCTCTCATTCAATGCGCGGGTGCTGCAGGAGGCCGCGGACAACACGGTACCGGTGATCGAGCGCCTGCGCTACCTGGGAATCTTCTCCAACAATATGGACGAGTTCTTTCGCGTCAGGGTGGCGGAAGTCCGGCGCCTGATCACTGTGTCCGATGCGGGCGTGAGGCCCCAGGCCAAGGACTTGCTGGCAGCTATCCAGAAGCGGGTAGTAGAGCTGCAGAAGCAGTTCGAGAAAACCTACAACGGTGTGCTGCGCGACCTGCAGGCGCGCCAGATCTACATGATCAATGAGCGCCAGCTGGACTCGGGCCAGGCGGCGTTCGTGCAGGCCTTCTTTACCCGCACCGTGCTGCCGGAGCTGGAACCCATTCTGCTGCGCGAAGGGCACTCCATTCCCCCGCTCAACGACGAGTCGATCTACCTGGCGCTGGATATCCGCACTGGCGAGGACTACAACTATGCAGTGGTCGAAGTCCCCACGGACAGGCTGGATCGCTTCATCCAGATTCCGAAGCGCAAGGGCAAGTCCGGCAAGGTCTTCATCGCCCTGGACAATGTCATCCGCGCCTGCCTGCCACAGATGTTTCGCGGCGTGTTCGCTATCGACGAGGTAGCGGCCTACTGTTTCAAATTTTCCCGCGATGCCGAGCTGGAAATCGATCCCGGTATCAGCGAAAGCCTGATCGACAAAATGGAAACCAGCCTCAAGCAGCGTCGCCGGGCGGAGGCGGTGCGCTTCGTCTATGATGCCGCGATGCCGCAGCGCCTGCTGGATCACCTCTGCACCCGCTTTGGTTTTGGCAAATATGACAGCCTGATTCCCGGTGGCCGCTACCACAATTCCAAGGACTTCATGTCCTTCCCCAACGTGGGCCCCAAATACCTGGAATTCCAGCCTCTGCCGCCGATTCGCCTGCCGCGACTGGATGATCCGGGTAGCCTCGCGGACAACATCCGCGAGCGGGACGTGTTTCTCTATTATCCCTACCACCCCTACGACTATATCGTCGACCTGCTCAAGACCGCGGCGCTGGATCCCGCGGTTACGGCAATCAAGATCTGTCTCTACCGCGTGGCGAAACAATCCCGGGTCATCGATGCATTGGTCAATGCGGTGCAGAATGGCAAGCGGGTGCTGGCGGTGGTGGAACTGGCAGCACGCTTCGACGAGGCCGCGAATATCAGCTGGGCCCAGCGCCTGACTGAAAACGGCATCCAGGTGATCTTCGGGATTCCGGGGCTGAAGGTACACAGCAAGCTGTTGTTGATCGAGCGTCGCGAGGATGGGCAGATCCGCTATTACAGCCACATCGGTACCGGCAATTTCAATGAGAAGACCGCGCGTGTCTACACTGACTTTACCCTGCTGACCTATGACCAGAATATCGGCCGGGATATCTACGATGTCTTCGACTTTCTGCAGTTTACCTACAAGCGTCCGCGCTACCGCACCCTGCTGGTTTCACCCCACAGTGCCCGACCGGGTCTGATGCACCTGATCGAGCAGGAGATTGCCAACGCGCGTGCGGGGTACCACGCCGAGATTACGCTCAAGTGCAACAACCTGGTCGACAATCAGCTGGTGATGAAGCTGTATGAGGCGTCAGACGCCGGTGTGCAGATCAAGCTCATTATTCGCGGCATGTGCTCTTTGCTGCCAGGAGTGAAGGGCATCTCGGAAAACATCGAAGCCATCAGTATTGTCGACCGCTACCTCGAGCACCCGCGCGCTTATGTGTTCTACAACCGTGGCAATCCACGCTACCTGATTGGCTCTGCCGACCTGATGACGCGCAACCTGGACTACAGAGTGGAGGTGCTATGTCCTGTGCGGGACCCGGTGGCGCAGAAGACCCTGCAGGATATTCTCGACCAGCAGTGGTACGACAACGTCAAGGCGCGAATTATCGACCAGCACCAGGTGAATGCATTTGTGCCGCGTCCCCGCAAGGCGCCGATGATCCGCTCCCAGGAATCCATCCACCGTTACCTGGCTACCGGCAAGCTACCGCGCTACCCCAAGCAGCCCGTCACCGGCAAGAAACCCCAGCGCCGGCGCAAGCGGCGCTGATGCTAAAAGGATGAACCGGGCTCCTTCAGGAACGCGATTTCCTCCGCACTGGACTCGCGCCCGAGGATCGCATTGCGGTGGGGGAAGCGGCCAAAGCGCTCGATGATCGCGTGGTGACGCAGGGCGAAGTCGAGAAAACCGTCGAAGGTTTCCCGCTCGCCGTCCGCTGCGTGGGCCGCAAGTTGCGTGAACAGTGTGACCGATTGTTGCTGGTGTTCCAGGTCTTCTGAGTGTTCCAGCGGAAGGTAGCAAAACACCCGTTGTATCGGTCGCAACGGCTGGTCCATGCCCTGGGCGAGACCCTCCAGGCAGAGCGCCCGCGCCTTTGGATCAAAGCTGAAGGCCTGGGCTGAATCGCGATACATATTCCGAGGAAACTGGTCGCAGAGAATGATCAGTGCCAGCCAGCCCGATGTTGAGCTGCGCCAGTGGTCCAGTTCTCCCGCCCCGGCGGCGATAACTTCAGGCTCGAACCTCCTGCGAATGGCAGTGTCGGTCTCCGTGTTTTTGGACCACCACAGTTGCTGTTGCTGCTTGGCAACGACAGCATCATCGTCGCTGTCACCGAACCAGAAGTTGAGAATGGCGTCGATATCGTTCACTGCAGCAAACCGTTACTGCGTTCAATGCGGATATCGTGCACGGTCTGGGTCACAGGAGCGCCGAACTGGTTGAAAATAGCGACGTCGGCGGCATCGCGCCCATAGCCGACGACGATATAGCCGCGCTCGCGTTTACCCTGGGTCGCGTCGAAGGTATACCAGCGGCCGCCGACGTAGGCTTCAAACCAGGCGTGCATGTCCATGGGTTCAAGATTATGCAGGTAACCAACCACCATGCGGGCGGGAATGCTGAGGCTGCGGCACAGGGCGATACCAAGATGCGAAAGGTCGCGACAAACCCCGGACTGGCGCAGATTCACCTCTACCGCGGATTCCGGATATTCGCTGCTGCCAGGGAGATAGCGGATGCTGCGTCGCAGCCACTCTTCAATCGCAGCAACCTGGTCGTAGCCGAGCAATTGCCCCGCGGTGATTTCACTGGCCATGTTATAGAAACGGTCGGACTCGCAGTAACGGCTGGGCAAAATGTAGCTGAGCACGGAATCCGGCAAATCCTGAACTGGAACACAGGGTGCTCCGGGGGCCACATCTATCCTGTCCAGAACCATCACTTCCGCGGCCGCATGGATGCTGAACTGGCCCGGTGGGGCAATCAGGCGCTGGCAGTAATTGCCGTAGCCGTCGGTGAATTCCGACACTGGCACACTCGGAGAGAGGCGATACTCCTCGCGCGCGACCCATTGCTCGGGGCCGCGCCGGGGCCTCAGCATCAGCGTGAAGGGAGTGGGTTCGATTATCTCAAAGGAGAGATCACAGCTGGTGTGGAACCACATTCAGGGAGTCCGCCGCGTCGGGAGCTAAAGATCCCACTGTAGCAAAGCGCGCCGGGATTTACGCTGAGTTTTCGTCGCTCGACGGATCAGGGTGTGGCGATAACCGCGCTCAGGTACTCCCCGTAGCCCGCCGCATCCATTTCCGCCGCAGGAATGAAGCGCATTGCCGCAGAATTCATGCAGTAGCGCAGACCGGTAGGCGCCGGACCGTCCTCGAACACATGACCGAGATGGGAATCAGCGTGGCGACTGCGGATCTCGGTGCGGGTCATGAAAAACTTGCGATCGGTCTTTTCCACCACCATGTTCCTGTCGATGGGTCGGGTAAAGCTGGGCCAGCCGGTACCGGAGACAAACTTGTCGCGGGAAGAAAACAGCGGCTCTCCAGAAACGATGTCAACATAGATGCCATCCCGCTTTTCGTCCCAGTAGGGATTGTTGAATGGGCGCTCGGTACCGTCTTTGCGCGCCACCTCGAACTGCTCCCTGGTTAGCTGACCCTTGAGCGTGGCGTCATCGGGGCGGGTGAAGCTGGCGGGGTCGAAACCCACACCGGCCGCAGACGGGGTGGCGCTGGTTGAGTTTTCCATAACGGCGGGCTCCGGGGCAAAGCGGGTAAAATCAAGCGTCTGGTCACTACCCCAGACCTCGTCGATGAACTGGTAACGTCCCGAGTTAAAGGTATAGAACTTGTAGCGCAGCGGATTTTTCTTGTAATAGTCCTGATGGTAATCCTCTGCCTCGTGGAAGGTGGCCAGTGGGGTGATGGCAATCACCACCGGCTTGTCGTAGCGGCCGGATGCGGAGAGGGCGGCCCGGGATGCCTCGGCCAACTGCTTTTGCTCGGCGTTGTGGTAGAAGATCTCGGGGCGGTACTGACGGCCTCGATCAACAAACTGGCCCTCGGCGTCGGTGGGATCCATGAAGCGCCAGAAGCCTGCCAGGAGCCCCTCGTAGGTTATCTGTTGCGGGTCGTAGTAGACCTGCACAGCTTCGGTGTGTCCGGTTCGACCCCCTGCGACCTGCTCGTAGGTGGGGTTCTTTTCCCTGCCGCCGCTGTAGCCGGACACCGCCTCTATTACCCCCGGGATTTTCTCAAAGCCCTCCTCAACGCACCAGAAGCAGCCACCGGCGAAGGTTGCCACGGCCAGTCCGGGGGATTTTGGAGCATAGCGGGAGTCGGCTTGCGCGGACCCGACGGCGGCAGCCAACAAGGTGGTCATTGCGAGGGCGGAAAAAATCCCTGCTGTGGCCAGCTTTCCGATCATTGCTCTCTCCTGTTTTGTGCCCTGTATACGGGAAGGCTCTGCGACTGGATGTTCGGACAGCGGCCAGGGTCAGGAGTTCTATTTCAACAGCGACCCCATCAGGCCGCGGAATAGTTTGCGGCCCAAATTGCTGCCGGCGGCGGAACCGAGGCTGCGCGCCATGCTCTTGATGAAGGCTTCGCTGGTACTCTGGCGGCTGCCCGCCCGTTTTTTGTCGCTACCTGCGCGTTGCGCCAGGGCCTCTTCGTCCTTGGCTGCCTGGCGTGCGGCAGTGCGCTCCAACAGGATCTCATGGGCAGACCTCGGGTCCACCGCGTCCTTGTAGAGGCGCTGATTGGGATCGTGGGCAAGAATGGCAGCACGTTCTTCCGCGGAAGCCGGACCCATGCGAGAACTCGGCGGCCGCACCAGCACCCGTTGCACTGGGGAGGGAATACCCTTGTCCTGCAGGGTGGAAACCAGTGCCTCGCCCACGCCCATTTCGGTGATTGCAGTTACCGTGTCCAGCTCGGGGTTCTCACGAAAGGACTGGGCTGCGATCCGTACCGCCTTCTGCTCCTTCGGTGTATACGCCCGCAGGGCGTGTTGAATCCGGTTGCCAAGCTGTGCCAGCACCGCGTCGGGGATGTCGCTCGGACTTTGGCTGATAAAATAGACGCCGACCCCCTTGGAGCGAATCAGCCGCACAACCTGCTCGATCTTTTCCAGCAGCGCTTTGGGCACATCGCGAAACAGCAGGTGGGCCTCGTCAAAGAAAAACACCAGTATCGGCTGGTCCGGGTCGCCGAGCTCTGGCAGCTCCTCGAACAGCTCAGACAGCAGCCAGAGGAGGAAGGTGGAATACACGCGGGGATTCTGGATGAGGGTGTCGGCTGCCAGCAGGTTGATTACCCCGCGACCATCGCGAGTGGTCTGCATGAAGTCCTTAAGCTCCAGCGAGGGCTCGCCGAAGAAAACCCGGCCCCCCTCGCGCTCCAGCATCAGCAGGCGCCGCAGGATGGCATTGACCGACGCCTTGGCGACTCCGAACCCCGGGCCGAGCTCGGCGCTGTGTTCCCCCAGGTATTCAAGCGTAGTGCGCAGATCCGGCAGATCCACCAGCAGCAAACCCTCGCTGTCGGCAAACTCGAACACCACCGTCATGACGCCTTCCTGGGTATCATTCAGGTCCAGCAAACGCGACAGCAGCTGCGGCCCCATCTCGGTGACGGTGGTGCGGATTGGCGTCCCCAGCTTGCCGAACAGGTCCCAGAAGGCAACCGGAAAACCGCGCTGCTGGTAGTTCTCCATGCCGATGAACTGCACCCGCTCATCCACTTTCGGGTGCGGCGTGCCCGCCTGGCTGATACCGGAGATATCGCCCTTCACATCCGCCATGAATACCGGCACCCCCAGGTCGGAAAAACCCTCGGCCAGGCATTGCAGGGTGACTGTCTTGCCGGTGCCGGTCGCCCCGGCGATCAGGCCGTGGCGGTTGGCGTAGCGTGGTAGTAGCGAGACCTGGCCAGCGGCGTTGCCACCGACAAGAATTGTGTCTGTCATGGTGGTGATGCTATCCCTTTTTCTTGGCTTTGCGGGCCAGCTTGGGTTTTACAGCAGCCGTGGACCTGCCGCGTGCCCTGGCGGCTTTTGCCCCGGTTTTCGCATTGGTTTTGGTCGCGGCGGTTTTCTTCCCCGCGGTCGCAGCAGGTGCCTTGCGCGCGCTGGTTTTCTTGGCCGGCGCGACGCTGCGCAGCCCCGCAAGTTCCTCGAGTTCCTGCAGAGCGTCCTCCAGGTAATCAATGATACGCTGCACCTGGGGTATAGAGCGGCGACAGGCGACGATCCCGAAATCCAGCTGCTTGCGGTAACTGACCAGAGTGATATTCATCGCGAAGCCATCGAAGACGATGGACGCCGGATACATGCCTTCCAGGCTGGCGCCATTCCAGTACATCTGTTCCCGAGGACCTGGCACGTTGGAGATTACGGTGCTGAAGGCCGGGAACTGGCCAGCCAGACCAAGCACCGAGCTCAACAGGGCGGGTACCTGGGTCACCTGCATGAACAGGGCGGCTTCACGGGCGGTCATGCTCCGGAGCAGGGCCTTGCCTGCGGCCATGGACGCCTGGATCTTGCGCAGACGCTGCTCCGGATCGAAGATGTCCGTAGCCAGGTCGGCAGTGATAAATCCCACGGCATTGGACGAATCCAGGTCGGTTTCCTCGCGCAGGGATACCGGCGCCATGGCTTTCAGGGAATGGTGGGGACGTTCATTCTGGCTGGCCAGGTAGCGCCGCAGCGCTCCCGAGCACATGGCCAGCACTATGTCATTCACCGTGGCATTCACTGCCTTGCACACACCTCGCACCCGCTCAAACTCGAAGGACTGGGCGACGAAACGGCGTGCGCCGGTGACCGTGGTGTTGATGGAAGTCCGCGGTACATGATGCCAGGGCACGGAGAGATTGCCGCTGCGGCCAAAAAACGCGCCGCCGAACTGGCGGAAGGCGCTCACCAGGTTTGCGGTGGTGTCGTATTGCTGGCGCAATATCTCCATCACGTTCTTGAGTTCCTTGCCCCGGGGTTCGACCCGCGTTGGCCTCTGGCTCAACTGCTGCTTTTTATAGGCCTCGTAGGCGGCGAAAGACAGCGCCGAGTGTTTCGCCTTGTCCCGCGAATTTTTGGAGTACATGGCATTGACCATGTGCATTGCCGAGGCGCCGTCCACCGCTGCATGGTGCATCTTGCTGTAGAGAGCAAACTGATTGTTCTGCAGCCCCTCGATCAGGTGTATTTCCCACAGCGGCCGGGTGCGGTCGAGCAGAGTGCTGTGCAGGCGCGACACCAGCATGAACAGCTCCCGGTAACGGCCGGGCTGGGGCAGGGCGGAGTGGCGAACGTGGTAGTCGATATCGAGGTGACTGTCATACTCCCAATACAGCCGCAGCGGCCCGGCGCGCCCCGTGGTGACATATTCGCCAAAGGGCCGTCGGTACTCTTCCTGCAAGCGCAGCACCGCAAGCGCCTCCTGCAGGAACCGACGCTGGTCGACTCCCTTGGGGTAATTGAAAAGGTGTAGACCGCCCACATGCATGGGGGTCTGGCGTTTCTCCATCATCAGGAAGCCGGCGTCGGCGAGGTTGACTGCACGCATCGATTGCAAACCCTGTTATTGTAAGTTCACGATAACAATAGACCCTAAGGCCCTGCGTGGGAAGCCCCGGCGCGCCTCCGCTACAGCCAGCGTATCTTGCGGAACAGGGCCAGCATGCCGATGACCAGCGCGAGCATGACCCCGAGCACAGCAAAGTAACCATAGTGCCATTGCAGTTCCGGTATATGCTGGAAATTCATGCCATATAGTCCCGCAATGAAAGTGATGGGGATGAAAACCGCTGTAATGATGGTCAGGATCTTGATGGTGTTGTTCAGGTTGTGCGAGGTGATGGAAATGTGGCTTTCGACCAGGTCGCCACAGATTTCATAGTACATCTGACACAGGGTATACAGCCGCTCGCAGCGGTCGTACAGGTCCCTGCGCACATGGTAGCTTCTGTCCTTGCCGGTGCCCAGGTGTGCGGTGCCGCCGTGCAGAATCTGTTCCGCGAGCGCCCGGTGGTAATTGAAAATCCGGTGCAGCTTGCGCAGGCGTGAGCGGTAGACCACCAGTTCCTTCATCACCGTATCCGTTTCATCGGCCAGCAGCGCGTCTTCAAGGTGGGCCAGGGTGTCCTCGAACTCCATGAGCTTGTCGAGATAGCGTCCGCCAACATAGTGGAGGATGCGCATGGCGAGAATATTGGGCGTTTGCAGCAGTTTTTGTTCCTCTTCGATCTCCCAGAAATGCCGCACACTGACTGCGTGGCCCGGATGCGCCGTGATCAGCAGCCGCTCGCCGATCCACATGCCCACCGACATCGGCTGCAGGTTCAATTCCTCATCCATCGCGCTCATGCCGCGGAACAGGATGAAAGTGTCGTGATCAAACTCTTCCACCTTGGGCGGATGGCGTACCCGTGAGCAATCCGCGATAGCCAGCCGGTCGCACTTCAGCGACGCCAGCAGATCCTGGACTTCTTCCGTGAGATCGCCCTCTATGTCCAGCCATAGGACGCTGCCGCTATGCTCTCGCCATTGCTCGACCAAGCCCACGTCACCGTGCTGGTAGTGGCCCTGCGCCGAGAGCAATTTGGTCTTTATCATTCGCTGCAATCTCCCCGGGAATCCGTACGTGGAACAGCTTACCCGAATCCTGTAGACGCCTCTAATCGTTTTCCTGCCGTCGAGTGGATGCGGCGCAAGTGTTTGTCCCGCAAACGCCGCTCAAGTGCACTATACTGCGGCCATGGTCGGCAGAATGCACAGTGTGATGACGAAATTCCGCTACGGCTTGATGTTCTTGCTGTTGGTGCTGGCATGGCCGGCGCGGGCACAGGTGTGGGTGATTGATATCGAGGGCGCAATCGGGCCCGCCAGTGCCGACCACATGCTGCGCTCCATGGACAAGGCCGTCGCGGCCGGCGCCAGCGCGGTAGTACTGCGGATCGATACTCCCGGGGGGCTGGATACCGCAATGCGCGACATGATCAAGGCGATCCTGGCGTCCCCCATCCCGGTGATCTCCCACGTTGCCCCC
>JBGTGB010000023.1:0-15478 GCA_041746975.1 Haliea sp. | reverse complement strand
GCACACGGGATATCGCCAGGTCTGATGTGTTCGACTATATTGAACGTTTTCACAACCCGCGGAAGCGGCGAAGAGTGGCCAAGCGCGATCTTGAGTGCTCGGCCCTTTTAGAAACGTCCGTAGAAGCGGGGTAGAACCCGTGTTATGACGTGGTCAAGAGGGAAACAGACCTGCTGCTTGATTACCTGCCGCACCGCAGGGAGATTCCGGCTGCCGACTTCCACCGCTACGATACCTCGAACGCGGTGAGACGGCCGAGAGAAAGAGAGCTCGATTCACTCTATCCGAAACGGCGCTCGGGCCCATTCTTGCGCCCGCACGGATGAGAGTTTTGGGACCAGTACACCTCACATAGTGAGCTTAAGACCCTCAATCGGTAGTTTTGAAAGTTTCTGAACTCAGTAGCCATACATCCCCGGTATGGAGGCGATCCGGGCATCAGCATAGCCCGCTCAGGGTATATCCAGCGGATCAGCGCCTCGCAGGCGATCACCTCACCGGTTGTGAGGTCCACTTTGGAGTTTTCTGCGTCATTCGGAGGTGTTTTGTAGGCAGCAGTGTGGCAATCTGTCGGAAAAATGCAGCGTTATAAGCTGGCTTCGGTGACACAATGGCGGAGTGTCGGCGACTCGGCGCTGCCACCGAAATTCCTGGAGTAGTGCAGGTCAATGCGGGACGCGGCTTTAAGCGAAACTACAGGCTGGTCCCCCGGAGAGGTATTCGGGCACTTCCAGATTGTTGCAGTCATACGCCAGGGTGCGGATGTCACTACCGCTCTGGCGCGCCAGCCAGATGGCCACTACTGCATATTGTGCCGGCTGCTTGCAGCGGTGCCTGATGAGCACAGCGTAAGCCGCTTTCGGCACGGATTTGAACTTGCACGACGTTTTCAACATCCGCATATTCTGCGACCCCGGAGCATTGCAATTGAGCAGGGGGTCCTCTACCAATGTCTGCCTGCGACCGAAACAGCGACGCTGAGCGCTTGCCTCCACGGGGGACCTCTGGATACCGGCAAGGTGCTGACTATCGCCATAGGTCTCTGTCAGGCTCTCGAGGCGCTGCACGCGGAGAGTATTGTTCACTGCGCGGTGACTCCCGAGCACGTTCTGCTGGATAGTGACACGGGGGACGGAGAACGGCCTGCCAGGGTACTGCTTACCGGATTTGAGGCCGCGGTGGACGCCAACTCAGATCAGTCTCTACACAACCGACAGAATGCATGGCCAGCCAACATGGCCTACCTGGCGCCAGAGCAGACAGGCCGCATGGCCCGCAGAGTGGACTACCGCGCGGATTTTTACGGTCTCGGCGCCACGCTGTACGAAGCGCTGAGTGGACATGCCCCCTTTTCGGGCAAGGATGCTGCCGAGGCGGCTCATGCACATCTTGCGTTACCTGTCCCTACCCTCTTGAGTATTCGCCCCACTGTAAATCCGGCACTGGCCGCTGTTGTTCACCGGCTGCTGGAAAAGGATCCCGATTCGCGCTACCAGACGCATGCTGCGTTGCTCAAGGACCTATGGGTTATCGATCGAGCCGAACGCCTGGGCGAGCCCCTGGCGGCTTTCACCCCTTCGCGCGGTGACGATCCGGGGCATTTGCAACTCGCTGCCCGCCTGTATGGTCGGAATCGAGAGCTTGCGACTATTGCATCCGCGATGGCAGCAGTTTCTGCGGGCAGCCGCAGGATCCTCGTTCTGTCCGGTCTCCCTGGAATTGGCAAAACAGCTCTGGTTGGCGTAATCCGTGACACGCTATTGCCCACACATGGCAATTTTATTGGCGGCAAGTTCAGCCAGTTCGGGCAACACGTTCCTTATGTGGCTTTCACGGCCGCGCTGGCGCAGCGTGCACGACAGATCCTGAGCCTGGAAACGGCTCGACAGCATACCTGGAGAGCCAGGTTGAATGAGGCCCTGGAAGTTAATGTTGGCGTACTCTCGGAGGCAGTGCCGGAGTTCCGCCTTTTGCTTGGTGAAACCCCGCCTCTGCTGCAGTTGCCCCCAGCTCAGGCCGAGCATAGATTTCTACGTTGCATGCGCCTTGCCATTGGAGCGCTGCTCTCTGACAGTGATCCGCTGAGTCTTTTTGTCGACGACCTGCAGTGGGCTGATGCCGTCTCCCTGCGAATGTTGAAGGAGCTGGCCTGCGACGAGTCATTGCACCACCTTTTGATCATTCTGGCTTATCGGGAGGATGAGGTTACCAAAGGCCATCCTTTTCGGGAGGTACTCGGCGCGCTGGACAGCTGGCCGACCCCGGTCGACCGTTTACCTCTGGGTGCTTTGGTACGCGATGACGTTACTGCGCTGTTGTCAGATAGTCTTCACCAGTCACCTGCCGCAGTGGCAGCACTGGCTGAGCTGTGCCTGCAGAAGACGGCTGGCAATCCTTTCTTCCTGCGGCGGTTCCTGGATGAACTTTGCCGGCGCGACTTGCTGCGGGCGGGTCGAAATGCCGCCGGCGAGCTCATATGGGACTGGTCGCTGGAGGAGATTGAGTCCGCCCCGGTTTCCGACAATGTAATCGGTCTCATGCTCGGCCAGTTGCGCGAGCTGCCTGACACCACTCGTCACATACTGACACGAGCGGCCTTGCTGGGGCCAGTTTTTGCTGCGGATAGCCTCGCCACCATAAGCGGCCTGCCGGCGGCCGAACTGCTCGAAAGCCTGCGGCCCGCACTGTCGGCACAGCTGGTGGTGCCGGCTGGCACAGATGCGCAGTTTGCCTTCACCCACGACCGGATTCAGGAAGCGGCGCTGAAGCTGGTGCCCCTGCAGGATCGACCCCAGCTGCATCTCTCCATTGGCAGACAACTGCTGGATGGGCAGTCAACTGTCGATTTTTCTGTGGTCAACCATCTGAATCTGGGGCGGGCGCTGATCACCGATCCCGCTGAGCGGGCGCGCCTGTGTCAGGCCAATCGCCTGGTCGCCCAGCGCGCCCTGGATGCTGCAGCTTTTGAGCTGGCAGCTGACTATGCGGACGCTGCGGTGCGCGATCTGGCAGCGGACGCCTGGCGGGTGGCTGTCGACGATACGCTTGCACTTTATCTGCTGGCAGCGCGTGCAGCGGCGCTTGCGGGTCGTAGCGGGCGTATGCGCACACTGATTGACGAAGCACTTTCCATCTTGCCTGAGAGTGCGCGGCTGGCACGCGCTCGCCTGCTGGAGGTGCGGGTCGAATCCTGCTATGCCTCCGGCGAACTCTTGCAGACACTGGAGCTGGGGCAGGAGGCCTTGGCTTTGCTGGGCGCCAGGCGTTTGGTGCCGCAGTCAGGTGAGGCAATGGTCGGAGCGCTTGCCCGGATGCGCGATCACATTGCTGAGCTGGGACTGGAGGCGGTTGCGGCCTTGCCTCCCATGCAGGCACCTGCGGAATTGCTGCAAATATCCATCGTGGCGAAGATGACCGCGGCGGCATACATAGCACGACCAGAGCTTTTGCCTCTGCTGACACTGCAGCAGGTCGAGATCATGTTGCAGGACGGACATGCCCCGGCGGCCATGTCTGCCTGGTCTGTGCTGGGTCTCATGATCGCAGAATTTGTGGATGATTATTGTTTTGGGTATCAGCTCGGTGCTCTCTCGATGCGGATTCTGGAGCGCCATGGCTGGCGCCAGGTCTTTGCTCACGCGGGATTTTCTTTCAACGCGTTCTTGCGCCATTGGGTCGAGCCTCTGGATACGACCTTGCCCGGCTTGCTGGAAGTACTGCGCAATGGCCAGGAGTTTGGCAATCTTCGCCATGCAGGGCTGGGCCTGTATGTACACGACTATCACGCTTTTCTGGCCAGCAGCGACCTCAGAGTGCTTGGTCAGCAACTCACCGAGCACGCGGACTTGCTGTCGCGCATTCGGCAACCGGTAGCTGGAGATTATCAGACGGTGTTGCGCGTCCTGGTTGCAGCTTTGCGCGGGGAGAGTCCCAGGAATTCCCCGTTCGAGACGGCCACCTGGTCTGCAACCCAGCTCGAGGCTTCCTACCGGGAGCGCAATGATCAGACCGGCATCCTGTTTCTACACTCCTGGCGCGGCTTGTGGGCTTTCCTGCAACGACGCTACAGCGATTGTTTGACGGAATCTCGTGCGGCGACGGTGCTCTTCCCTGCCGGGCGCGGAATGCACGCTGTTCCAGAGGTGGTGTTCATGGAGGCGGTATCCGCTTTACGCGTTGTCAGCGAGTCGGATCTCCAGAGTGCTACTGAGACGGCTCGAACCGCGTTGGCGCGCTTTCAGCGTTGGGCCGATGTGAATCCAGAGGCGTTTTCCAGTCGGCTCTGGCTTTTGCGGGCGGAGTTGGCGCATGCGCTGGGGCAGGACGCCGAAGACGCCTACCGCGAGGCTGTCAGGCAAGCGGAAGCCAGTGGTAACCTGCTGCAGCAGATCACAGCCTACACCCTACTGGCGGAGTGGCAACGCTTTGTGGAGCTGCCTGCGGCCAATACTTCATTCGCCCAGGCACGGCTCCTGGCGCTGCAGTGGGGGGCGGCGGGGATAGTCGATTCCGTTGAGCGAGAGGGAGCGCACGCTGCCGGAAACCCTATTGACTTGAGCAGTTTGACCAAAGCGGTGCAGTTGATCACCGGAGAAATCTCGCTGCCGAGACTGCTTGAGCAGCTCACCAGGTTGTTGGCGGAGAACGCGGGCGCCGACCATGCAGCCATTCTGTTGCGCCAAGGCATAGCTGAGCACGCAGACTGGGAGGTGGTTGCCGATACGGCCGGGGAGCACGTTCTCTGTAACTTGCCGCTCACCGCAGCAGGAGCGAGGCTGCCGGTAGCTCTGTTGCAGGCAGTATTGGTAAGCGGCCAGGCTCTGCTGATTGGTAATGTGCCAGATGATGCTGAGTGGGCAGTGAATCCCTGGCTGCAGAGGCATGGAGTGCGCTCTGTTCTGTGCATTCCGCTTCTGCGACAGCAGCAACTGATGGGTGTCATTTATTTGGGCAATAGCCGAGTCGCCGGCGCGTTTTCCGACAGCGGCGTACATTTTCTGGAGCTGCTCAGCGGCAATATTGTTAACGCCCTGGACAATGCGCGGCTTTATCAGGAACTCAGCGAACTCGCTCATTCCCTGGAAGGTCGGGTGGAGGAGCGTACACGGCAACTGCAAGCCAGCGAGCAGCGTCTGCGCTTATTGCTGGAACATTCACCTGTACCAACCACGTTGGTGACCCGCGCTGATGGCATCCTGATCTACGCCAATCCCGCCGCGGCTGATCTCGCGGGCACCACGGTCGAGCAGCTTATCGGGCAGCCGGGGGTGAATTACCATCGTGACCCCGCGCGCCGGGCCGAGTTGTTGGCTGTCTACCATGAGACCGGGAGGCTTCGCGACGAAGAGGTCTGTCTGTTGCTGCGCGACAAGAAAGAGTACTGGGTCATGGTTTCCATGGTACCGATCGATTTTGGCGGGGAAGAGGCCGATCTCGCGACCATGGTAGATATTACTGAGCGAAAGCAGATGGAAAAGCAGCTGCAGGCGCTCGCAACCACCGACTCTCTGACAGGCCTGGCCAATCGACGGCAGCTGTTTACGAGTTTGCAGTTGGAGATGGCACGGGCACAGCGTCACAGCACTCCGCTGGCACTGATCATGCTTGATATTGATCATTTCAAGAGCATTAACGATACCTGGGGGCACAGTGCGGGCGACGACATGCTCAGTGCAGTAGCGGATGTTTGCCGCCGAGTGACGCGCGCAGAGGACATCGTCGCTCGTCTCGGGGGAGAGGAGTTTGCCATCGTCATGCCGATGACGGATAGGGAGGAGGCACTGGGATTTGCCGAACGTCTCCGCCACCGGATACTGGCTCTGGCTCTGTTTCTGGTTGCTGGCGAAGATGAAAAAATTGCCTCGTCAGAAAAATTCGTGGGCGGTTTCCGGTACCGGTAGCGCTCCAAGTGCATGATACAAGGCGGTTTCAGCAGCATGATAGGTTCTGAATCCATAGGATTTTCTGGTAGTCAGTTTCGCTTTGTTGTTGAAACCCTCAACAATGCCGCTGGAGAACTGGCCTTTGGCCCGGAACCAATTCAACAACAGCGGTCGATGCCGTCTCAACTGCTTGGCCATTTTCTTCATGGGCTCAATCTTCGATCGCATCGTCCGCTCGCACCATCCGTCCAGAAATTGGCCCGCCCAGTAGGGCGATCGGTAGGACCAGAACAGCTGAAACTCTTCCTTCAACAGATAACTCCTGACGGTCTTCAGATTGTAGCGCAGAAGTTCTGCCAATTTCGGCTCCTGCTTGGCCGTCAGATTCTCTGGTCGCTTGAGCAGCAGCCAGCGCGTGTTGCTCAATACCGGCTCATAGCCCTCTCGCTTCAATTGCCGAGCTTCCTCGGCGCGCACCTGGTCAATTGCCTTGCTCAGGTTCGCCATGATGTGAAATCGATCCAGAATATGGATCGCATGCCCCGCCTTCTTGGCAATCACCTTCAAGTAAGGTTTCCACATGTCGCTGCAAATATAGCGCAGCCCGCTGCTTCGGTCCTTGCCCAGCCAGCGGAAGAACTGGAGCAGGGTCTTGGTCTTCCTCTCCTGGCCAATCCACAGCAGCCGCCGGCAGCTGGGGTCGATCTGGTAGACCAGCGTCAGATACTTGTGCCCGCGCTGCCAGGCGATCTCGTCCACGCCGATAGCCTCAATCCCCGACAAGTCCTGATGGGCTCGACCCCAGGCCACCGCCATCTCCACCGAGCTGAACACATGGTCCCAGGTCGTACGAAACGCCTCGGCTACCTCCTTCCAGCTCAGCCGCCTGGCCCAGCCTGCCAGAAACCAGGCATAGGTCTCGGTCAGCTGATGCTTGCCAGCCGCCCATGGCATCCGCTCCACCCGAATACCGCAGTGTGGGCAGTTCACCCTGCGCGGGGCGTAGACGAAAAACACCTTGATACCCCACATCGGGATAAACTCAAAGCGGCGCACCGGCAGTGTGTCGTAGCCCGGCCTGCGGCGGCCGCAGCCCGAGCACCTTGCCCGGCCATTGGCCCGCGGCCGCAGCTCCGCCTCAATCGTCGGCTCGCTGGCGTCTTCCACCCAGCTCACCCGGCCGTACACAAAAGATTTGAAATTCTGCACGCGATTCAGGATAGTCTTGAGGTGCATCCTGTTTTCCCTGCTCTGAATGACGTTTGGTCGCACTTACATCATTACAAAGTTCGGAGGCAGGATGCACTCCTTCCTGTTAACCCGCTTTTTGCAGAACCTCAGCCCTCGCCGGGCTGCTTTTCACCCACAAATTTTCCTGAAGAGCCAAAAAATTCAGTGCACGGCCAGTTTTGGTGTCGCAGTGCTGGAAGATGAAGACAGTTGTGACAGTCTGCTGGCCAAGGCGGATTCCGCACTTTATCTCGCCAAGGACTCCGGCAGAAATTGCGTGCGCACGAGCTAGGCACTGCGAGCAAGTTTCCGTGCCATGTAGATCATGGTGTCTTGGCACTATTCCATCTTTTTCCACCAGCCGGCATATGATAATAATGGCGCTGTAAAGTTGCTCGTCCATTCAGGACCGAAACATGACACCCTCCATTCCAGGCCAAACCCTTTCCAAGGCGGGGTTGTGTCTGCTGTTGATCACCAACCTTCTGGTTTGGTCAGCGTCCTGGAATACATCCTCCTTGCATGGGGGCCAGTTCGAGCAGCTCGGGGATCGCTCACCACCATTTCTGGTGGGAACGGGCGATAACTCCTCGGGTGATGACACCTGCACCGGCACCGACAGCACAATTCCCTCTACCCGGTTGGTGGCCTCTGCCATAGCGGCCGCCTGCGGCGTAGCCGTCGCTGCCCGCGTCCGTATCAGCAGCTACCCCGTCCTGCCCCAGGCACCTCCTGCACTCACCTGAACGGTTTTTTACCCATTTAGCCTCACCGATGTCTGTCGTCTGCCCCCTGGGTCTGGCGGAAGGTGGCGGCGGCATGGCGACAACACATTCACAGGTGCAAATTGCAATGAAGACGATCAATTTTATGGGTTGGCGCCGCCTGGCGCTGGCATTTTCTCTGCTCTTGGTGATCTTGTCGATTGGCTCCTTTGCCACCCGGCAGCTCAACTGGGGGCTGGATTTTACCGGCGGCACGCTGGTCGAGGTGCACTACAGCGAGAGCGCTGCCTTGAACGAGATTCGCGCCGATCTGGATGCCCAGGGGTTCCCCGGCGCGACTGTAGTGGCTTTTGGGACCGATCGCGATGTTCTGATTCGCCTGCCCCAGGGGCATTCAGAAGCCGCTGGACAAGTCCTGCTGCAAACCCTGCAAGATAACTTCGAAGGGTCGGTGGAGCTGCGCCGGGTTGAGTTCGTCGGGCCCCAGGTGGGTGATGAACTGCGGGAGCAGGGTGGTCTGGCCATGTTGCTGGCACTGGGCCTGATCATGGTGTACATCGCTTTCCGCTTTCAGTTTAAATTCGCCGTGAGTGCGGTCATCGCACTGATCCACGATGTGATCATTACCCTTGGCTTCTTTTCGATCACGGGCATGGAGTTCGATCTGACGGTATTGGCCGCAGTGTTGGCTGTTATCGGTTATTCGCTGAACGATACCATCGTGGTCTATGATCGGATCCGTGAAAACTTTCGCAAGCTGCGCGGGATGATTCCGCTGGATGTGGTCAATATTTCACTGTCTGAAACTTTGGGGAGAACAATGATTACCTCATTGACCACGGTCCTGGTACTCGTCTCCCTCGCAATTTTTGGCGGCGACATGATTTTTGGTTTTGCCGTTGCGCTATTGGTCGGCATTACGGTGGGAACTTATTCGTCGATCTACATGGCTTCGAATATCCTCCTGCTGATGGGTGTCAGCAAGGAGGATCTGATGGCCCCGGTCAGGGAAGGGGCGGAGCAAGATGATCTGTCACCCTGACCAAGACGCTGCTGTGCAGGCCAATCAGTCCTCGCTGTTGTCAGGCAGGTAGGCGCCGTCTGCGTCGTGGACTTCGCTGCCGGTGACAGGTGGGTTGAAGGCGCAGATCAGACGCATGTCCTCGGTACCACCGCGGAGCGTGTGCTGATCATGCTTGTCCAGTGCATACAGCGTGCCGTCAGCTATGTCGTGGGTCTCACCGGTCGCCTTGTCGGTAATGGTGCCATTACCGGCGACACAGTAAACCGCTTCCAGGTGGTGTTTGTACCACAGGTTGAGCTCGGCACCGGCCGGGATAATGGTTTCGTGGAATGAGAATCCCATTTTATCTTTCTTCAGCAGCATCCGGCGGCTGGTCCAGCCTGGTCCGTGCACTTCGCGTTCACTGCCAATGATATCCTGCACTCGTACAATTTTCATTCGTATACCTCGTCTATTCATGGATCTGCTTCGTGGCCAAAAACTCCAGTAGAAAAGAGAAGCCAGTGTTAAAGGTAGCACGATTTCGGCTGCTTTGACCAAGTGGGCGTGACCGGACTCCCCGGCGCCTCTCCTGGCAAGGCTCACTTTGGGTCCCGCGGCATAGTTGGTTTCCTGGATTGAAAACGTCTCCATTGAAGATCCGCGAAAGTTATTGACCCGACTTGCCGGTCCTGCGCCTTGACTGCACTGGCGCCGGCCCTGTCCGCGTGTGCAGGTAAATACTATACTGCTGGAGAATGGCGTATGGGGAGGTTTGGTGCGGGCGAAGCGGATGCAAGAAACAATTGGCGGGGGTCCTGCTGCTGTCCTTTTCCTGCTTGTTCTGGCAGCGATGCTGGTGTTGACGTTACCTGCATGCTCGACCAGCTTGCCATCTGCTCAGGAACCGAAGCATCAGCCGGCGACCGATATAAGAATGTCAGGCGGGCCGGCACTGCCTCCTCTTTCCACCACCATGTCGACATCCGACCCTGACTTTTTCGGGAATATCGCCCCGGTAGGACTTGCAGGTCTTGTGGACTATACGATGAGGCATAGCCCAGCGCTGGATGCCGCCTACTACCGCTGGTTGTCGGCAACGGAGCGGATACCACAGGCGACCGCATTGCCGGACCCCCTGTTGGGGTTTGGCATCGTTCTGGATCAGATCGATAGCAACTCGGAACGCATGGGGGAGCGTTACTCGATCTCCCAAATGTTTCCCTGGTTTGGCAAGCTGGAATTGCGTGGTGATATGGCATTTGAGGCCGCGCAAGCCGAAGCCCGGCGCTTTGAAGCGGTCAGGCTGGCACTGCTGGAACGGGTCACTCGGGCATGGTTTGAGTATGCATGGCTGCATCAGGCCGCGGCGATAGCTGGCAGGAGCAGGGATCTGTTGCGGGACCTGGATCAAGTGGCAAGGTCGCGCTACCGGGTGGGCGCTGTCAATCAGGCCGATGTAAATCGTGCGCAAGTGGAGCTAGGGCGTCTGGAGGAACAGGCGCGGTCCCTGAAAGACAGACAGGGATCTGTAGCGGCTGAGCTCAATGCCGTGCTTGGTCGCTCAGCTGCGGCTGCCTTGCCGGCTGCACCGGAGGCACCCTCCAGGCAGATCATCGAATCGTTACCGGACCGCAGCGATGAGGAGTGGCTGGCTCTGGCGGAGCGTCGCAACCCGGAGTTACTGGCATTCCAGCACGAGCTTGCACGGGAGACGAAGTCGGTGTCACTGGCGCGCAAGGAATATTATCCAGACTTTGTCCTGGGTTTCGAGTATGCGCGCGATGGTAGCAAGCGCATGGCGGCCATGGATGGAGGCGGGTCCGATATGCTTGTAGGGGTTGTCTCCCTGTCAGTGCCCCTGCAGTGGGGAAGGTATAGAGCCGGCATCCGCGAGGCTGAGGCCAGGGAGTATGCAGCGTCACGTGAACTCCATGATCGCCAACTCAGTCTGCAGGTCAGACTCATGGAATCCCTGTTCCAGCACCAGGACAGCGCGCGCAAGCTGATTTTATATCGAGATGCCCTGGTCCCCACCGCAAGGCAGGCCATGGCAACGACCGAGGCAGCCTATCGCGCAGGTAGCGCAGGATTCTCTGATCTCGTTGACACGCAGCGTGTACTGCTTGAGCTTGAACTGGCGCGGGAAAGAGCCGCCGCCGATCATGCAATCGCTGGCGCACAGGTCAGGGCGCTGGTTGGAGAAGGGCAGTGAGAATGAAGCCTTACCTGAAACTGTTGGCGGTCACGGCAGTTCTCATGGTTTGCGTGAGGCCAGCAGTCGGCGGCGGACTGCCAACCGGCAATCCCGATAGCCACAATGGCGCCAGCCGCATGCCGGCGTCCTCGCTTGCGTCCCCGCCGCCGACCCAGACTCAGTACACCTGTGTCATGCATCCGCATATTCGTATGCCGACACCGGGTCCCTGCCCAATCTGTTCGATGCCGATGATTCCGGTTGCCACGGATGACAGGGGCGATACAGCCAGTGGCGATAACCCGCCGCCAGAATTGCGCCTGAGCGCCCGTGCCGTCGCCCTGCTGCAGGTTCATGTGCTGCCTGTGGAACGGCGGGATCTGGAGGTGCCTGTGCACCTGTTCGGGCGGCTGGAGCACGATGAGACACGCCTGCGGACTATCTCCGCCTGGGTGCCGGGGCGTCTGGAGAATCTGCACGTCAGTTTCACCGGCGTCACGGTCCGCGCCGGGGACCCCATGGTAGAGATATACAGTCCGCTGATGATTGCCGCACAGGAAGAATTGCTGCAAGCGCTGCGCACTGAGCGTGAGGTTGCGGCTGGGGGTAGCGAGGGTCTGATGCGGGATTCCATCGGTCTCACGCTTCAGGCCTCGAGAGAGCGCCTGCAACTGCTGGGGCTTGAACCTTCTCAGGTCTCGCAGATTGAGCAACAGGGCCGGACCAACGATCTGCTGACGATTCCCGCGCCGGTGAGCGGGGTAGTGATGGAGCGGCTGGTATCGGTTGGGGATTATGTTGAGACCGGAACGCCGCTATACCGCCTGGCTGATCTCTCCAGCTTGTGGGCGCAACTTGAAGTCTATGAATCCGACCTGCAATGGCTGCAGCCGGGCCAGCCTGCCCATCTCACGGCCCAGGCCCTTCCGGGAGAGCAATTCCACGGCAGCGTGGCATTCATCGAGCCGGTACTGGACGATCGTACGCGCACCGCTCGCGTGCGGGTTGAGGTTGCAAATCCTGAGGGGAGTCTAAAGCCGGGTATGTTCATCCGGGGCGTGGTTCGCGGTAGTCAGCCACGGTCGCTGGTGATTCCTGCTTCCGCGCCCCTGCTGACCGGGCGCAGGGCGGTTGTCTATGTCCAGCGGGCTGACACTGCCGAACCCACGTATGAGCCGCGAAACATTCTATTGGGTCCGCGGGCGGGAGAGTGGTACCTGGTCAGGGAAGGCCTGGTCGAGGGCGACCTGGTGGTCGTGAATGGAGCCTTCAAGCTTGACTCGGAACTGCAGATTCGCGGCCAGCCAAGCATGATGCAGCCAGAAGGTGGCGGTCGGGCAGGACACGACCACGGTGGTGACGCTGATACGGGCAGCGATCCTGCGGATCATCGGGACCATGATCCGTGAGTCGGGCAAGTGGGCCGCTGGACAGCGTTATACGATTTTTCCTGCATCAGAAACTGGTGGTGGCGCTACTGGTTCTGGTGATTGTCGGCTGGGGAGTAGCGGTTGCCCCCTTTGACTGGAATCTCAAAGGCTTTCCTCGCGACCCTGTGCCTGTCGATGCGATCCCCAACCTGGGTGAGAACCAGCAGATTGTCTTCACTGAGTGGCCCGGGCGTTCGCCGCAGGATGTGGAAGATCAGGTCACCTATCCGTTGACGGTCGCACTGCTCGGAGTGCCCGGAGTGCGTGAGGTGCGAAGCAGTTCTCTGTTCGGATTCTCGATGATTTTCCTTATCTTCGACGAGCAGACTGAGTTTTATTGGTCGCGGTCGCGAATCATCGAAAAACTCAACAGCCTGGCCTCGGGCCTCCTTCCCGATGATGTTGCTCCTGCTCTGGGCCCTGACGCCACCGCACTGGGCCAGGTGTACTGGTATACCCTGGAAGGAAGGGATCCCGATGGTGAACCCGCAGGTGGCTGGGATCTGCACGAGTTGCGTAGTGTTCAGGACTGGTATCTGCGCTATGGCCTGCTGGCTGCCGAGGGCATCAGTGAGGTCGCATCAATCGGTGGCTTTGTGCGCGAGTATCAGGTGGATCTGGACCCCGACGCGCTGCGTGCGCACGGTGTCACCTTGCAACAGGTTATGGAGGCGGTCAGGCTCAGTAATCTCGATGTAGGCGCTCGGGTGCTGGAGATCAACCGGGTCGAGTACCTTGTCCGTGGTCGCGGGTTTATCGAGAATATTACGGATATCGAGCAGGCTGTGGTTCGCAGTGGTCCCAACCACGTGCCGATCCGGGTCAGCGACGTGGCGACAGTAAGCCTTGGCCCGGCGCAGCGCCGGGGTGGCCTGACCATCGGAGGTGCGGAAGCGGTCGGTGGCGTGGTCATCGTGCGCGAAAACTATAACCCGCTGCACGCTATCCAGAACGTCAAGGCGAAGATTGGCGAACTGACGCCGGGCCTGCCTGCAAAGGCGGTTGTCGACTGGACACAGGTCGATCGCGCAACACTGTCCGGATTTGCATCCGGCCAGGGCTTCGACGCATTCCTTGGCGCCGATGTCAATAACGATGCCTGGCTGCGATGGCTGCGGGAAAACCCTCGCGCTGATTGGCCGCAATGGATCACGATCAGTCAGCTGCAGGTCGTGGCGTTCTACGATCGCACCGGCCTTATCAATGAGACTCTGGGCACATTGAATGCCGCGCTGGTGCAGCAGATCCTGGTTACCCTGGTGGTCGTGATCGTCATGGTGCTGCACTTGCGTACGGCTCTGGTGATCGGCGCGATGCTGCCGCTGGCTATTCTCGCCACCTTCATCTTGATGAAGCTGCTGGGTGTGGATGCCAATGTGGTCGCCCTGGCCGGCATCGCTATTGCCATCGGCACCATCGTCGACATGGGTGTGATTGTCACGGAGAACGTACTCCGGCATCTGCAAAACGCTGATCCCGGGGAGCCACGCCGGGACGTGGTATTTCGGGCAACGCGTGAGGTAGCCTCGGCGATCCTCGCGGCGGTCAGTACTACTGTGGTCAGCTTCCTCCCGGTTTTCACCATGACGGGCGCCGAAGGCAAGATGTTCGTCCCGCTTGCTTACACCAAAACATTTGTGCTGTTGGCAGCCGTTTTCCTGGCTCTGGCGGTGGTTCCGACTGCGGCTCACCTCTTTATCGCAGGTCGCGACCGTGGCCGTGGCTTGACCCTGGCAGGAACGCGGTTGCTCTTGTTTGTGGGACTCTTGCTGGCACTGGCAATTTTGCTGGCGGGGGCCTTCATGGGATGGCTGCTAGTATTAAAACACATAAATATCGAAACATGTATTATACTGTTTCATATCCACCCCGTGACCAGGAGTTGGCTATGCGACAGACTGAACTGCACCTCACTGACGAGGATCGTAAGTTGATCGAATCGTACCGATCGAAAGGGCTACACAACGCACGGGAAGTGAATCGAGCACATATTCTCTCGGCGCTTGACCGTGGAGTGCCGGAAGCCCAGATCATGTCGGTTTTGGGGGTGGGACGTACCGCTATCTGGCGAACGCGGGCGGCGTATTTGGAAGGTGGGGCGGAACACGCGGTGCATGATGCGGCGCGGCCTGGCAAACCGACCCAATACGGTGCGAATGTCGAAGCACAGATTTCGGCCTTGGCCTGTTCATCGCCGCCGGAGGGGGCAACGCGCTGGACACTCCAATTGCTTGAGCAGGCGGCGCACGCACTGCCCGATGTTGGACCTGTCAGCCGGGAGACGATTCGCCGGTTGTTAAAAAAAACTGCATCAAACCGTGGCGCAAGCTGATGTGGTGCATCGGCAGATTGACGGAAGAGTACCGGCAGCGGATGTACGATCTGCTGGACCTGTACGCTCGCCCGTTCCGATCGAGAGAGCCTGTCGTTTGTCTGGACGAGAAGAGCAAGCAGCTGCTGAAGGATTCGCGCACTCCCTTGCCGATCAAGCCTGGGACCCCCGTGCGACTGGATTACGAGTATGTGCGGAGTGGCACCTGCAACCTGTTTGTTGCAGTCGAGCCCAAGAGCGGACAACGGACCGTGCAGATTACCGATCATCGTGCCAAAACGGATTTCGTGGCCTTCGTCCAATACCTGCTGGAACAGGTCTATCCGACGGCGCGCCGTATCCATCTCGTGCTCGACAACCTGAACACCCATTTCCGAAAGTGCTTCGAGCAAGTGCTCGGAATCAGGGCGGCGAATAAACTTTTGCGACGAGTGATCTTTCACTACACGCCAAAGCACGCCAGTTGGTTGAACATGGCGGAAATCGAGATTGGCATTCTTGACCGCCAATGCCTTGATCGGCGCTTCCCGGACCGTGACACGCTCGTCAGAGAAGTCAATGCATGGCAGCGACGCAGAAACGACGAGCAGCGACGTATCGAATGGACGTTTTCTCGGCAAGATGCGGATCTCAAAATGTCCCGGCATTATGTTTCATAATTAATGGGATTCAATACTAG
>JBGTGB010000022.1:0-3553 GCA_041746975.1 Haliea sp. | reverse complement strand
ATGCAGGATCCGGTTCACCGCCTGCTCGCTGGTGGGCCGGCTGACCTGCACGGTGAGGTCCATGGCGGACACATTCAGGGTTGGCACCCGCAGGGCCTGTGCGGTAAAGCGCCCAGCGAGTGCCGGCAGGATACGCTCAATGCCCTTGGCCAGGGCAGTATCTACCGGAATGATGGACTGGGCCGCGGCCCGGGTCTTGCGCAGATCCGTGTGGTGATAGGCGTCCAGCACCGGCTGGTCGTTCATGGCGGAATGAATGGTGGTGATGGTACCGCTGACAATGCCCAGGGCGGCGTCGAGAGCATGTATGACCGGCACTATGCCGTTGGTGGTGCAGGAGGCTGCCGACACGATCTGGTGCTCCGCCCGCAGGGCATCGTGGTTGATGCCATACACCACGGTAGCGTCCACATCGCCCTGGGCCGGCTGCGAGAACAGCACTTTGCCGGCCCCGCCATGCAGATGCAGCTCGGCGGTAG
This sequence comes from Haliea sp., assembly GCA_041746975.1. Lineage (GTDB taxonomy): Bacteria > Pseudomonadota > Gammaproteobacteria > Pseudomonadales > Halieaceae > Haliea. The sequence goes on along the minus strand of JBGTGB010000022.1, from coordinate 3,074 downwards.
CGCGGTCGCTGAAAGCGCCGGTGCACTCCAGCACCATATCGATGCCGAGGTCAGCCCAGGGCAACTTCCCCACCTCAGGCTGGCTGAGCAGGGCTATGCGATCCCCCGCCACCCGCAGTTCCCCGACATCCCCTGCCAGCGGCAGGCCAAAGCGCCCGTGGGTGCTGTCATAACGGGTCAGGTGCAGGACCGTGCGGGCATCGGCCAGCTCGTTGATGGCGACAACCTGCAGCCTGTCCCGCAGCGGACCCTCGTACAGGGCGCGCAGAATGCTGCGCCCGATGCGACCATAGCCGTTGATGGCGAGGCGCAGCATGGCCTAATCCTCGAGCAGAATCTCTGCCGCCACCGCTACCACATTGTCCACAGTAAAGCCGAAGTGTGGCATCAGGTCGGCCGCTGGAGCAGACTCGCCGAAGGTGCTCATACCCACCACCCGGCCATCGAGGCCGACGAACTTGTACCAGTAATCCGGATGTCCCGCTTCCACTGCTACCCGCGCCAGCACGTCGCTGGGGAGGACCTGTTCGCGGTAGTCGGCGTCCTGCTCCATGAACAGCTCAGCGCAGGGCATGGACACAACCCGCACCTGCTTGCCGCCGGCGGCCAGGCTCGCAGCAGCGTCAACCGCCAGCTGCACTTCCGAGCCTGTGGCGATCAAAATCAGCTGCGGCTGCTGGGCGCAATCCACCAGGGTGTAGGCACCCCGGGCGATTGCCGCCACCTGCTCCGGTTCGCGCGGCTGGTGGGCGAGGTTCTGGCGGGAAAAAACCAGCGCTGTCGGGCCATGGCGACGCTCCAGCGCCGCTTTCCATGCCACCGCGGATTCCACCGTGTCACAGGGTCGCCAGGTGTGCAGGTTGGGCGTCGTGCGCAGTGAGGTGAGTTGCTCCACCGGCTGATGAGTGGGGCCATCTTCGCCGAGCCCGATGGAATCGTGGGTGTAGACCAGAATCGAGCGCAGCTTCATCAGTGCCGCCATGCGCACCGCATTGCGTGCGTACTCCATGAACATCAGGAACGTGGCACCGTAGGGCACGAAACCGCCGTGGAGAGCGATGCCGTTCATGATCGCGGTCATGCCGAATTCACGCACACCGTAATAGATGTAATTGCCACCTGCGTCTGCATCGGCGCTGCCTACTCCCTTGGCCCCGCTCCACAGGGTCAGGTTGGAACCCGCCAGGTCGGCGGAGCCGCCCAGCAGTTCCGGCAACAGCGGTCCCAAAGCGTTCAGGCAATTCTGCGAGGCCTTGCGCGAGGCTATGGTCTGGCCATCGGCCTGGCACTTTTCCACCCAGGCCTGGGCCTGGCTGGAGAAATCCTCCGGCAGATCACCGGCCAGGCGCCGTCGTAGTTCGGCCGCCAGGTCCGGATGGGCGCTGGCATAGGCCGCCATGGCATCTTCCCAGAGCTGCTCGCGGGTAGCGCCGGCCGGGCGTGCATCCCAGCCACCGTAGATGTCTTCCGGAATCTCGAAGGGCGCATGGTGCCAGCCCAGCGCCTCGCGAGTTGCGGCAATCTCATCCGCTCCCAGCGGCGCCCCGTGGCAGGACTCGGAGCCCTCCTTGTTCGGGGCCCCCTTGCCGATGATGGTCTTGCAGCAGATCAGGGTCGGCTTGCTGCCTTCAGCGCGGGCGGTTTCGATGGCCTGACGGATCTCCACCGGGTCATGACCGTCGACGCTGGAGATCACCTGCCAGCCGTAGGCGCGGAAGCGGGCGGGGGTGTCATCGGTGAACCAGCCCTGTACTTCGCCATCGATGGAGATGCCGTTGTCATCGTAGAACGCGATCAGTTTGCCCAGCCCGAGGGTGCCGGCAAGGGAGGAGGCCTCGTGGGAAATCCCCTCCATCAGGCAACCGTCGCCGGCGAACACATAGGTGTAGTGATCAATGATCTCGTGGCCGGGGCGATTGAACTGGGCCGCCAGCACCCGCTCTGCCAGAGCCATGCCCACCGCATTGGTGAGGCCCTGGCCCAGGGGGCCTGTGGTGGTCTCGACGCCCGGCGCGTAACCGTATTCCGGGTGGCCGGCGGTCAGACTGTGCAACTGGCGGAAATTCTGCAGCTCATGCATCGGCAGCTCGTACCCACTCAGGTGCAGCAGGGAGTAGATCAACATTGAGCCGTGGCCATTGGAAAGCACGAAACGGTCGCGATTGGGCCAGTGGGGATTGGCCGGGTTATGCTGCAGGTAGTCGTTCCACAGCACTTCGGCGATATCTGCCATACCCATGGGAGCGCCCGGGTGACCGCTGTTGGCGCTCTGGACGGCATCCATGCTCAGGGCGCGGATCGCGTTGGCAAGTTCGTTACGGGCTGGCATCGGCAACTCCATGGCGGCTAACGTTCGAGGACTTTGAGCAAAAGGGGCGCTATTTTCGCGTAAGCAGGCGCTAACGGCAAACAAATCGCCAAACATTTCATGGACAGGGGCAGCGCCAGTGTCCTTGCCATCTATATCAAAACATTTTGATATAGATGGCAAGGACTGCTAGACTCCTGCCCATGTTAGTTGCCACCAGCACACAACCCGCCGCCGGGTCCTGTCCGGACTCGCGTGTCGAAGCACTCGCCAGCCTGTGCAAGGCCAGTGCGGATCCCTTGCGCCTGCAGATCCTGCGGTTACTGCGCAAGGACTCGTTCGGTGTTTCTGAACTTTGCACCCTGTTCGACATGCGCCAACCCGCTCTCAGCCACCATCTAAAGGTACTCGCCGGGGCCGGGCTGGTCGCCACGCGTCGGGAAGGCAACTCGATTTTCTACCGGCGCGCTGAACTCGGACAGCAGCCGGGTCTCGACGCTGTGCAGCAGCAGATATTCGACACTCTCGATGCGCTGCCCCTGCCTGAGACTCTCGCCCGGCATCTGGCCACGGTGCAGGAACAGCGGGAGGCCAACTCGCGGCATTTTTTTCGCGACAACGCCCACAAGTTCCGCCAGCAGCAGGACCTCATCGCCAGCTACGAGCAATACGCCGACACCGTGGCGCAAATCCTGCGGGACGCTCCGCTGGCGCGTCTGGACACGGCTCTGGAAGTCGGGCCCGGCGACGGCAGCTTTCTCGCCGA
>JBGTGB010000021.1:0-4625 GCA_041746975.1 Haliea sp. | reverse complement strand
TTTGAACGCCTGCCCAAGATCAAGTCCGGGCGCTGGATCTCCATCGGCCGGCTCGATTTCAACACCTCCGGCCTGCTGCTGTTCACCACCGACGGCGAATTGGCCAACGCTCTCATGCACCCCTCCGCCAACATCGAGCGGGAGTACATGGTGCGGGTGATGGGGGCGGTCGACGAGGATGTGCTCGCCCGTCTGCTGGAGGGGGTGATGCTGGACGACGGTGTGGCCCGCTTCTCCGATATTCAGGACGGCGGCGGTGACGGTATCAACCACTGGTACTACGTGGTGCTGATGGAGGGTCGCAACCGCGAGGTGCGGCGCCTGTGGGAATCCCAGGGCCTCACGGTCTCGCGTCTGAAGCGGGTGCGCTACGGCAACGTGTTCATCCCCTCCAAGGTCAAGCAGGGCCAGTGGGCCGAGATGGATCCCAAGGAAGTGAAGGCGCTGTACCAGCTGGCGAAACTGGAACCGAAAAAGATCAAGCGCAACACCATCAAGGAAAAGGAAGTCATGGAGCGCCAGTTCGGCAAGCGCAAGGGGCCGGTACCCACCGCGCCTGGCCGGCGCTCTCCGCGGAAACCCCGCAAGTAGCGTCAGCCTTACCTGCAGTATATTCAGGAGCGATCTTGAGCTCTGTCACGGGTAGCGCTGGGGGTCTCGCCGTATAGCTGCCGGTAGCGCTTGCTGAAGTGGGCCTGATTGCTGAATCCGCATGAATAACAAATTGCCGAAATGCTGCGTGCATGCATCAGGGGGTTCTGCAGGTCTTTGCGACTGACCTCAAGCCGCTGACGCGTAATGTACTCATTGACAGTGCTGCCACTGCCACTGAATACCCAGTGCAGGTAGCGCACAGAAATGCGATTGCTAGTCGCAATCATGTCTATCCCCAGATCCGGATTGGACAGTTGTACTCCGATGAAGTGCTTCAGGCGCTCAAGTTGTCCCTGCTTTTGCGAGATCTGGCCAGATTCGTTCTGCGTGCTCATGCCGCCGGTCAGTATTGCGATGGTCGCCTCACAGATGGCGCGGTCATCGATCGCTGCACTGGTAAAGTGTTCGTCGACCATCGTCGTTATCAGCGAGCTCAGGAGAATGCGGTTGGCGGACGCTTGCGGGAGCTTGTGCGGCATGGACTGCCAGTTGCCCGGCATCCAGTTCTTCAATCGCTCCAAGGGCATGAGCAGCGAGATCTTGTGCAGCCGCTCGGTGACTTTGAATGTCATCGGGCGAGCGCTATCCCAAACAAAGATATCGCCCGTTTCAAGCGTAAAAGCCTCGCCGTTAAAGCGCATGTGCTCTCGTCCCGCAAGTACCAACTGAATGGCAAGAAATTCGCCGTCATCCTCCCGAATCAGGCGCGCATCCCGGGTCGCTTCGCAGGGGTCGCAGATACAATCGATAATCTTCAGGCCGCCGGCGCTGGCCGCTCTTAGCTTCGCTTCAAACTGCGGACTGGTGGGCCGCGCGACGGCCCAGCGCCCGTAGTTGTTGGTCAGCACATCGGTCCATGCCTCGTACTTGCTGGCGCCTGCGAAAGGGTCGGTGTTCCATTTACTGAGCGCGGGTACGTTCAAGCTCAAAACTCCTACTACCGATATGTAGCTAATATGCGTTATGTGAGCAATAGATTTCCGCAATAACCGGGCCAACTGGGCCCGGCTTCCTGAGGCTATATCTGCCGGTGCTGCGCTGTCAATTGTCGGTTTCACCCTCGATGGAGTGTTGGCGACCGCCAGGACCGCGGCTGTGGCGCCGCTCCTTGCACTCTCAGGACAGCACGTTGTCACTCTCGGCAAAGCCCACCGCGGTAAATGCGCATAGAGTGAGGAGGCCCTAAAAGTGAATAACAATAACTGAGTTCGGCGACAACGAAGTTCCCAGTCGGCGGCTCCCGACGCAGTTCAGAAGGAGTTACCACCGTGAAAATTCAAAAATCCCTGACGTTTCTCATGGTAGCGACCGCAGGCGCGGTCACCACCCCAGCTAGCGTCCTGGCGCAGGAGCGCATGGTTTTGGAGGAAGTGACGGTGACGGCTCGCAAACGGGAAGAGAGCGTGCTGGAGGTGCCGGAGTCGGTCGCCAGCTTTTCCGCTGGCATGATCGAGCGCGCAAACATCAGCTCCCTGAAAGACATCAGTCTGCTCGTGCCGAACCTGTACATGAGTACCCGCCTCGACGGCTTTCCTAATGTAACGATGCGTGGGCTCGGCGGCTTCGGCAACACCCAGGGGGTTGGATTTTACCTGGATGATGTGCAGCTGTTTTCCGATGCCTCCTCTCGCTTTGGCGACATGGAGCGGGTGGAGGTGCTGAAGGGTCCACAGGGCGTACTGTACGGTGGCTCCAACATCGGCGGTGCTGTCAAATTTGTCTCACAGCGGCCCGACCCCGAGCGGAGGAGCGGCCACATCAAACTCTCCGCAGGCGAGTTCGGTTACCTGGACGCGGAGGGGCAGATGAACCTGCCTCTTTCCGATTCCTGGGCGCTGCGGTTGTTCGGATTCACCGAAACCAGCGACGGTTACCTGAAAAATCCTGGATCTGTCCGCAATAATGGCTTGCGCAACGCCAACGATGCGGATGTCGGCGAGATGGATCGCTATGGCGTGAGGGCGACGCTGGCGGGAGATCTTAGCGATCGACTTTCGGCCTACATCACTCTGCGCCACAATGAAATGGATGGGCCGAACAATACCTGGATCCGGGAGTTAAGCGGCGACTTCACCTACTCCAACCTCGTAGACACCAGTTTCAACCCTCGCCATGAGCGGGACACTACTGCCGCTACACTGGAGCTCAACTACGGCCTCGATAGTATTGCCATGACGGTCATCGGGTCCTACACCGACACCCGTTCCGAGCGCGAGACGGACCTCGATCTTGTCCAGGACCATGTGCTTGACCTGTTCCGCCCCGAGGACTTCGAGGCCACCACGCTCGAGTTCCGGTTGAGCTCGAACACTGACAGTGCGCTCCAGTGGCAGGCTGGCGCTTACATGCTGGATCTTGAGCGCGATTTGTTGTCGGTACTTAATATCCGCGGTGGCTTTTGCTATCTGGACCCGGGATTCTGCGACCCATTGCCGGGTAATGATGACGCGGACATTTTGGCAGTGGTGCCTTTTGAGTTCAGCCAGCGCAAGCGTGAGCAGCGCGCGCTGTTTGCCAACGTCAGTTACCGCTTGGATCAGTGGGAGTTCAGCGCCGGCTTACGTGCTGACCGCTGGCGAAGTGACCGCTCGAACCTGGACTCCGGGTTAGCCGGTCGGCAGGACGACACAGAGGTGCTCGGCAGGGGTTCGGTGGCCTGGTTCTCCTCCGACGAAGCAACAATGATCTATGGCACTGTGTCCCAGGGATTCGAGCCAGGCGACTCCAATCTGAGCAATTTCGCGGGCGATAACAACCTCTTTGGGTACGACGCGGAGAGCGCAACCCAGTATGAAATCGGCTACAAAGGGCAGCTCATGGGCGGGCAGCTCGCGCTGGTTGCAGCTGCTTTCTATATAGACTACGAAGACCGTCAATTCGAACTTCAGGCAACAGACCCTTCCGGCGGGTTCGTGGAAGGCATCGTCAATATTGGTGATTGCGAGCAATGGGGCCTGGAAGCCGACATGCTGCTGGCGATTGGCGAGAGCTGGACTGCATCAGTGGGTCTCGGATATGTAAACGCCGAGTGGAAGGATGGCGTCGTGTCCTCCATCAGCGGCGCCGACCTCTCCGGCGAGACCCCGCCCAACACGGCGGAATTCAGCGCTACTACCGCTCTCGACTATGTCCGCAATCTGGATAACGGTATGCGTTTCACGGCCCGCGCCCAGGTACGATATAAAGGCGACGCCGCCAGCAACGCCCAGTTCTTCGACGTCCCTGGAGATGACTTTCCTTTTTGGGAGAACCAGAGTTTTACCGTGGTTGATCTCGGTGCTTCCCTGGCTTGGGACGCATGGGAACTCAGGTTGCATGTAGAAAACATTTTCGATGAGGAATATTACATCGACGTTCAGGAGTTTCCCAACTTCGCCGGTGGGGCAGTGGCACCCGTTTTCAGCTCAATTATCATTGGTTCACTGGAGCAACCCCGGCGCGCCGTGGCCTCCATCCGCTATGAATTCTGACACCAGGACGGAGGGCATGTAATGACCAGCAACAGTTTGCAGACGGTACAGGAAGGCAGGGTTACGGAAGTTGCTGGCACTGAGCAGTATGTATTCAACCAAACCATGATGCGGATTGCGGATCCGGCGCAGTCCCTGCACTTCTACTGCAATGTGTTGGGTATGACCCTGGTCAAACAGCTGGACTTTTCCGAGATGCAGTTCAGCCTGTTTTTTCTTGGCTATGTACGGGCCGACGATGAGCCTGTGCCCCAGGACAGCACGGCCAGAACCGCCTATGCGTTTCGGCAGCGGGCAATGCTGGAACTAACCCACAATTGGGGGACCGAATCGGACCCCGCTTTCGGTGGCTATCACAGTGGCAATGAGGAGCCGCGAGGTTTCGGCCACATTGGCATTTCGGTACCGGACGTGCACGCCGCCTGCGCGCGCTTGGAGGCCCAGGGCGTGTCTTTCGTAAAGCGGCCGGATGACGGCAAGATGAAGGGTCTGGCCTTTGTT
>JBGTGB010000020.1:0-1522 GCA_041746975.1 Haliea sp. | reverse complement strand
AACTCAGCCGCCGCGCGGTGGCCGGCGACAGCCACGGTTTATCCTCGAAGTGCGCCCGCCCGTGGGTGCAGCACACCCCCGATCGCTGTTCCCGCAGGGTATTTACATCCACATGCATCACCACCTGACATCGCTCCGCGCTCTTTAAACTCTGCAGGCCTCGATAATCCGGCCCCGAGGCCAGGAAGTGTTCCACCAGGGCCGCCAGCGAATCGGCGTGCACCTGCTTCATGTGCTGCGAAAACGTTTCAGCGGAGATTTTTTCCTCCGCGCGGGCGTAAGCAAGATGGTCCGGGAGGGGCTCGCAGGCGCTGTTTTCTGCAGCGCCCACACCGGGATCAGCCTCATGCACACCGCTTTCTGCATCCGCATCTGCTTTTGCGCCCCGACGTTCCAGGAGCTTCCGCGCCACCGCCTGCATACGCGCCTTCTGCTTCGCCTGCCACTCCTCCTGGCGCTCTTCCGCCAGCGGCCGGGCCACGGCCTGCAGGGCCTTGATGACCAGCTGCCCCTGCTCTGGCGGCAGCCTGGCGTGCATGACCCACATGCCGTCCTCGTCCTGGAACCAGTACAGCTCACGGGCCAGCTCGCGCATGGCTTCGGCATCCAGCGGCGGTGGGGCACCACTCCCGGCTGCAGCATCCGAAGTACCGGCAGCGGCACTCTCGGCCGTCCCGTCTGAAGCCCGGGCGCCTGAAGCCCCCGCCGCCGCTATCTCATCTGGCCCGCAGTCCAGTAATCCCGCCAACCCAGGTTCCGCAACGGGTTCATACCGGCTGACCAGCCTCTCCAGATGCCCGGCGCTGTTCTGCTGCGCCAGGTTCACCATAAAGCCCTCGTTTTCCGGCGTGGCCACCCGGGTGATAGCGCGCACTTTGGAGTAGGAGATGCCGCCCTCCGCGAAGGCGCCATTGACCTCGGGCAGCACTTCCAGCTGCCGCGCCACCCGCACCTTCTCCCGCGCGGCACCCAGAGTGATGCCGCAATGGGCCACCAGCCAGTGGGCACAAGAGCGCATCGTTCCCTGCTCGCGCCAATCCCCCCGTCGATCAAACTCGGCGATCATCCGCAACAAGCGGTGATTCGCTGCATTCATCTGTCCCGAGAGCAGGGTTATCGCCTGACCCAGCTGCGCTCCGGTCAGTCGCTGAGGCCGATCTTCCACAATCGCTGGCATACCCATGACAAGGCCCTCAATACTGTATATAACCAGTATTCTAGCCGCGCAAAAGCCGAACCCCAAGCACCACATTTCATCAAATGCGACCATCCTGCACGGCGGAGGTCCGACACATGGGGCAGCCGGCCATTGCGCACCCCCGCCATTGCTTCGTGAGTTCCAGCGACTGAAGATGAGCATGACATCGAGCCTTCAAAACATTGACCTGAATCACTGTGCGCCAACGAATTCCTGCAATTGGCGACTAAACCTCTTTCCGTCGCCAAGACCACACTTGAAATAGGGCCTTTCTCCCCCCATTTATCCCTCATTGCAAGATGAGCCGCCCGCGACCGCGCCGGC
>JBGTGB010000019.1:0-2156 GCA_041746975.1 Haliea sp. | reverse complement strand
CGATGGCGCCGGCGTCGTCACGCAAAAACCCACCGCGGGGCAGCGGCATGGGCGCGCCAGTGGCTGTGCCCAGCCCCAACACCGATAGCGTGACGCCGGCACTGCGCAGCTGCCGGGCCATGCGCGGGACTTCACTTGCGTCGACGCCGTCGGACAGCAACAGAATGCGGCCGCCAGTGACTCCTGCAGACTCCAGCAATTCCAGCGCCAGGCGCAGGGCTCCGGGAGTATCGCTGCCGGGGAGCGGCATCATGTCTGGATTAAGGGCCGGCAGCAGGTTGGCGATGGTGCCGGTGTCATCGGTCAGGGGCGTAACCACATGGGCGTCGCCCGCATAGGCGACGAGCCCGGTCTGGCCTTCGCGCCGGGTTTCCAGTAGGTCCAGCAGCTTCTGCCGTGCCCGGTCCAGGCGCGAGGGTGGCTGGTCCGTGGCTTTCATGGAGTAGCTTAAGTCCAGCACCAGGACCAGTGCGTCTTCCACCTGTTCCACCGGCTGTGGGATCTTTTTCCAGCTCGGCCCGGCGGCGGCGATACACGCCAGCAGCCAAGCGCCGCAGACCAGTAACAGCAGATTGCTGCGCCGCCGTTGCTGTTGCTCCGGGACCAGATAGCGCAGCAGTTCTGGCGCTATCACCCGGCTCCAGCCGCCAGTCTGGCTGCGTTGTCGCCAAAGCAGCACGGCAAGCAATAGCGCCGGTGCCGCCCACAGTAGCCACAGGGGTCTCATCAGGTGCAATCCGAACAGGGTCTCAGGCATGGCGGCGCTGTACCTCTTCGCTGCTCACGCCAGGCGCAGGCCGCGGCTCAAGGCGCTGCCAGGCAAGAGCAAAGCTCAGCAGCAGCGCCAGCAGCAGCGGCCAGTGGCCCAGTGCCTGGCGTGGCCGGTAGGTGGCGGCCTCCAGTTCTATGGGCTCCAATTCGTCCAGCAGCTGGTAGATGCCGGCCAGTTCCTGGGGATCTCGGGCGCGGAAATAGCGGCCACCGGTGCTGTTGGCGATTTCCTGCAACGCGGCCTCGTCCATATCGCTGGAGGGATTGACCCGACGGCTGCCGAAGCTGGAACCAAAGAGGCCGGGCAGGGCCAACTGGTCGGCGCCAATGCCGATGGTGTAGATACGAATTCCCAGACCCTGGGCAAGCCTTGCTGAGTCCATGGTGCTGATGGTGCTTGCGGTGTCCTGGCCATCGGTCAACAACACCAGCACCCGGCTCTGGGCGGGGCGCTCGCGCAGGCGTTTGACCGCGAGGCCGATGGCATCGCCGATGGCGGTTTCCTGGCCGGCGAAACCGATCTGCGCATCCAGCAGAAACTGCTCCACCGTCGCTACATCGAAAGTCAGCGGTGACTGCACGTAGGCGTTGCTGCCAAACAGGATCAGCCCCACCCGGTCGCCCTGGCGCCGGCTGATAAAGTCGGCGCCCACGGTACGCACTGCGTCGATACGCCGGACCAGATTATTGCCCACCTGCATGTCTTCCACCCGCATGCTGCCGGACAGATCCACAGCCAGCATCAGGTCGCGCCCGCTCTTCGGCAACTCGACAGGATCTCCGATCCAGATCGGCCGCGCCGCAGCCAGCAGCAGACAGATCCATAGTACCCACAGCAGTGCCAGGGTCCCGCGATTGCCTGAACCGCCTTGCCTTGCCTGGCGCTGGCCCAGTGCCTGCCAACGCTGGAAAAACGGCACCCGTAGTGCAGCTTCCTCGCTTTGCGCTGCGGGCCAGAACCGCTGCACCAGCAGCGGCAGCGGCAGCAACAGCGCCAGCCAGGGCCACAACCAGCTAATCATTGCAGCCTCCGGTGCCGGCGCAGCCAGGTATCGGCGCAGCGCTGCAGGACGGCGGTGTCGACCGGCCCCGGGTCAGGCGCGTGAGCGCGGGCAATGACTTCGGGAAACCGCAGCGAGGTGCGCGCCTGCTCCAGGCCTTCATTCAGAAAGCAGCGCCATCGCTCACCGCTGAGGGCTGCGACATCGGCCCGCGGGCAGGACTGCAGTGCCACGGCTTTGAGCAGGGTATTGAGCTCACCCAGGGTACGCGTCGGGTCGCCGTGGTCGGCGTGGCGGACGAGGATCGCTTGCACAGCAAGGCGCGCGGTGCGCCGGTACTGGTTGCTTTTATAGCGCCGCCAGGCGCGCCACCCGGCCCAGGCC